>DATCTT010000158.1:0-8806 GCA_036567845.1 Candidatus Ozemibacteraceae bacterium | reverse complement strand
CGCCGGCCCGGCCGCGGGCCGTCAGGGTGATCTGCAGTTCGCGGGCCGCGACGACGGCGTCCTCGAAAAAGGTCTCGTAGAAGTCACCGCACCGGAACAGGAGCAGGGCGTGCGGATTCTCGGCCTTCAGGTCGACATACTGCTGGAGAAGCGGCGAGAGCGCCTTCTCTTCGGCAGGGGTGTCTGGAGGAGGCGGGGTCACGCTGGCGGCCGTGCGTGCCGGGATCTCAGTCGAGGCTGATCCGCTCATAGGACCTGTTTCCGAGCCCGATCTCGACGGCATGTCGCAGCTGCGCCTCGTTGTCGATCTCATCGTGAATGCAGGCGAACTTCGCCTCGCCCGGCGCATGACCCTTGGGCAGGGCGGTGTTCTGCAGGCCCGCCTGGGCGTTCACCAGATCGAGGCAGCAGGCGTCGAGGGCCACGGGATCCGTCGATGCCGCGAAGCCGATGTCGGGGACGATCGGTGCATCGGTGAAACCGTAGCAGTCGCACAGCGGAACGATATTCATCAGAATATTAACGAAGAAGGCGGCGCCGCGCTTGGGTTGGAGGACGCCCAACGCGTGCTCCACCATCTTTTCGGTGACGTTTCCCGCATCCGAACTCCAGTTGATGCGGATCGCGCCCACCAGGCAGGCCATGAGGCACTCGCCGCAGCCCCGGCACTTTTGCGGATCGATGACGACCGGGCCGTCCGGGGTGGGCTGGCCGATTGCGCCGGCTGAACACCAGGAGAAGCAGCGTTTGCACCGGACGCAGATGTCGGGAATTACGCTGGGGCGGATCGCCGTATGCATCACCAGCTTGGCTGCCCGCGAGCAGCAGCCCATGCCGAGATTCTTGATCGCCCCGCCGAAGCCGGTCACTTCATGGCCCTTGAAATGCGACAGCACCACGAGCGCGTCTGCCTCGTGGATGCCGCTGGCGACAGATACTTCCTTGCAGTGGCGGCCGTCGATCTTCACCATCTGGTGATCCCGGCCAGTCAGTCCGTCACAGATGAAGACGGGGGCGCCGGTGACTTCGGTGCCGAAACCATGCTGGATGGCGGTCATGAGATGATCGGGCGCATTGCTGCGGCTGCCGGTGTACAGCGTGGCGGTCTCGGCCAGGAACGGCTTGCCGTTTCCCGCCTTCACGATATCCACGAGGGGGCGCAGGTAATGCGGGCGGGGAAACGAGGAGTTGCCGCGCTCGCCGAAATGGGTCTTCACGGCGACGAGCTTGTTCTTCCAGTCGAAGGTGTCCATACCCATTGCCCGGGCCAGTCTCGCGATTTTCGCGGCGTGGCTGTCGGCGGGCCCCTTCGCGCGGAGGCCGAGCGTGTACACCTTCGAAGCGGTTGCGGTCATGGCGTTTCCTCCTGAGAGTTCGGTTGAGATGCCCCGGCGCGGGGAAATCACGCGGCCCCAGTGTACGGTTCCCGGCTCCGGATTTCAAGCCGGCCACAACCGCTGCCGGCGCCGGTTCATTCACCGATGATCTTGACCAGGACCCGCTTTTTCCTGTTCCCATCGAACTCGCCGTAGAAGATCTGTTCCCAGGGGCCGAAGTCGAGGTTGCCGGCCGTGACGGCCACCACCACCTCGCGGCCCATGATCGTGCGCTTGAGATGCGCATCGCCGTTGTCCTCTGAGCCGTTGTGGCGGTACTGGGAATAGGGCTTTTCGGGAGCCAGCTTTTCGAGCCAGATCTCGAAATCCTGATGGAGGCCGCTTTCGTCGTCGTTGATGAAGACGCTGGCCGTGATATGCATCGCGTTCACCAGGCACAAGCCTTCCTGGATGCCGCTTTCCTTCAGGCATTTCTCGATATCGCGGGTGATGTTTACGAATGCCCGCCGTCCATGAATGTTGAACCAGAGTTCTTTTCGATAGCTTTTCATGCTTCCTCCCGAACACCGGCCCGGGACCGGTCGATTCCGATTCTCATGGTAACACACCGCCGTTGCCCGGGATTGACGGCGGCCGCCGTACGGGGTATAGGTTGTCGGAGTTTCCCTGCCGCCCCTGAAACCGGGGATGCCTAGGCGGAGCTACAAAATAGAATGGAGTGTATTTATGGAAACCGTTCGTCTGAGTGCCGTTGCGGAGAAGCTTCGCGAACACGGTTTCGAAGCGGTGGTTCATCCGACTCCTGATGAGGCTGTCGCGGCCGTTCTCGCTGAAATTCCCGTGTCTGCCGTCGTGAACCGCTGCGGCTCCGTCACTTGCGACCAGCTGGACCTGTATCGGAAGCTGGCCGGGCGGGGCAATCCCATCAACGACCCGTATGCGCCCGCCCTCGACGATGTCGAAAAGGCGCGGGTCCGGCGTGCCGGCCTCACGGCCGACGTGTTGCTGACGGGAACCAATGCCGTGACCGCCGATGGTAAACTCGTGAATATCGATGGTGTCGGAAACCGCGTTGCCAGCCAGACATTCGGTCCGGGCCGGGTCGTCATCGTCGCGGGCCGCAACAAAGTTGCCGCTGACGTCCCAGCGGCGATCCGCCGGATCAAACAGGACGCCTGCCCGAAGAATGCCCGCCGGATCGGTGCCCAGACCCCTTGCGCGCACGATCGTCCGTGTCCGGCTCCGGATGGCTGCTCCTCCCCGCAGCGGATGTGCAACGTCACGGTCATCCTGGAGCGCCGGCCGAGGCTGACGCCGATCTCGATCCACCTCGTCGACGCCGATCTGGGATACTGACCGGTTTCACGAATATGTATAAATAAGAATATATACAAGGAGAAACAGAATGCTCGAACGTATCGACCGGCTGCCCTTTTATTTCACCCTCACCTGCTCTCTGTGCCGCAACGTCCTGAACGTCAGTCACAAGTCGATCGAGGAGCTGAAGGGCGTCATGAACTGCTCGCTGTGCGGCAAGCAGATCAAGGTTCCCCAGTGGGAGACCCTCATCAAATGCTCCGAAGACCTGAACAACTTCCTCTCCGACCGGCTGAATGCCAAGTTCTTCAAACTGGTCATCAATCCGCAGTTCAAGCTCGAGGACGACGTTCCGGTCGCGGCCCACTGACAGATTGGGGCGGGAACGCCTCATCCGCAGATGGCGCAGCCGATAGATGGGACGGTCCGAAGGAAAGATCGTCGGATATGCTGGCGTGATGGGATGTCCCCGCTCCGTGGAGCGGGTTGAAAGCCTGCCCCTGCCCTTGCTCCGGGTACGGCTTCAGGGGAGCGGGGCAAGGACGCCCGCGTTGACCTCGGCGACAGCCGTCTGGCCCTTCTCGGCGGCGATGATCGCTGCGGCGAACTCGAAGGTGGTCCCCGCGGCCTGTGAGGTGATGAAGAGGCCGTCTGCGACGACTCGCCGGTCGCTGTAGGTCACGCCTTCCATTTTTTCCCGCACCGACGGATGCGAGGTCATGGTATGACCCTCTGCGATGCCCGCCTTCACCAGGACGGTCGGGGCGGCGCAGATTGCCGCGATGCGGCGGCCCGCCTTCACCTGGCGCCGGAGCAGGGAAAGCAGCCGCTCGTCCGCGGCCAGCCTGCGGGTCCCTTCGGCGCCTCCGGGCAGGATCAACCATTCTGCCTCGCCTTCCTGCAGCTGATCGAAGGAAAGATCGGGAACCATCGCGATGCCTCGTGAACCGGTCACGGGGGCCGTATCCTCGCCGAGGGCGACGGTCCGTGTTTCGAGACCGGCCCGCCGGAGCATGTCGACGGTGATCGTCAGTTCCATCTCCTCGAAGCCGTGAGCCATGAATACGTAACACCGTTTCATGAGAACCTCCGTGAAATATGCTGTGATATAAAAAAGGGGGCGGGCGCCGGGGCCGAGAACAGGCTTGTTTGACAGAAGTCCGCGCGGTTTCTATAATGCAGCAATCCGACCACCCCGCCAAGGAGCAAGCCATGTCTCATAATGAGCGACTCGAGCGCCGCCTGCGCGTCATCAGCTTTTTGTTCGTCGCCGTCGCGTTCCTCCTCGTGCTCGGCAGCTTCATCATGGCGGCCCAGTCTTACTCCGGAGTGGTGACACCGGATGCGGTTCGGAGTATGTCCGCTTCCGATACGGTCGGGATGCTGCTCTCGATCGTGACGACCGAGCGGTTCATCACCCGCCTGCTGTTCATGGCCCTGTTCGTGATGCAGCTGGGGCTGCTGTTCATGCTGTATCTGCTGTTCTCGAAGCTCAAACAGCTGATCAGTCACGAGATCGGCGGAGAGTGAGCCGGGGGCCAAACAGCCTGCCGAACCTCAACACCAGCGGAAACCAGAGACTCTTCGCGAGAATCGCCGGTGAAAGTTTCGATTCCCCCCAGACCCGGTCCTCGAACAGGATCGGCACCTCGGAGATCCGTCTCCCGCGCCGCTGGAGATCGAACAACAGTTCGGTCACGATCGTCGGGCCGACGGACCGGTAGGACGTGAAATCGATTCCCCGGAAAGCCCGCTGCGTGAAAGCGCGGAATCCGGAGGTGCAGTCGCGCACCCGGGTGCGGAAGATGAAGCGCAGATAGGCGTTGGCGAACAGCGAGGTGATCTGCCTGCCGAGCGTGCGGCCGGTTTCCCCGCCCCCCGCGACGAACCGCGAGCCGGTGACGGCGTCGGCATGATCGAGCGCGGCCACCATCGCGGGGATGAACCTCGGCTGGTGCGAGAAGTCCGCGTCCATTTCGACCAGGAGGTCGTATTCCGGGTGGTTCTGGAACCAGGTGAATCCGTCGCGCCCGGCGAGACCCCTGCCGCGCGGCGGCGGTCGGAGAACGGCATGAACACGCGGGTTGGAGGTAGCCAGATCCTGGGCCATCCGGCCCGTGCCGTCCGGGGACTGGTCGTCCATCACCAGCACCTCGACCGCCGGATCGAGGGCCAGCAGCTCGCCGATGAGACGGAACAGGTTGCCGGCCTCGTTGTAGGTGGGCAGCAGCACCAGAAGGCGGCGGCCGCGCAGGGCTTCGATGGTCATGGGACTATCCTTTCCGTTCCAGGCCGCGGGTGACGGCAGCGAACACCTCATCGACGGTGATCTGCTGCATGCACTCCTCGTGCGTCGGGCAGACCCGCCGGAAGCAGGGCGAGCAGGGAACCCGGCCGACGAGGGACTCGCCCCGGCCGTAATACTCGATTTCGCGCTCGGTCGTCGATCCGAACAGGGCGATGGCATGAACGCCCGTTCCGATCGCGATATGCATGGCGAGAGAGTCCCCCGAGACCATGACGTCAAGCTTCGAGGTCAGCGCGATGAATTCACGCAGAGAGAACTCGCAGCCGGGAAACTGGCTTCCGGTTGGGGCCATTTCCCGGACCCGCTCATACGCGGCGGATTCGCGCTTTCCACCGAGGAAGACCGGGGCGCAGCCCGCGGCCAGGAGGCGGCGCGCCAGCTCTGTGAACCTCTCGACGGGCCAGCATTTCCCGGCGAATCCTTCTCCGGAACCGAGATGGAGGCCGACGGCTCGCTTCCCGGCGAACGAAGCCGCGGGGCCTTCGGCCCAGGAACGCTCCGCTGTCGTTACGGGGAGGACGTAGGGATTCGGCCCCCAGCCGAGTTCGCAGGCGTCGGCGATCAGCCGGGGGTAGGTCGTGGTGTTGCGCCGGAACTTCTCCTCATCGTCGATCCCGAGCAGGAACAGCCGCTCGCTCGCCTCCGACAGAGGACGCAGCAGACCGTTCCGGTTTCTGCCGTATCCGTGGCGTTCACGGGCCGGAACGCTCGTGGCGAGCGCCGTCGGACCCTCCTCCTTGTCGAGGCATATCACCAGATCCCAGGCGACGGTTTCGGCCCACAGGGCTGTCTCGAAGCTCCAGGGCAGGATCTTCCAGACGAGGTTGTTCTGGACGAGCGGCACCGCACCGGGCTGGGTGATCCAGGTGATTGCGGTTCCGGGGATTTTCCGGTGGATGGCCGGAAGGAGCGTTGTGGTGCGCACGACGTCGCCGAGCGCTCCCAGCTTGATGATGAGGGTACGGTGCGCGATCGGTTCATACCGGCCGCAGACGGCCGGCTGGCCGGTGAGCGGGCCGCACGCGCGGCCGCAGCAGTAGGCGCAGGGCTTGTCGCCACGAAAATGGCGGCAGTCGAATTCATGGTTCACAGGATGCACGCGTGTCTTCCCCGTTCAGTTTGGATCATCCCCCCGGCCCATCTCGAACCGCACGCCACCCCGGTATCCACGGAGTGGCGTGAAGGTGAGCGTCCGGATCAGGCGCCCGTGCGAAACGACGGGCAGGGTTTCCGAAGCGAGAATCGTGGTGTAGGCCTTGCCGAAACCGAGGGCTTCGGAAAAGCGGCCTTCATCGACATAGATGGCGTTCGAGCCCGATGCGGGTTCCCGCCCGGCCCACCAGAACCGCCAGTTGCCCTTGCCATGCACTTCGGCGATGCGCTCCGGGGGGAGGTTGCCGTAGAACGAGACCAGGGCCGTGAGCGGCCCTCCCTGGCCGACGAACAGATGCGTATGCCCTGTCACCGCATCGATCTCGCGCAGTTTTGCGCCCATGGTCTGCCAGCCGTGAAGGCGGATCGAGATGTCGGCGCGGGGAGGCAGGGGTAGGATGAGCGTCATCGCCTGAACCGTGACGAGCAGAGCAAGCGCGGCAGAGGGGCCGACGACCCAGAGGATGCGGGAGCGTCTGGCCGCCGGGACCGCGAGAAGCCACTCGGCTGCGAGCGGCATGAGGCTGAGGTAGGCGATCTGTGGCCAGTTGGCCTCGACCTTCGAAGAGAGGCCGCGGCGCACGAAAAAGAGCATCATCGGAAGCGCCAGCAGGGCGAGGAAGACCCGGCCGGGGTCGTTTCTCCGCCAGCCGTCCACCAGGCCGCGCAACGCGACCCACCAGAAGACGGGATACAGGAACGGGCCGATCGTGCCCATCTGGCCACCGAGGAACTCTCCGATATTCGATAGGATATTTTTGGGGCTGGGCTTGAACCCGTGGGCGAACTGGAACCGGAAGGAAGCCCAGTCATGACGGGAGTTCCAGTACAGGATCGGCAGCGTTCCGATCGCGGCGAGGATGACCATCAGCCAGAACCGGCCCGTCACGAGACGGCTCCGATACGCCGGAAAGGCGAGGATGACGACCGCCACGGCGGGTACGAAAAATATCATATTATATTTCCCGAGCGCGCCGAATCCCAGGCAGATGCCGGTGACGAGCCAGCAGGCCGTGGCATCCGTGCGCAGTGCGGCGAGGAAGACGACCATGCCGATGCTCCAGAACAGGGCGAGCGGTGTGTCGGGCGTGGTGATGAGGCCGAGGGCCATGCCGGCCGGGGTCAGATGCACCAGAAGCGAGCCGAGAAGGCCAGCCGCAGGGTCGTTCAGGGTGTCGCGCCCGATCAGATACAGGGCACGGCAGACGACTGGCAGGGTGATGAGCACGGGAAGCCGGACGGCCAGCGGCGTGTCCCCGAGCAGGTGCCGGAACGCGGCGATCATCCAGGCCACCAGCGGCGGGTGGTCAAAATAGGACCAGTCGGGCCGCCGGGCGAGTTCCCAGTAGTAGGCTTCATCCGGGGAGAGTTCGAGGGTCATCCCCATGGCGAGGCGGATGAGCCAGAAAAAGGTGAGCAAAAGCCAGAACCGCTGCTCCCAGAGCTGGTCTGGAAAGGCGGGGGCAGGGACTGTTTCGGCCGGGCCGGGATCGGATGACGTGCTCATGGGCGCCGATTATACCATGCCCCGGAGAGACTTGCCGATGGGGGAGGATTGCGCTAGGATGAGGCCGATGAATACGGTGCCGCGCCTGCCCGAAGACGTTTCCCGCGACCTCCGGCTCTACCTTGCCGAAGGAGAGACGGTCCAAAAGTGCATTGCGTCCGCTTCCGGCATGATTGGGCGGCTTGGTGAGCTGTGGATGGTCCTGACGGACCGCACCATTCTTTTTCATACCCGGGAATACGGAAAGGAAGCGGTCGTCGCCCTCCTGCCGCGCCGGGACGTCCAGTCCATCCTGTATTTTCAGAGCCGGCGTGGCTACACGCTGACGTTCACGCCGCGCTCCTCGCCGCAGAACATCACCCGGGTCACGTTTCCCCGCAGTCAGCGTGAGGTTCTCGAGAGTTTTTGCGAGGAGCTCGCGGATCTGATCGAGTTTCAGGCGGAGGGACATCCGCCGATCAAGCCGGGAGAACCCTTGACATCAGCCTCGCTGGAAAGCCGGCCGCCGGTCCCGCCGATCACGAGCGTGGCGGCGGCACCCCCTGCTTCCGTGCGGCAGGCGGCTGGCTCGGCCTCTTCCGAGACGGGGAATGCGTCTCCGCCGGTGGTCGAGCCGCCCCAGATCGAGCCGGTCGTGACGACCGACGTGCGCATTGCCCGCCCCCTGGATTCGTCCCGGGACGGCGCCGATGCCCGGGTTCAGACCGCAGAGCTGAAACTGGCCGGCGGCGAGGGGCCCGGGCTGCGCTACTCCGTGCTCGCGACGCTGACCTCCCTGGCCGTCAGCTTCCTCTGGTACCGGTTGTTCCGCTCGCTCGGGGAGCGGGACTGACCGCGCATGTGACGGCGCATGCTGAACTTCCTTGCCGACACGCTGGCCCTGTGCTTATCCGGCTGGCTGGCCTATGCCCTCCGCACCTCGGAACTCCTGTTCCACGTCGAACCTTATCTTCGCAACCCCGTGCAGTATGGGCTGCTCGTAGGAGCGGCCGTCGTCATTTGGCATCTGCTGCTGGTCTGGCGCGGGGGATACGAACGAAAGCTGCTCCTGTTCCGCCTGGATGAACTTCTGCTCCAGTTCAAGACGTCACTGCTCCTGTTTCTGCTGCTGATGGCGGCGACCTTTCTCTACCACGCCTACGATTATTCGCGGCTTGTGATCTTCCTCTGGTGGCTGGCCTTCGT
>DATCTT010000157.1:0-18352 GCA_036567845.1 Candidatus Ozemibacteraceae bacterium | reverse complement strand
ATGCGGGCGGCCGACTCGGGATGGGCTGCGAGGATGCGGATCAAGCTCTTCACCGGGGCGGTTCCCGTGCCGCCGGCAGCGATCACGAGAGATCGCCCCCGGAACGTCTCGACGGGAAACCCGCGCCCGTAGGGCCCGCGCACGTGGATCCGTTCGCCGGGCTTCCGGGCGCACAGGGCCGCCGTCAGCGGGCCGATGGCTCGAACCGTCATCTCGATATGGCCGGGGGCGAAGTCGCTGATCGAGATCGGGGCCTCGCCGATGCGGGGCAGCGAGACCTCGTAGAACTGGCCCGGCTCCGGAGTGTCCGAGGGGTTTTCGAAGAACAGGGTCATGTCCGTCGCGTTCTGGGGCCTGACATCGAGGATCTTCACGGGGCGGGGCAGCCAGGTGCGGGTGTTCACGGTTTCCCTCCCGTCGCGATCGCGTCGGTGACACGATTGATGCAGGTTGAGAGCGAGATGTACATCGGACACTGGTCATCGCAGCGGCCGCAGCCGACGCACATGTACCGTCCCAGCCGCCGCTTGAAATCATGGATCTTGTGCATCGTCCGGAACCGCATCCGGTCGCCGTGCTTTTCGCGCAGCCGGTGGCCCCCAGCCATGTCGGCGAACCGGTCCAGATGGCAGCCCGTCCAGACCCGGCGGCGCTCACCGAGCCGTTCGTCCTCAGTGAAGGCCACATCCTGGACGGCGAAGCACGAGCAGGTCACGCAGCTCGTGTTGCATCGGCCGCAGGCAATACATCGTGTGTGATATTGATCCCACATCTCGTGGTGAAAAAAGTCCTTCTCGCGGATGGCCCGCTCGAGCTGGTCTGGGTCGGGAAGCCGCACCGCGACCGCATCCGTTTCGACGCCGCGCGGCTCATAGTTCGTCTGACGGCCGGTTTCGGGAAGCGCGGCACGCAGATCGTCGGGGCGGACGGCGATGCTGTAGGACCCGTCCGGCTCCCGGCGCACGGCGGCATGCCAGGCCTCGGTCCGGTTGGTGCCCATCGCTTTGCAGAAACAGTTCTCGAACGGCCTGGAGCATTCGAGAAGAATGAACCGGATGCGCTCGCGACGACGCAGGTAATAGGGGTCCGACCAGGGACCGTTCACGAGGAAGATGGCGTCGAGCCGGTCGATCCCGTGAATATCACAGGCGCGCAGGAAGATCAGGGCGGGTTTTGCGGCCGGGGGGGCCGGCAGCCGGGTTTCGTCGCCCGAAAACTCGAGCATCGTTTCCGAGGGGGGGAAAACGGCTTCCTTCGGGGAAAAATCGGATTTGCGGTCCCAGACGATCTCGTCGGACCGGGTGATCGGGCCATACCGGACGACATCCGTCCCCGAGAACCGGCCGCGACCGGGGCGACGGGTCGGGCCGAGCATCTCGAAGCTGCCGGAGAGGCGTTTGAGCCAGGAGTCGAGCTCGGATGCGGACAGGAGGAACGAAACCGGCCGGACCGGCGCAGTTGCCGCTTCCATATTATGCGTTATTATTCATCAGGCAGGCGAGCTCGGCGGTCAGGAGGTGCACGTGACCCAGCTCTTCGGCGATGATGGTCCGGATCTGCTCCCGGCCCTGGTGAAGAGGCACCAGCTCCTGCATGGTCTCGTAAAAGACGACTGAATCCTTCTCCCGATCGATCGCGAACCGGAGGGCGCCCGCGAAGTCCGATGCCGTTCCCAGTTCATCGGCGGGCGGTGCGGTCACGGGAAAGACCCGTGTGTCGGCAAGAGCCTTCAGATAGGCCGTTCGCTCCCCGGCAGGATCGAGTGTCGCCTCCGCACTACCGGCCTGGGCAACGGCTGCTCGCAGCTCGGCAAACCGCTTTTCGTGCATCTGCTCCATGGCGGCCAGGCGGTGGAGCAGCCCGGCATGGGGCCGGCCGGCAGCCGAGGCGGCGGCCCGGGCGTAGAAAGTGGCTCCGTTGCGTTCGAGCTCGATCGCCATGGCGAACAGATCGTCGACGGTCAGCGCGACCATCATGCCTTGTCCTTCTCCTTTTCCTCTTTTTTCTTCCGCTTTTTTTCCAGCATCTCCTCGCTCTTCATCGCGGGGTCGAACAGGGATGCGCGGTTTCTTCCGTTCTCCTTGGAATAATAGAGGGCGGTATCCGAAGAGATCACCAGTTCGCCCTTCGTGCGCGCCTGGTCGGGATAGCTGGCGACGCCGAGCGAGACCGTGATCGGGACGTGCTGCCCGTTGATGCGGAAGTCGAACTCCTCGATAGCCGTTCTGATGCGGTTTGCCGGCACCATCGCCCCGTCCCCGTCTTTTTCGGGGCAGATGACGACGAACTCCTCGCCTCCATACCGGGCCGGGATGTCCACCTCGCGGACGTTTTTCTCGATCAGCCGGGCGACGGTCTTGAGCACGCGATCCCCTTCGGGGTGGCCGTAGGTGTCGTTGAACTTCTTGAAATGGTCAACGTCAAGGATGATGAGCGAAACGCGGCTCTCATACCGGTCGGCGCGCAACAGCTCCTCGTCGAGACGCTGCTGAAAATAGCGATGGTTATACAATCGTGTCATCTCGTCGGTGACGGCATAGCGGTAGAGGCGGGCGTTTTCGATCGCGATGGCCGCCTGGTTCGACAGATTCAGGAACAGCTCGAAATCCTTCTGGCTGAACGAGTGTGGCACGGAGCGGGAAACATTGAGCACGCCGAGCAGTTTCTCCTTCGCCTTGAGCGGTACCGACATCAGCGTTCCTCGCTGGATGTGGCCCTTCTTGATCGCCAGAAACGCGTGGTCGCTCTCGACATCCTCGACGAACAGCGGCTGGCCTGACTCGACGACCCAGCCGGCGACCGGTTCCCCAATCCCGATCCGCGTTTCCCGCTGGACGTTCTCGGCCAGGCCGACTGCGACGCCGATCGACAGGGTCTTCTCCGAGTCGTCGAGGAGCATGAGCGAGCCTTTCTCCGCCTTGATGACCCGGACGACCGTCTCGAGAATCATGTGCTGGAGCTGGGTAAAGTCGAGAATCGAGCTGATCGCCTTGCCGACCTCATACAGCGTCGAAAGCTGGGTGATGCGGTAGTCGAGATCGGCCTTCGTCTGGCGCAGGTTGACGCGCATTTCATCGAAGGTGGCGGTCAGTTCGCCGATCTCGTCCTGGGACCGGGGCGTGATCTCGTGGTCGAAATCACCGCGTCCGATGTGTCGGGCCCCATCGATGAGGTTGAGCAGGGGTGAGATCAGCGAGTTTGCGAGCAGGACGGCCAGCAGCAGGGCGATGAACGCTGTCAGGAGCAGCAGCCGGAACACGCGCTCACGAAGCTCGTAGGCGGCCATGAACGCCTGCCGTTCAGGGATCTGCAGGATGATGGTCCAGTTGGGGGCCTGGTAGAAATCGAACTTCTTGAGCGAGATGGCCGTGATGAGATTGCGCTCGCCGCCGATGTCGCGCACCCCGGTGATGTCGTTGTCGACGGCTTCCGTTCCCATGATGGCCAGGGTTTTCACGTCATCGGACGAGCGGGCGATCACCGCGCCGGCCTCGTCGAGGACGAGACCCTGCGATTTCGAGCGCTTCAGGGCGGTTTTCAGCAGTTCGCGGATATACACGAGATCGACCTCGGCAATCAGGACGCCGATCACGCCTTTCTCCTGGCTCTTGATGACGGCCTCGAGGGTCATGCAGGGGTTGCCCTCTGCCGAAGGGTAGACTTCCGAGAGCGAGCCCTGGTAGCTGCGTTTGATGGCGTTTGTGAACCGCCAGTCGGCCGGAAGGGCGGCATCGGGATTCGTCGATGCGATCACGTTCTTCTCGGCATCGACCAGGTAGATCAGCTTGAAAAACGGGTAATACTTCACGAGCGCCGCGAAGAAATCCCGGGACTCGACGGCGCGGAGGTTCTTCACGGTGTCCAGATCCGAGATCGTCGTCAGGAGCCGTCGCGTGTACTCGAGGTTTTCGTAGATGCCGTGGGCAAGCATATTCGAAAGCTCGCGATGGCTGCGGGTGACCTCTTCGGTGATGACCCGCTTCTGCTCGTTGAACGCCTGCCAGCCCAGAAATCCGACGGGCAGGAGGGCCATGAGGAGAATGAGAAGAGTGAGCTTCAGCCGGATGCCGAAGGAGAGGAGCCGGGATGCCATCATTGATCCTTTCGTGGCGCCGGGGCGCGGCCGAGCCGCTCCTGCAGACTTTGAATATTTGCATCTATTGAAGGGAATGAGGGATCGAGGCGCCGGACCCGGTCGAAGGCGTCGAGCGCATCGGAGAGCTGGTCGAGACCGAGGAACAGGTTTCCCAGGTGAAAATGGGCGTCGGTGCTATCGGGATGCTCCGCCGCCAGGGCCATGAACAGGGCGATCGCTTCGTTTGTCTGGCCGATTCCGGCCAGTGCCTGGCCTTTGACGATCAGAGCCTGGACGTCTCCGGGCTGGGCCGCGAGCACCTCGTTCGCCAGGGAAAGCGCCTTGGTATGCTCCCCCTCAATGACCGCCGTCAGGGCCTCGGACAGGATATCCGAGGGTTCTCCGCGGCCGGGGAGAAGAACTTCTTTCGGGATGGTGGTTTCGGTCTGCGTCGTGAGGCGGAGGAGGAACTCCTGTTCATCACAGCGACGAATCTCGGATGCCACGACCTCGGAGTAGGTGGAGTCGAGCTCCTTGAGTGCGATCAGATGCTGCTTGGCCTTCGCGAACTGGTTTTCGTCGCGATAGAGTATGCCGAGGTTCTGGTGGGCCTGGATATGGGTCGGCTTGATCTGAAGGACCTTCTCGTAGAAGGGGATCGACTCCTTGCGCCGGCCGATCTGGGCCAGGGCAACGGCGATGTTGAAGATCGCGTCGACATCCTGCGGATTCGCCCGGATGACGGTTTCCCACTCCTGGATTGCCTCGAGAACGCGGCCGATCTTCATGAAAATGAGACCAAGGTTGAACCGGGAAAACGAGTGCTTCGGCTGGACTTCGATCGCCTTCCGATAGGCTTCGATGGCGCCGGTCAGGTCGTTCATCTTGTGGAGGAACACCCCGCGGGTCGAGAGCAGATCGGCGTTTTTCGGCTGGGTGGAAATAGCCTTGTCGATATGCTCCAGAGCTTTGTCATACTGCCCTCTCTCGAAAAAATCGAGAGCCGCTTCGTAATAGCGCTGCGCATACGTGGCGTTCCGGTCTGTCATCGTTACCCCTCAGGCGTGTGGCGGCCATTATAGCCGATCCCTCAGGCCGGCGCAAATGGTGATGCCGAACGCAGAGGTGCGTAGACGAAGCGGCTTGATGGGGCGGAGAAAACCCGATATACTGGCTTGGCCATGCAACCTTCAACCGAACTTCCGATGCCGGCAGGCCGCGGCTATGACGAACACTGGGCCGGCGGCTGGATCTGCCTGCTTGCCACCGTGTATCTGTGCGGTGCCACGGTCCACTCGCTGATGCGCTGGCTCGCCTATGGCGCCACCTGCGACCTAGCCGGCCTGGTGTTTTCCGGCCTGCTGACCTGGGCTGGTTACTCCCGGACGCTGTCCGACAGCTCGATTCAGCCCCTGGGCCGCCGGGTCGCAACGGCCGTGCTGCTGCTGGCGGCATGGGCGCTGCTGTTTCCGCTCGTGATGTGGGCCTGCGGCTTCCGCTGATCCGGTGACCCCGTGAACCGGCTCCCGCCGGGCGTGGGGCGGCACGTCAGGATTTGGTCGAGATGGTGAACCGCGAAACGAGCGAATGCAGCTCGTCGGCCAGTCGCGCGAGATCCTCGGTCGAGCTCGAGATCTGAGAAACCGTCGTCGTTTGCTGCTCGACGGAAGTTGCGACGACCCCGGTGCGTTCCGAAGTGGTTTTCGTCAGCTTGGTGATGTCCTCGATCGTGCGGCTCATCAGCATCGAGTTTTGGGACTGTTCTGCGGAGATCTTGCTGATATCACGGATCTTCTGGTTCACATCGTTGATATTTGCAATGATATTGTCGAGGCTGGCGCTGACGTCCCGGATGACCTTGATGCCCTCGTCAACGCGACTGCGGCCCATCTGCATCGAGTCGGCGGCGTTCTGGGTCTTCGTCAGGATGTTCTCGATGCGGGTGCCGATGGCTTCGGCCGCCTCGGCCGACTCCTCGGCAAGTTTGCGCACTTCCTCGGCGACGACCGTGAAACCCTTGCCCTGCTCGCCGGCGCGGGCCGCCTCGATGGCGGCATTCAGCGCCAGCAAGTTCGTCTGGCTCGCAATCGCTGTGATCGTGTTGACGATCTCGCTGATCTGCTGTGAGGCCGTGTTCAGGTCGAGGATGACCTGGGTGGCCACGTCGACGGATTCCTTGATGCGCCCGATCATCTCGACGGATTTCTTGACCGTCATGCCGCCCTTCTTGGCGGCGCCCGACGTCGTGTTGGCGGATGCGACGGCGGTCTCGGCGAGCTGGGCGACCTGTTGAGCCGACAACGCGAAATGTTCGACCGAGGCCGAGGTCTTTTCGAGGTTGCTTGCAATCTCGATCGAAGAGGTGTTCGTCTCGTTGACGTTCTTCGAGATGTCGAGCAGCGTTGCTGCCGACTCGACCGAGGCGGAGCTCAGTTGCTGGGAACTGGTGGCCAGATCGTTGCTCGTGCTCAGCACCTTCGAGATCATGTGGCAGATGCCGGCGAGCATGCGGTTGAAACTCTCGGCCAGCTTCTGGAACTCGTCCTGCGAGGTGATGTCGAGGCGCGTTTCGAGCATGCCCCGCTCCGCCTCACCCATCGCCTTGATCATCTTCTCGAGAGGGCCGGAGATGCCGGTCGAGATGAACCAGGTGAAGCCGATGGCGAAAAGAAAGATCACGATCGGTAGGATGCGCGTTACCCAGCCGAGAGCTGTGAACACCGTTTTCAGCTCGAGCTTGATGCGGTTGGCATCGGTCACCTGGAAGTAGCCGGCGACCTTCTTCGCCGAATCCTGAACCGATTCGAGATGTTCGCGCACGAACACCGCCATGGCGGTGAAACTGGCCGCGTCGTAGGGCAGGGGCTCTTGCATGGTCAGGGCGGCCCGGTCGAACAGCTCCGTCATGCTGTTCGCCCCTTCGTCGATGAACGCGCTGACCGGGCCGGCCGATTTGCCGAGGGGTTTCACGGCACCGTCGCGGATTCCGTCCATGCCCTGCTGGGCGCGATCCCGCGCCTCCTCGAACACCCGGATGATCTCGGGGTCCTTGCCTGAGTGGCAGGCCTGCAGGAAGGCGAGCCCGGCGACGCCGACGTCTCCCGACCACTCCTGCATCCGGGACATGATCGAAATGTCGCCGTCCTGGAGCAGATCGATCGTGCCCTTCAGACGGTGGAGCAGGATGCCCGACGCGGCCATCACGGCGATGCAGATGAGCAGAATGAATAGAAAACCGCCGAGAATCTTCTTGCTGATCGACAGGTTTCTCATCGCGGGTCACCCGCCTTCGTCGCCGGTGGCAAAATGCTGATGTCGAGCTGGAAATGCGGGACGAAGAGGTCCTTGAACAGGCGGATGGCATACTCGTCGGTCATCCCGGCGAGATAATCGACAAGGGTCCGGTTCAGGGACTGGCCGGCGGGCGGCTGGTGCCTGAGGCGCGCCTGCAAGTCGGCCGGGTGTTCCAGGAACCAGCGCGCCATCTGACGGAGGAGCTGTTTCGACTTGTTGACCGCCGAGTCGATCTCGGGCCGCGGATAGACGTTCGCGTAGAGAAACTCGCGGAGTTTCTCGGTCGCATCCGAGACGGCCGGGCTCATCGTGATGCCCTCGGCGTCGGCACTTGTCGCGATGATGTCCTTCACCATCGAGTGGATGCGGATCGAATGGCGCTCGCCAAGCAGCTCGACCGGCTCGCGCGGCAGGTCCTCCGGCTGAATCACGCCAGCCCGGATGGCATCATCTATATCGTGATTTATATATGCAACGAGATCTGAGATGCGCACGATCTGCGCCTCGAGGGTCAGGGGGGCGTCGGGTCCGTTCAGGATCAGCGAACCCTTGCGGCCCTTGCTGTGTTTTCCGATGCCGTCGATCACTTCGGCGGTCAGATTCAGCCCCGCGCCGTTCTTTTCGAGCACGGTCACAACCCGCACGCTGTGCGAGGCGTGGTGGAACCCTGTCTCGCTGAGTTCAGCCAGGACCTGTTCGCCCGCATGGCCGAACGGAGTATGGCCGAGGTCGTGACCAAAGGCAATTGCCTCGGCTAAATCCTCGTTCAGACGGAGGCCGCGGGCGATGCACCGGGCGATGCCCACGACTTCGAGCGTGTGTGTGAGGCGTGTGCGAAAATGGTCATTTGTCGGCGAGAGGAAGACCTGGGTCTTGTGCTTCAACCGCCGGAACGATTCACTGTGGATGATCCGGTCTGTGTCTCGCTGGAAGCAGGTCCGGAGAAAGCAGTCCCGTTCGGGCACGGCCCGCCCGCGGCTGTTGCGCGCCAGGCAGGCGCGCGGACTGAGCATCTGCGCCTCCTGGTCCTCCATGAGGCGGCGGATGGAGTCGTCGCGGATCGGGCTGTGGCGCATGGGATCAGGAAACGATGTCGAGAACCAGGGGCTGGGGCTGGACAGGGGTGTCGGCCAGCCGGAACGCGGCCCGAAGCCGCTCCAGTGCCTTCGTGTTGTCGCGGTTCGGATCGATGTGGACCTGGGCCAGGGGCTCTCCCTTTTTCACCGTGTCGCCGACGTGCTTGACCAGCTCGAGACCGACCGCCATGTCGATCTTCGACTCCTTCGTCTCGCGTCCCGCACCGAGCATCATGGCGGCCAGGCCGATCTCCTCGCACTCGATCGCGGCCACGTGGCCGTCGCGATCCGAGGCGAGCGGAACGATTTTTTTCGCGGTCGGGAGCTTCTCCGGGTGCTCGATCATCGACGTGTCGCCCCCCTGGATTCGGACCATTTCGACGAACTTGGCGAAGGCGGCTCCTGAAGCGAGCACCTCGGCAACCTTCGCGCCGGCTTCGGCCTGGGTCAGCTTCGAGCCGGGTGCCATCAGCAGCGCCTCGCGCGCCAGAGCCTTGACGAGCTCGACCAGATCGGCAGGCCCCTTCCCGCGCAGCGTGTCGATCGCTTCGCGGACTTCGAGGGCGTTGCCGATCATGTGGCCGAGTGGCTCATCCATGTTCGAGAGCACGGCGGCCACCTTGCGCCCGGCCTGCTTGCCGATCTTCACCATGGCCCGTGCCAGTTCGCGCGCGTCGGCGAGGGTCTTCATGAATGCGCCGTTGCCGACCTTCACATCGAGGACAAGGCCCTGGTTTGCGACGGCAAGCTTCTTCGACATGATCGAAGCGGCGATCAGCGGGATCGAATCGACCGTGGCCGTCACATCCCGCAGGGCGTAGATCTTCTTGTCGGCCGGGACGAGATTGCCGGTCTGGCCCACGATGGCGACGCCGATCTTGTTGACGGCATCGATGAACTTGGCCGAGGGCAGGTCGCAGCTGAAGCCTCGGATCGATTCGAGCTTGTCGATCGTGCCGCCGGTGTGGCCGAGGCCGCGACCAGACATCTTGGCCACCTTCATGCCCAGCGCGGCGAGTACCGGGCCGAGGACGAGACTGGTCTTGTCGCCGACGCCGCCCGTCGAGTGCTTGTCGACGGTGAAGCCCTGGATGCCCTCGAGGCTGATGAGATCGCCGCTGAGTCGCATGCTGTCGGTAAGCCAGAAGGTCTCCTGCTCATCCATGCCCTTGAAGAAGACGGCCATCAGGAAGGCTGCCATCTGGTAGTCGGGCAGGCTGCCGCTCACGAAGCTGTCGATGATGAACTTCACTTCCTCAGCGGTCAGTTTCTGACCGTCGCGCTTGCGTTTGATGACGTCGTAGGCTCGCATGTCGATCTCCTCGTTTATGGACGGGCTTCAGCGGCGGATGCGCGCGATCTTGATCTCGTTGACCATGTAGCACCGCTCGAACAGCTGGCAGTCGCAGCATTTCTGCTGCTGATCAGGCTTGTCGATCTTCATCGAATCGAAGGTCATGCCGGTGGAGTTCCATTTGCCGAAATAGTCGGTGCCAAAACACTTGGGAAGGGAGACGGGGGTTGTGGGCATGGTCATTCTGGTCCTCCAGCGGATAGGGTGTCGTGGATGGCGCAAATATAACACAAGCGTCCGAAGCCGTCCACGAAACCAATGGGGGAGTCCCGTTTCTGATTTACTTCTGTCACGCCCCAATCTTGCCGGAATCGCCTTTACTTCCCCCTGACCGGGCATGTATACTAGCTGGAGCGATGTCTTTCTGCGTTACCGGAAGAGAGGGTCTGATGCGAATGATGCGAGGGCGGTATCCCGGCCGGGGTGTCACACTCATCGAGATCATGCTCGCCCTGTTCATTATGGCCTCGGCCATGCTTCCGATCGCCTCGCTCATGGGGTATGGCGGCCGGGCAACCCTGAAGGACAACCGTCACATCGTTGGCATTCAGCTCCTCCAGCAGACGGCAACGCTGCTTCTTCAGGCTCCCTACCGGGATATCCCGACCGGCACGGATCTCGCCGTCTATGCGACGCCGCCCATTGCCCTGGGCAATGTGACGGGGCCCAACGGCGCCGTTTACCGGGTGCTCCTCACCAGCGAGCTGGTTCCCGTCTCGTTCAGCTACTACTCGGTGAACGTCCAGAATGCGGGGTTTTCCGAGGCTGCACCACGACCGACGGACTTCGTCGGGCCGAACACGCTGAACCTCGCGAACTGTCTCAAACGCCTCACCATCAGGGTTTCCTGGCAGGAGCAGGGGACGGTGCGCCCGGAAATCACCTGCGTCACCTACCGGGCCGATCTGAACCGCAGGGGAAGCGCCTCATGACGGGCATTGCGACGCATACCGGCCGTCGCGGCATGGCGATCGTCGTCGTGCTGACACTGTGCCTCGCGATCTTCATTCTCGGCGCCTCCTACATCAAGACTGTCCAGCAGCAGAAACCCGTGAATCCGCTGTTGTTGGCCTTTGCCCAGGCCGACATCCTTGCCCAGGGGGTGACCCAGATCGCCGCCCTCAAGTTCAAGGAGCTGCCCGGCCCCTTCTACTACAGCTATATCGCGTCGAGACGGGGGACGACGACCTTCCTCGATGCCTTCAAACGGGACACGCTGCTTGCCGGAACCGTGGCAAGCCCCCTCAATGCGGTGTTCTCGACCGAATATTCCATGTTTTCCTCGAAGATGTACCAGGACATGAACCTGAAAATCTCGGTCGCCGTGAATCTCACGACCCGGGACGGGAAAAATTATTCCAGACTCGTGGAGCACACGATCAATGGCATCCGGCAGCGGGCCAACTGAGAGGCACTGGGGAGGCGGCTTCACGCTTGTCGAGGTCCTCATCTCGGCGGGGATCCTGACACTGTTCCTCGGATCGGCGTTTCTGATCTTCCGGTCCGGAAGCCGCTCGTTCATCACCGGCAGCTGGCGGACCCACGAGCAAAAGGCCGTCCAGATCATGTTCGGCGAACTCGCAAGGGAGCTGGAACAGTCGACGCCCAGCATGCTTCGCGTCAACGCCGACGGGACGAATGTCTCGGTAATGGATACTCCTATATATATAAATAATATAATATATTCCACCAATGGCATCCCGAAAAATGCCAGCATGAATCTGTCGAAATGGACCTGCCTGATGGTGTTCAGCATCACGCGGCCCTTTTACGAGGCCAATGCCACGTTTTCCACGCCGATCGTGCCGGGCCGGTGGTCGGGGGTTTCCCTGTGGGCGAGGCAGCGGGTGCTGCGCGTCCTGCGCACCGGCAACCCGACCCTGTTCGGCACAACACCCGACACGATGCCCGGAACGGTGCTGCGGGTGCCGGGTGCGGCGCTTGTGACCGCGGCCGGGGACTTCCGACCGGATACGGAGTTCAACCGGAACAGGGATGTCACGGCCTGCCTGGACCGCCTTTCCGTCGTGGCGAGCTCGACGAATCCCACCGCGCTGCGGCTGATCGGCCGGTTCGTCCGGATCGAAAATGGCGTGCCGGGCACGGTCCAGTTCGAGCAGTCGATCACGGTGAAGCTCGCCTCGAACTCGGTCGTGACATCCTTCCTGCAACCATGATGAGGAGTCGTTCATGATGAAACGATGGATCACCGGCCTGGTTCTCCTCCCGTTGTTCCTGTCCCCAGCCTGGGCCGGAGAGGGAACAAGCCCCCGGTTTGGGGTCGTGGATTACAAGGTGTTGCTGGATCTGCATCCGTTGACAAGGCTGTACAACCCGCAGACCGGGAGATTCGACGGGACGGTTTCGAGCCCTGTGTCGGACGCGGCGCCCGCCGAGCTTGCGGTCCGGGTCGACGCGATCCGCAAACGGATGGCCGAGCTGGATGCCGCGGCAAAACCTGCGCTTGCACGTGGTGGGGAAGCCGCTGCCAGGGAATACGAAGCTTACTGGAAGCGCCGGAAGGTGCTGCAGGACGAGCTCGAGCTGGCCGAGGCCGCTGGCCGGAAAGCCGCGCTGAACGGGGAATACCACGAGGGCATGCCCACGCCGGACGGCATGATGGATGTCTGTGTCAGGATCACGGGCACGATCAGTGCGGTCCTGAGCGAGTTGCAACGACGCCATGGCCTGGCGGGTATAATGAATGTGAGTCCTCTGGTACCGAAAATATGGGAAGATCCGATTGCTCCTCCCCTCCTGAACCTGCATTGGAACGTTTGGTACGGCAAGGTCGCCGATTCCAGGGAGCTTGCCATGATTGCGAATTCCGGTGCGCAGTTTCTCCGTGAGCGGTTCCCCGAGCGCGCCCGGATGCCGTTCAAGGCGGGAGTGATCGATCTGACCAGGGAAGCGGTGCGCGGCATGCTTGAGTATCATGCGGCCCCCGGTGGCGTTGCGTCGCCGCCTGCGGCCGATTCCGGGAGACACTGAAATGAACGTACGAAGCGCGTGGACCGTGGTGCGGGTGATCCTGGCTGTTGTCGCCCTGTGTGGGACGGGGGCAAGCTTGGCGGCATCGCAGGCTGTTCCCGTGCCGGGCATGTATGTCGTCAATTACGGGCTGCTGGTTACCCTCCACCCGGCGATGGCGAACTTCGACATGGTGCTGGGTCGGCACCTGCGCACCGATCTCCCGTTCCAGGATCAGGCGGCGATGGCCCGTCTCACGGACCAGATCAACGCCCTCTCTGCGAGAGCCCGGGCCGAGGCTGACCAGGTGCAGACCGAGATCGATAAGCTGCTGCTGCAGAAAACCGATCTCGAAAACCGTCTCGGCCAGAATGTTGTCGAGTTCAATCCGGAGCGTGGCACATTCACAGGCGAGCAAACTCGGCAGATACAGCTGCAGAAAATGCGCGAGCTCGACCGGTCGGTTGCCGCCCTCCAGGAACGGCAGAACCGGATCTGGGACGATGTGATGAACCCTCTCTATATGCCCCGGGCGTATTCGCAGAAGCTGGTCGAGCAGACGCTTGCTCAGATAGATGCTCTGCTCGAGGAGTTCTCTCGTGCCCGAGGCGGGGCTATGATTCTCGACAGCGACTTCGTCCGGGTCCAGCCACGGCCGACCTCGATTCCCGTCGCTCACACGACCGGTGCTGATCCGCTCAGCATCAGGCTGTTCCAGTCCCTGCTCCAGAGCGACCTCGTGGGGCGGGTGCCCGATGTGTATCTTCAGAATCCGGAGTTGCGCCAGTATGGGGCGGCGATGAAGCGGCAAATCGAGGAGAGCTTCGACAGGAACGTTGCCGCGCAGATCTCGAAGTCGCCGCTGTATGACGGAATGATCGGGGCCAGGAGCCGGCTGTTCCTGGCTGGTTCCGGGTCGTTCGACCTGACCCGGGAGGTTCTGGCAGAAGTGTACCGCCGAAACCAGGTGAAGCCTGATATCGCCCAGCGGATACTGAGCCGGATTCCCTGATCGACGAAAAGCGATGCGTGGCATGAGTGAACGCCGCCGAGTGGGGGGGAAAACATGAAAAAGATCATCCCGTTCGTTCTCTTCATGACCATGAGCCTCGTGCCCGTTGTGTTGTTCGGGCTTGCCCCCGAATACAAGCGGAACGGCGAGTGCTACCTGCTGATCGGTCACGATGATGTGTATTATAGAGGTGTCTATCGTCTGAATAATCCCGCCGGCGAACCAGACGGGAACCCGGTCGGGGTGAAGCTGTTCGACCCGCGGAACTCCTACGGCATTTCGGTCAACCTGAACCGGAACGTGTACACCTTCTCGGAAAACACCGAGCCGAGCTACAGCTACAACCCGTCCTGGATGTTGCGGCGTCTGATGAAAGTCCCGGGTGGGGTCAGCCTGTATGGTGCCCACTGCGACACGCGCGAGAACTACTACGTCTCGACCGAGAACATCACGTATCACGAGAACGGCCAGCCGGTCTACACGACGGTCGGCCCTATGGGCAACGAGCAGGGAACGGCCGCCGACGGCTCTTGGAACATTTCCTGGGCCTGGAGCGGAACGGTCGCAGTCGTTGAAAAACAGCCAACCCGGTGGCGCGTTGCCAAAACCCGGGTTCTCTGCGACAGCAACTGCATCTACACGAACGGCACCTCGGACGGCTACTGGATCAACTTCGTGAATGTCGACGGTAGCGGGTATGGATACGTTCCGAACGGTGCCTGGTGGCAGTCCCGGGACCGCGATCCTTCCAACCGCCCCGGCAACATGTTCTACTGGGACCGGGCCTACCGGAAGTATACCTATTACGATCTGAACCTCTGGAACAAGCCGATGGGTGTCTGGACGGCCGGTCGGCCGGTATACTCCCAGTCAACGGGTGTGGCCGACTCCGTGTTCGAGGAGAACGTGAAACGGTCGCGCATCTCGGCCTGCCTGAACTGCGTCTGCGTCAACGGCTCGAACGAGCAGCAGTTCACTCCGGATCCCAAATACGTCTCCCTCGCGCTCTCTCCGTTCGGTCGCATGTATCTTTACAGTCGTACCCAGTCGAGCACGACCGACGCCGTGCTGCGCAAGAATGGAGTCGACATTTCACTGGGCGATGGGAATATCCGGGGATATCCCAATAATCTGACGACGCGCTGGATTGGTATTTCCGCAAAGTCCGCCGCGGAGGATTTCATCTACCTCCTTGGCACGGATATCATCCGAAACTGGCTCGCCGCCTACAACATCAGGCCCACCAACCTCAACATCAACGCGGTTACGGTTTCTGACCAGTGGTGGCTCGACGGCGGTATCGTGTATGCCTATGATGCAAGTGAGGGAAAGGCATACCAGTTCGTCCGAAGTGATTCCGGCGGGGCCGACACCTGCAAGTCCACGCCCAAAGTGGTGCCGATCGGCACGGGGGTCGATGATCTCAAGGCCGATGGCTTCGGGAACCTTTACTTCTCCCGGACCGAGCTCATCCCTTCTTCCGGCTCAGCGCTGGGATGGCCGCAGGCCTATTCATATATTTACCTGTATTCTTACGCCGGCCGCACATACGGCCGGGTGCTTTACCAGCAGCGTGTCGACAAGATCGTCAAGGAGCGCGAGTTTGGAGGCTCGTCGGATCTTCCGATCGGATCCGTGAATATTGGAAATAATATATGGACAAGGATGTTTTCTGTGCCCGATAGCGACTGGCCGAGGCTGTCGGTGTCCAACCTCCAGACCTGGTCGGGGTTGCCGGCGTGGCAGTGGCATGGGGCGATCTATCAACTGACAAACGTCGCGACCCCTCGGCAGGTCCAGCTCGGTGTCATCAATGTCGCGACGCCGCCCGTGGTGTCGAAGCCCAACGGTCGGCTCGGTGCCGTCGACATTCTCGCGTTCGACAACGCCGGGAACCGGATGGCGAACGACTACGGCGCAACCGAGGCAAACCAGGGACTGTACACCTGGCGCGTCGAGAACTCCCCCTACTGGGAGGGCCGCAACAATCAGGCCGTTCCAGGAAAATCAAAGTGGGAGGGCGATGTGAACGGGAACGGATACGAGGGCGGCTTCGTCAGCTCGCTGATGAACACCTCGACCTCCGTCAACACCTCTCCCCAGGTGCTGTATACGTGGCGCATTTACCGCATCCAGGATGCGTTCGGCATTCCCCTGGCCGCGCCGGAACTCGTGAAGGAGTATGTGGATGTCACGACGCCGAACGTGAAATACTATTTCCGGTCTGGCATGTACCAGATCGAGTGCAGCACGAAGTTCAAATACTATGATTACGATCTGCTCCAGTTCGGCTCCACCGTCGCATCCCTGTCCGAGTGTATCCGGCCCGCGCTGGGATACCAGCAGGCGGTGGCCGCACCGGTCCCGCCTTCGGCGAGTGGCATCGCAGGGGCAAAAACCCCCTTCCCGGAGAACACGGCGGTTGCGATTTTCAAGGTGAACCGTCTCGATCCTCTGCCGGTTGGTGCGACGGTTGATATCCAGCGGTGGCAGCCGCCGGTCGGTGCCGCGCCCGGGACATGGGCGAACCCTGCCCTGATCCCACCGGCGGGGCCGAAGAAATACCACGTCATCACCGAAAAGGAGAACAACACCTGGCGTGTCGACGGGAGCATCCTGGGAGGGGTCTTCAACCTCCCCGTCATTCGCGACAACAATATGGTTCCCGGTTCGCTCAAATGGGAAAACAATATGCCCGCCCAGTTCGAATGGGCTTTTTCGCTTCGCCTTCCGAACGGCCAGGATTATCCAGTCTTTTCCCGGTCGATGCCGACGACGAACGCGGCGAACACGTCGCTCCAGTTCAAGCTGGATTACCCGACCGAGCCCGTGACAGGAAGCCTGACCTGCAAGATCTATCGTGACTGGACCTACGACCAGAACACCTACAACGACGATGGGGACTTCGTCGGAACCGTCCAGGTTCAGGGCCATGTCGAATACAACGGCGAGGTCGCTGTGCTGGTTCTCGACAAGACGCCTCCCGAGATCGTTTCCATCAACGGATGGGATGTGTCGGCGAACGGCGGCCGGGATCCGCTGTATCTGGGGGAAACCTACGGCCTTGTGACTGACCACCTTTCTCACGCGGGGTATACCAATCCGGCCAGCTTCACGATCATCGTTCGGGATAATAATATTTATGGAAATATGGCTCCTGATCTTCCCTCTGCCCGGCTGTATCCGGCGATCCCCGAGCGAAAATGGGCGCGCGGGATTCTGCAGGCGGCAACGCTATATTTCGAGCGGGGGACGACAAAAACGCTGTTCCCGGCCGAGCAGACGGTGTATTTCCCGGTGCCGGCGAACGCCGACTTCCGGTATTATACCAGTCCTGGAGCTACCGTCACGGCGGACATCGTCGGGACGAACTGGGTGAACTCGAGCCTGCCGTACAAACTGATGCGCAGACCCCGGGCGTATGTGCCCGGTGACCAGTATAGCTATCTCGAATACGTGTTCAACATCAGCGACTGGAAGCATCTGCAGGCCAACACCGGGGACTCGAGTGCGATGGATTACTGTATGCGGTTCCCGGTCGACTTCGCGAACAACGCCACGAATTATCGGGCGGCGGGTGCAATGGGCCAGGAACATCCCGGGTTCGCCCTGTTCTTCCGGGCTCAGGATTCATCGGGCAACATCGTTCCGGCGAAAATCCATCTCGGCAACGTCTGGGTCCGCGACACCCTGAGGCCCATTCCGATGGTGCAGGTGCGCGATTACGTCCGGTCGAGCGACGAGAAGCTACCTTATGATATCGACCGCTATCTTATTGCCCATCCGAATCCGCTCCGGCCGTCGACCGATAAGATTTACGCCTATCATCTCCTGCCGAACACCCAGACATGGGCGGCCCAGGCGAACGGCACGATTAGTGGCGGAACGGTCATTCCGAACATCAAGGGCATTCCCTGGAATCTCGCAACGGAGATGGCCGAGTATCATCCCCCACGGATTGATGAGGGAATGGAAGTGTTCTTCACGGTTTCGGCAACTGACAACATCGGTGTCTCGACGACCAGCATCCCCGCCGTGCGCGTGACCGGGCCGGTCGGCCTGTATGCGGAAGGTTCGCCGCCGCAGATCAATGCGACCTCGGTGAACCAGGCCCTGCGGCTGATGCTGGAACGAAGCGGGGTATACAATATGACGCTGACCGCCTACGACAACGCACTGGATTTTGCCGGCAATCCGAATCAACTGCTTCGCGAAATCCGGCTGTCCATCGTCGTGGCACCGACCTCGATGAACATCCGCGTCATTGAGAAAAAGGATTCGAGATTCTGAGCCTGCGCGCCTCCCTGGTGCTGTTCTGCCTGCTGCTTTCGGGCGGCGGGCGGGCGGTAGCGTGTGATCTGTACAGCCATGTCTGGACGACTGTCTCGGCGAGCGCATCTTCCGCGTTGGAAGCGGATTCGGTGAGGGCATTCCTGGGGCATCTCGAAGGTCGGCTCCCAGCGGTGAACGGGACCTGGCTTCTGTGCAGCGTGTCGGAGGCGGGGGTGGCAGCGATCGCTTCGGCCGTGGCCACACCCGAGTTGTCTGACAGATTCGTCTGGGGCGGAGTT
>DATCTT010000156.1:0-3019 GCA_036567845.1 Candidatus Ozemibacteraceae bacterium | reverse complement strand
CGCGGCTCCGGCAGGCATGGCGCATCTGCGATTCACCATCGGGATCGCTGCCTGCCCGAATGCCTGCTCCCGACCCCAAATCATGGATGTCGGCTTCATCCAAGCCGAGTATCCCGCGGTCGAGGCCGAACGCTGCATCGGCTGCGGGGCCTGCGTGCGAACCTGCCGCGAAGGCTGCCTCGCGATCGCCGGAAAGCACCTCTCGTTCAGGCCCGACCCGCACGACGCGGGAAGTGGGCTGGCGGCGCCAGAATGGCGCAGTCCAGCCAGACCCGACCCACACGATGCGGGAAGTGGGCTGGCGGCGCCAGGATGGCGTAGTTCAGCCAGACCCGCCGCGTGTGTCGGGTGCGGGGACTGCCGGCGGGCCTGTCCGGTGAACGCGATCACCCCGGCGAGAACGGGATTCCGCGCCCTGGCGGGTGGGCGGCTCGGACGCCATCCACGGCTCGCGACAGAGCTGCCGGGTCTCTGCACGGCTGTCCAGGCGTGTGCGCACCTCTCAGCCTGTCTCGCTGCGGTGAAGGCCGCCCCCCCTCCCGGAGTCCGGCTGGCCCCCCTCCTGGATGCCGGGGTTCCAGCTCTTCGGCAGCGGATCAGCCTGTGACCCGCCTTTTCCCTGGGAAGGCTCGGATTGCGGTGTTCATCAGCATCACCGCGCTGCTCGCCCTCTCATCCTGGAAAGCACGCATGCCGCTCCTGCTGGCCGACCGGTTCCTACCCGGCGCCGGGATCCTCGAGATCCTCCTCCTGGCCTCCTACGGCACATGGATCCATGGGCTTCTCCAGGATCCCCGGCGGTCTTCTGTCATCCGGAGCAGGATCTGGGGCCTGTTCTCGGTGGTGTTTTTTGCACAGCTGGCGCTTGGCCTGGCAGGATTCGAGCGGTTCCTGATGACCGGGGCACTGCATCTTCCCGTGCCAGCCCTCATCGTCGGAGGGCCCCTGTATCGCGGCGAAGGTCTGTTCATGCTGATTCTCTACGGCGCGACCCTGCTGATGGCCGGAAGCGCCTGGTGCAGCCATCTCTGTTATATCGGCGCCTGGGACCACGCCTGCGCGGGGTCAGCAAACGCCGTCCGAAGGGAATATCCGGCCGGGGCCCCGTGGTTCCGCGTGCTCACCATCGCCGCAACCGTCGGTTTTGCGCTCGGCCTGCGGTGGGTCGGAGCCTCAGGGAAAGCAGCGCTGGCGGTTGCAGCAGGATTCGGCCTGGGGGGCATCGCCGTGATGCTCGTTTTTTCACGCCGCCTGGGAAGGATGATGCACTGCACCGCTTACTGCCCAATCGGTCTTCTGAGCACCACCCTCGGCCGGCTGAACCCGTTCCGGATCCGCATTGCACCCACCTGCGACGCCTGCGGCGCGTGTTCCCGGAGCTGCCGGTACGGAGCGCTCGGCCCCGAACATCTGCACAGGCAGAGCCCCGGCCAGACCTGCACTCTGTGCGGCGACTGCCTCGCCGCGTGCGTGCGGGGCAACCTGGGCTATGCGTTTCCGGGACTCGACCGGAACAGGGCACGCAGCCTGTTCCTCGTGATCGTCGTCATTCTTCACACCGTCTTTCTCGGCGTGGCACGCATCTGACCCCTCGGGGTTATTGGCGGGCCGCGGAAGGGGCGGAGCAGCTCACGGCCTGGTGCAGGCTGCCGATCCGGCCAGTTGAGGGCTCGACGGCGCCCGCCGAGCGGATCGCCGCCAGCAGCACCGTGACCAGGATGACCCAGCCGATGACACCAACCAGCAGGGAACGGCGTACACGGTCAGTCGCGAACGGATACCGGCGCATCATGGTCATGGCTCCCTCACTTCCCCGCCAACACGGGCTTTCAGCTGCATTCCGATCGCACCCCGGGCATCCCGGCTGCGATCGCCACCGTTCGTACGCAACTTCCGTTCCAGCTTCGACGCCCGGCAGAAATCAGCCTGGAAAGCCATGAATTGAACGATGCATCCGAGAAGTCGTCATTTTTTCGACACCCGGCCGATGAATTCTTGCCCCCAAAGTCCGGCTCTGGCGCACCGGGTGAAACCGGGACTCGCCAATCCGGAGAAAATCGCGTAGCATGAGGGGAGAAGTTATCATCAACCGGAGGCAGGGAAAGAATGTATAAGAATAAATATATTTCAATCATCGCCGTTCTGGTTTTCCTGTTCAGCGCCATCAGCACTGGTCTCGACGCGCGGGACTGGAACCGGGATCCGGCATGCGTCATGGTTCCCTTTGCGCCGCGGGTGGTCGCGGTCGGGGACATCCATGGTGCGTTCAAGCAGTTCGCGGATACGCTCGAAACGGTCGGGATGGCGAAGCGCGCCACTCCGGACGGATTCGAGATGACCTGGACCGGCGGGAAAGACGTCCTGGTCTTCACGGGCGACCTGACGGACCGCGGCGAGAACACGAAACAGGTCTATGATGCGGTCATGAGCCTCGAGAGGCAGGCCGACGCCGCCGGCGGCCACGTGTTCCCCATGTTCGGCAATCACGAGGCGCTGCTGCTCAACGGCACCGTCGAGAAGTGGGCCAAGACCCTGACCTCGCACAAGCAGAAGTGGTATCAGAACACCCTCGACTCGTTCACGAAGGCCGGCCTCGATTTCCATCAGGCCATCTCCCCGGAGGGCACCTACGGCTCCTGGATCCGCCTCCGGCCGCTCTTCGCGGTCATCAACGGGTACATGTTCGTTCACGGCGGGCTGCAGGCCGAGCCCCAGGGGCTCACCGCGATCGCGACCCGCTTCCGGATCGACATGGAAAAAGGCGACTTCAACGCCGGCATTTTCATGGATGAGAAAGGCCCGCTCTGGAACCGCGACTGGTGGAACGACGCCTCGCTGATCGAGCGCAGCCTCCAGATCATGGGCATCCGGGGCGTGGTGTTCGGCCACACCGTCGGCGCGATGGGCACCGAAGGGGTCATCAACGTCAAGGACAACGAATTAATAGGCATCGATATAGGTATGTGCCCCGCCTACGGAAAGAGTCAGGGCGGCGCTCTGGTGATGACCGCCACGTCGG
>DATCTT010000155.1:0-5625 GCA_036567845.1 Candidatus Ozemibacteraceae bacterium | reverse complement strand
GGCTCCGACCCCGGCGCCGTCGGTGCAGGCGGCCTGAAGGAGTCGGCGACAAATCTGAGAGTTGCCCGATATCTTGCGATGCTCCTTGAACGCGACGGCGCGCAGGTACGGCTCACCCGGGACACGGACATCTTCCTTTCGCTCCAGGCGCGGGTCGAGATTGCCCGGAAGGTCCAGCCCGATCTGTTCGTCTCGATACACCACAACGCCTCACTCAGGCCGGGCGCTCCAAACAAGGGGGAGATCTACTTCAACGCCCTCGACCGTGGAATCCCTTTGTCGGTGGGCAGCCGGATGCGCGAGAAGCTCGAGGAGAGCAGTATCGGCACAGCCACAACCTTGATTCCCGGCGGTTTTTACGTTTTGCGGGAAAACCCCGCTCCATCGATCCTTACCGAGGCGGCTTACATATCGGTACCCGAAATCGAGAAGAAGCTCCGAACCGGCCGCGCCCTCGTAGACCAGGCCCGAGCCTTCCAGCTCGCCATACGGCAGGCGTTCGAGAAAGCGCCGCTCCGTATCGACGTGATCGGGAAAAAGCCGGCCACCATCAGCACGCCGTATTTTCAGCTTCTGGTCTCCTCCTCCCGACCAGTCGGCAAGCTTGAAGCGCGCATGGAGCCAGCTTTCCGGGCCGGCTTCAGTCTGGACATGATCCCGGCGTTCGGGCATGTATACACGCTCTCGAACTCCCAGCCGATTAATAGCGGTGATTATATCTTGTTTCTTTCAGCAACAAGCGTCGACGGCGGCCGATCTCCCCAGCTTCGCGTTCCGCTGAGCGTGCGACTTCCAGCTGAATCGGCCGTGATTCTTCCTGTCGCGCCGTATATTCCCGAAGGGTTCGCCGGCTCGTTTCCGGTGACGATCCAGATTCTCGACCCGCTCGAACGCCCGAACCAGCGGCCGGTCGAGTTCCGGGCAACCTGTCTCGGCAAGGTTCACGAGACCGTCACCGGTCCGGACGGCCGAGCCGGCATTGCGGTTCCGCTGAACGGGACCGAACGCGGCGAGATCACCATTGAGATCGAGGCGGAAGGCCGCCGGGTCGGCGTGATGCCGATCGCTGTGAAGCCGGCTGGCGAGAACCTCATCATCGGCCGGATCGGTTCTGCCCTTACCGGGAAGGGAATCGACCGGGTAACAGTTGTTTCCGAAACCGGCGAGTCGGCGATGACCAATCCCGACGGGTATTTCGCGCTCTCTGCACCGCAGCGTCCGATGAACCTGAAGCTGAGCATCACGCCCGTGACGGGGTATCTCCCTACGGAAACCCGTCTCAAGCTCGACGGTTTCACGCTCCAGCAGCCCCAGATCGTTCTCGCCCCCCGGGCTCCGGGCCTCCTCGGCCGCAGGATCGGCATCATTGCTGGGCGCGACCAGGACTCCTGGGTGCGGCCGCTCGTCAAGAGTCTCATGCAGGGCGGGGCACGCGTGCGCCGGCTTCCGATGGGCACGGGGGAGCACCCGGAATACGAGGCTGTTACCGAGGCAAATCTCGAGGGCGGGTATGACCTTCTTATCGCGATGAAACCGGGCACGGGCAAGGCCATCACGCTGCGTCATTATCATCGGAGCCAGGCCGGAAAACGGCTCGCCGATTCTATCCTCTCGCATATGGCGGCACAGAAGCGGAAACACCTCATCAACGCCACCCCGGGCTCGGATTACGAGCTTGGCCATACAGCGGCAGCGGCGCTTGTCGTCCAGACTCCCGGCATGTATCCCGACACTCTTCCCGGCACGTTCGCGGCAGCCCTGACCGGGGCGATGCCCGAAGCCATCCCCGGCAACTGACATCCCACCACAGCGAGGCAACATGGCTACGACACCTTCCCAACAATCTTCCCAGACCCCGGAACAGGCCCTTTACCAACGCGAAACCACCTGCCCGAGCTGTGGCCGGTTCGTAGGGGTCTACGAGCGTTGCCCATACTGCCAGGCATGGACGCCCAAACGGCTTTCCATCCGCATCTTCAAGACGTTCGCCGTTCTGACCTCGACCGTCGGTCTTCTCCTGCTGCTGTTCTTCGCGCGGACGATCCGGACACCCGAGATCAAAATCAGCGAGATCGGCCCTCTGACCAACTTCGCCCACGTGCGCCTCACCGGCGTCGTCGAGCGCAGTTTCGGTCTGCACCCGCAGTGGCATTCGCTGGGCTTCACGCTCAGTCAGCCCGGCATCGGCTCTGAGCCGCTGTCGATTCGCGTTTCGGCTTACGCAAAAGTTGCCGTCGAGATCGACAAGCAGGGCAAGGTTCCCGACGAGGGCGATGAAATCTCGGTCGAAGGCACGGTGCGGTATCAGAAGGACACGCCGAGCCTGCTGATCAATGCCCCCGAGCATCTCCAGATCCTGCGCCGGTTCCGCGCCCCACAGTCTGACGCTCCGCTCGCCGCGGCTGACGTGACCAGTGACATGCTCGGCAAAGTCGTCACGGTTCAGGGCGTGATCGCCGAAAGCGTGACCTTCCCGCGCGGCGCGCTGATCCGACTAGCCGACCAGAAGGAAGGTTTTGCCGTCTGGGTTCCGGCCCGTACCTGGGATGACATGAAGACGGCGGTCCATGTCGGCGACGAGATCACGGCACGCGGCAAGGTGAAGACGTTCCGTGACGCGCTCGAGGTCGAGGTGACGGCCGCGAACGGGATCAAGCTCCTCCGGAAAGGCGTGCAGCCAGCTTCCGATGCGACTCTTCCGTCCGAAGGCCGCGACAGCACCACCGCGACTCCCGAGCCAAAACTTCCCGATGCCCCGGGGCCGACTCAGGAGCTTGCGACGACCTCCGTTCCGGTGGCCGAGCCTGCGGCGGCCGATGCTTCGGCGGCGGCACCGGTCGCGACGGAGGGCGGCAAATGAGCCTTCTGAATCTGCTCCTTCACCCGGAGGCGCTCGATCTCGTGTATTTCACGATCATCGGCGTGCTCTTCTCGCTGTTCGTCTCGTTTCTGCCTGCCCTGCACATCTACAACATCCTTGGCATCTTCCTGATGATCGTGCTCAAGTTCGAGGCGGGCATGAGCGGGATGCAGCTCGTGGCCCTGTGCACTGGCATGGTGGTCGGCTACTCGATTCTGAACACGGTGCCGGCGACATATTTCGGCCCCGGTGACGAAAGCCTCTCCTACTATGTGCTTCCGAGCGCGCACTGGGTTGCGATGGGCCGCGGGTATGAGTCGGTCATCCTGACAGGCGTGGGCGCGGTGGGCGGCCTGGCGCTGCTCGCAATCTCGGCGCCTGTGTTCCTGTGGGTGTTGCCGGGGCTCAAGTCGATCACCAGCCCGCACATGTTCTGGATCATCATGGCCGTCATCTCGTACATTCTGATGTCCGAGTGGCCGAAGGGCGTTTCGCAGTCGAAGAGCACCTGGGCGAATTTTTTTGAAGGCTGGAAGTTCCTGTCGGTGGGGCTGCTGACGTTTTTCCTGTCCGGCGTTCTCGGCTTCATCGTGATGTCGAAGACGCTGGTCCCGCTCGAGTTCGCATTCCAGAGCATCACGCCGGTGTTCGTCGGCCTGTATGCGATCCCCTGGCTGATCACGAACATCATCAATGCCGGCACGATCCCGCACCAGCACGAGTGCCGCTCGCTCGACCTCGACTGGGACCTCTTCTCGCGCGGCATTTTTGGCGGCTTTCTGGGCGGCTTCTTCGCGGCGTTTGTGCCGATCGTCACGGCCGGGATCGGCGGCCTGATGGCCGGTCATGCCACGGCCCAGCGCGACAGCCGGCTGTTCGTGATGTCGTATGGCACCTGCAAGACGGTGTATTACGTGGGTTCGTTCATGTTGTTCTTCATCCCCGGTTTGAGCCTGACACGCGGCGGTCTCGCCTGGATCGTGACGCCGGTCGTCGCGACGCTGACGATGAAGGAATACGCCCTGTTCGTCGGCATGATGCTCGTAGCCACCGGGGCGTCGTTCCTGCTTCTGATGCCATTCACGCGCGCCTGCATCCGGCTGGTCGAGTGGGTCGACTATCACCTGATCTCGTGGGTGGCGATGTTCATCACGCTCCCGATGGTGTATTACTTCACGGGCTGGGGCGGTATCGCGATCATGACCGTGGCGACGGGAATCGGGCTGCTGCCCGTGCTGTTTCAGGCGCGGCGGATGAACCTGATGGGCGTGTTGCTGCTGCCGGTCGCGTTGAATATGGCCGGCTATGGCAACGATGTGCTGAGACTGCTGGGGTTACTGTGACATGAAAGGCTTCACCCACTTCATTTCGGGAATCGCGGTCGCATCGTTCTTTCCGCAGGCTGTTCATATGGCCTCCCAGGAACAGTCGTTCATTCTGTGTCTCGGTGGCGTCTTCGGCATCCTGCCCGACACGCTGGATTTCAAGTTCGCCCGGTATTTCCACACCTCCGACTTCGAAGTCCGGCCCGACCCGAACGATCTCGATGCACGCATCATCGCCAGAACCGTCGCCGAATCGATGGAAAAAGCGGTCAAAGACGGCCGGTCGACCGTCCAGCTGCACACCATGCAGCTCGGATCGAACCTGTGGCGCAGCTACACGCTCGGCTTCGACTCGAAGACGAACGAGGTGGTCGTCGAGCTGGGGCCGCTGGTCGACACGGGCCAGGTTCCGTTCGAGGGGACCGAGCCGAAAGATCCCGAGAAACTTTCGGCGCGCGTGAAGGTCAGTGCCCCGTTCTTCCAGGAGTTCGACAAGAAGTCAAATATCGCGATCATGTCGGGGCCGTGTTTCGAGTTCGTGCGCCGGGATGACGGCCGGCTCGAGATCGTGTTCCTGCCCTGGCACCGCACCTGGAGCCACAGCGTCACGCTCGGTATCGTCATTTCGCTGCTCGTCGCGCTGGTTTCATATCTCGTCGTTCCGGAGGGGCCGAACCCGGCGATGTATACGGTTCCGCGGTGGCTGCTGTATCCGCTGATCGTGTTCCTCGGCTCGCTCGTTCACATCGTCGAGGATTCGACGGGCTTCATGGGCAACAATCTGTTCTGGCCCTTCACGAAGGACCGGACGAGCGGGCTGGGCTTCATGAGTGCGGCCGAGGCGATCCCGAACTTCTTCTTCGTCTGGACCTCGATCGTCTGCATCCTGTTCAACCTCGACCGGTTCCGGTGGGCACCGGACCAGGTCGCTGCCGGCATCCCTCACCCCGAGACATTCTTCTTCTGGTTCTATGCCGTGCCCGTCGCCGTGATGGCGTATTTTTTCCTCAAGGGCAAACACGAGAAAGATGCCCGGAAAGCCGAGCGGAAGGAAGTCGACTTCGATTCTCCGACCGCGAGCGAGCGTGAAACCGACGCATCGATCGTCTGAACCCGTCCCAAATAAAAACCCGCTGGCCAAGAGCCGGCGGGTTTTATACTGCTATATTTATATAGTTTCAGAGATTCAGGATCCGGAGGCGACGTCGGGAGTTGACATCGGAGCAGATGCCGTCGACTTCACAGCTTCCTTTTTTCCCTCATCCTTCGATGGCAGGGCATCGATGGATGCCTGGGTCAGGGGGGAGCCGGCGGCGGCAGGTTTCGGGGCTTCCGCGGTCGCGTGCTTTTCCGTGGATCGTTCCATGACGGCCTTGTCAGGCTTGCTTCCGTCGCTCTTTGTGGACGGCTTGCGTGATTCCTTGCTTCGGAGGAGGTTCA
>DATCTT010000154.1:0-15015 GCA_036567845.1 Candidatus Ozemibacteraceae bacterium | reverse complement strand
CGTCGGTTCCTTCCTTGGCCTCTCGTATGCCCGCTCCTACGCCCGCCGCTTCCCCGCGATCGATCCGCTCGAATCCTGGTCGAAATACCACGGAATCATCGACGAGAAAAAGGTCGCCTGGGCCCGATCGTTCCTGCGCCGCGGCCGGTCCGTCTTCGAGATGATGCAGGTCGTCGGCGAGGAAGGCACCTCGATGGACGATTATGTCGTCTACCTCAAGAGCGAGTTCCTCGACTCGGTGTACCTGCAGCAGAACTCGTTCGATGACGTCGACGCCGCCTGCCCGCCCGACCGCCAGAAGGATCTGTTCAGCCGCGTCTGCCGCGTGCTCGAGCACGAGTTTACCTTCGCTGACAAGGACAAGGCGCGCGACACCTTCTTCACGCTCACCGAGCAGTTCCGCAACTGGAACTACGCGAAGGTCGCTTCCGATGCTATGAAGGATGCCGAAGCGAAGATCGCAGCCTGTCTGCTGGCCGAGAAGGAGGCCGCCCATGCGTAAATTCTACACCCGCATCGACCGTATCGCCGGAAACGTCGCCATGCTCAAGGCGACCGGGGTCGGCTTTGAAGAGCTTGCTGTCATCGAGGGCCGCGTCGGCCGCTCGCTTGCCCAGGTTATCAAGGTGTCGGGCGAGGACGTATCGCTTCAGGTCTTCTCGGGAACCCGCGGCCTGTCCACCGGGGATCGCGTGAGCTTTCTCGGCTCAGCGATGCGCTTCAGCTTTTCTGACGACCTGTTCGGCCGCATCTTCACGGGCGGCGGCGAACCGCGCGACGGCCGCAGCACCCTCACCGAGAACCTGATCGAGGTCGGCGGTCCGGCCGTCAACCCGGCCGTGCGCCTCATGCCCAGCCGCATGATCGCCACGAACATCCCGATGATCGACGTGTTCAACACGCTCGTCGAGGGCCAGAAACTGCCGATCTTCTCGATTCCCGGCGAACCCTACAACGAGTTGCTCGCGCGCATCGCCCTCCAGGCCGAAGCCGACGTCATCGTGCTCGGCGGCATGGGCCTCAAATACGACGAATACCTGTTCTTCAAGCAGCGGCTCGAGGAAGGCGGTGCCCTGTCGCGCACGATCATGTTCGTCCACACCGCCTCCGACCCGGTCGTCGAGTGCATGCTCACCCCCGACATCGCCCTGACCGTCGCCGAACGGTTCGCCGTGCAGGGAAAGCGCGTGCTGGTGCTTCTGACCGACATGACCAACTTTGCCAACGCGCTCAAGGAGATCTCGATCACGATGGAACAGATCCCCTCGAACCGCGGCTACCCCGGCGATCTGTATTCCCAGCTGGCCTCGCGGTATGAGAAGGCCGTCGTGTTCGACAACGGCGGATCGCTCACGACGATGGCTGTCACCACGATGCCCGGCGACGACGTCACCCACCCGGTTCCGGATAACACCGGCTATATTACGGAAGGTCAGTTCTACCTGAAGGGCGGCTGGATCGAGCCGTTTGGCTCGCTCTCCCGGCTCAAACAACTCGTCAACGGCCGAACCCGCGACGACCACCGCGCGATCATGGACGGCTGCATCCAGCTCTACGCGAAATGCCGCGAAACCCGCGAGAAGCGTGCCATGGGCTTCGAGATGTCGCCCTGGGATCTGAAGCTGATCCGGTACGGCGAAGAGTTCGAGAAGCGGATGATGGATCTCTCGGTCAACAACACGCTCACTGTCGCCCTCGACCGGTGCTGGGAACTGCTGGCCGAAGTGTTCGAGCCGCGCGAGACTGGCATCCGGTCCGCGCTGTGCGAGAAATACTGGCCGAAGAAGGCCGGCGCCGCCGTAGAAACCGTCGCTGCAAGCGCCTGAACCTTCCGGAGATAACTGCCGATGGCCGAAAAGATCAAAAAAACCCGTCCGGAACTGCTGAAGCAGAGACGATCGCTGGCCCTGTTCCAGCGGTTTCTGCCGACGTTGCTGCTCAAAAAGCAGCAGATCCAGATGGAGATCCTCAAGGTGCGCATCCAGCGGAAGCGCATCCGTGAAGAGATTGAGCGCATGATCCGGCAGATCGAGCCCTGGGTCACGCTGTTCAGCGAGGATCTGCCCGGCCGCGTGACGGACCTGGTGCGCGTGAAGAGCCTGGAGCGTGGCGAGATGAACGTTGCTGGCATCCGGCTGCCCGTGCTTCGGCAGGTCGAATACGAGATCAAGCCCTACAGCCGCCTGGTGACCCCCCCCTGGGTCGATGCCGGTGTCGAGTTCGTCAAAAACCTGCTCCAGGAGCGGGAACGTCTCCATGTGCTCCTCGAACAGGAACGGCTGCTCCAGCAGGAGCTGCGCAAGGTCACCCAGCGGGTGAACCTGTTCGAGAAGGTGATGATTCCCCGGGCGAAGGAGAACATCCGCACCATCCGGATCAATCTCGCCGAAGAGCAGACGGCTGCCGTCGGCCGTTCCAAGATCGCCAAGAGCAAATCCGTCGAAGGAGGCGCCGCATGATCCAGCCGATGAAGCGGGTGTTCATTGCCGGCCGCCAGTCTGACCGGCAGGCGATTCTCGCTGCGCTGTACGCCGCCGGCGTTGTGCATGTCGAGGCGGCCCGGCCCGATGCCGTCAAACCTTCAGCCGAGCTTGTCCAGGACCTGGCCCGCGGGGAAAAGGCCCTCCAGGCCATCGACGCTGTCGAGCCGTCCACCGATGCTGCCGCCGCCCCTCCCGGCACGCCGGCCCGCCTGATCGACGAGGTGCTTGCCCAGCTGGTCTTGATCGATCGTCTTCACACCGATCGTGCCGAACTCCAGCGAGAGCTTGCCCAGGTCCGGCCATGGGGCCGCATCAGCCAAACGGATCTGGAAAAACTCGCCGAGGTGGGCCTGACCGTGCGGTTCTGCCTCTGCCCGACGGCGTATCTGAAAGAATCTATAGTTGCTGATATTATTCATGAGGTGGGCGTGGCGGATGGAACGTCGGCTGTGCTTGCGATCGGCCGTGCCTCCGTTGATGTCCGACCGCCCGCGCAGGTGATCCCCGTCCCGGCCCGGGATGGATTCGAGATCGAGGCCGCGCTGGCGACGCTTCGGGAAGAGGAACGCCGGCTGTGTGGCGGTCTCCGGGAGCTGGCGATGCGGCGTGAGGACGTGCGTGCGTATCTTGCCGAGCTCCGGGAACGGATCACGTTCCACCAGGTCGAGAGCGGTTTGGCCGAAGAGGGGCCGGCCTTTATCCTGCAGGGCTGGGTGCCCGAGCACCGGATCGAGTCGCTGCACGCGGCTCTGGAAGGGACACGTCTGCCCGTGGGTGTCGTGGCCCAGCCGCCCGCCGATGATGATGCGCCGCCGACGGCGTTTTCGAACTCGCCCTGGGTGCGACCGATCGAGTGCTTGTTCTCCCTCCTCGGAGTGACGCCCGGATACCGCGAGGCAGACATCAGCCCGGCGTTCCTGCCGTTTCTCGTCATCTTCACCGCCATGCTCGTCGCGGATGCTGGATACGGCGTCGTGGCGCTCGTCGCCCTGCTGGCGGCTCGGAAACCCCTGATTTCGAGGGGCGTGCCGGAGCAGGTCCTGACGTTGTTCACGATCCTGTTCGCGGGTGTCGCCGGGTGGGGAGTGTTGACGAACGCCTGGTTCGGGGCGCCGCTGATGAACAAAGCGCTGATCCTAACCGGCGACCAGCAGAAGGACGAACTGTTCCTGAAGCAGCTGTGTTTCCTGATCGGCGCCGTTCACCTGACGGTCGCGCATGTCTGGAAGATCCGGCGCGCCGCGCTCGGCCTCGCGACGATCGCGGAAGCCGGATGGGTGCTGTTCATCTGGGCGATGTGGGCGCTGGTCGAAGTGCTCGTGAACGGGAGCCCGGCGCCGTCCTGGATGCTGCCGCTGTTCGGCGTCTCCCTGTTCATGATCGTCCTGTTCACGGACTTTTCGTGGAACCTGTTTGCGGCGATCGGCAAAGGACTTGGCGCCGTCGCCCTCAACGCGGCGGGCTTCCTCGGGGATATCATCAGCTATATTCGCCTCTGGGCTGTCGGCCTCGCGGGCGGCGTGCTGGCTGCGAGCTTCAACGAAATGGTGCGGCCGCTTCCCCTGCTGATCGTCGTCGTCATTCTGATCGCAGCGCATCTGCTGAATTTTGCTCTCGGGCTGGTGGCGATCTTCGCACATGGCGTGCGGCTGAACCTTCTCGAGTTCTCAAATCATCTCGGTATGGAATGGACGGGGCGTGGATACGACCCGTTCGGCAAAAAGTAAGGAGCTGACATCATGATCGAATTGCTTGGCTTGTTTGCGTGTGGTCTCGTTCTCGGCCTCGGCGGCATCGGAAGCTGTCTCGGCATCGTGGCCGCGGGTACCTCCGCCGCCGGTGCCTGGGCGAGTGAAGGAAAAGCGGGCAAGAATCTGTCGTTCCAGTATATCATCATGGTGGCGGCCCCCATCAGCCAGACGCTGTATGCGATGATCGTCATGCTGACCATGATCAAGGTCGCCGGAAACCCCGCCAATGCCCTGCTGTGCCTGGGCGTTGCGCTTGGCACGGGCCTCATCGAGCTGTTTTCCGCTTGGTATCAGGGCCTCATTGGCGCTGCCGGCGTCCGGTGCATGGTCGAGAACGGCGGCAAGGGTTTTGGTCTGCTGATCATCGCCCTTGGCATCATCGAGACCGTCGGCATCTTCGGCATGGTGTTCGGCCTCCAGATTCTCAACTCGCCCCTCGCCAAGCCGGTTCTGGAAGCCGGCGCCGCCGCGGTCGGAGCGAAATAAGCCTTTTTCGTCCTCGAAAACGGGTTTTCCGCCTCGGCGGGAAACCCGTTTCGCCGTTCTTCCCCCGTTGGCCCCGATGGCCCGCTTCTTGTCGCGCAGCCTTCTGCAGCCCCCTGAAACGATGAACCGCAAGGATGATTCTCTCCATGAAGATTAAATGTAAATTATATTATATAATGATAAGCATCATGGCCGGTGTTCTCCTCGCCGGAGGTTCAGGCAGGGTGTGTCGCGCGGCAGATAGGGCTCCGGAGGGTGTGCGCCTGACCGGAGATCTTTCCCACCGGTTCATGGTGAAGACGGTGACCGAGGCTGCAAATGGAACCGAGACCGAGCGGCGCTGCTTTGCCGAGCGCGTCCGCCTCAATGCGCTTCGGAAGGACGGGGTGTGGGACTGGCTCGTTTCGCTTTCGACCCTCGACGCCAGTCATCTTTCATCCTCTCTGAAAACCCTCGCTCGGGAAGGGAACCATATCCTGACCGTGCGGGATTTCCAGTTCGTGAACCTGTATGCCCAATGGACCGGACCGTTGAAGACCCGGCTGCGCCTAGGGCGCACGCAGGTGCCGTTCCTGAAATACAAGAGCGAGCTGCTGTGGGACAACGACATCTACTGGGATGGCCTCTGGGTCGAGCAGCCGGTGGACCGGATCGGGAAAAACGTCGTTTTGCATGGTGGGGCGTTCGAGATCCATCGGGATCTGCGGTTCCGGGGGGATCGTCTGTATGTGCTGGGGGCAATGGGCCAGCCGAAGAGGGGGAACACCCAGCTCGAGTGGCGTCTTGACCGTTTCCAATACGGGATTGATTCGAACGGTTGGGGGCGGATCTCTGCGCCTGGCTATCGCATCCTGAATGGCTACGTTGCGGCTGAATGGCCCTCCCAGGTGCGTGTGACGTTCGACTGGGCCCGGAATCTGCTGGCTGATGCCCCCGGGCCGCTGCACCACGGCGGCGATGCCTGGAATGCGACGCTCCTGCTGGGCAAAATGAAGCGCGTCGGCCGGTTCCAGGTGATTGCCCAGTATTTCCAGACCGGTGCCGATACTGTGCCGGCCAACTTCGTCTCATATGAAAAGCGACTCAACATGCAGGGAACTTATACGTCACTGCGGTATCGACTCGCTCCACGGGTGGAGATCGTCTCCGACTATTCCGACTGGCGCCGGATCGAGGCGGCTGCTGGCGGTGACCGACGGTATCGGCGGTGGGAGTGGTCCCTGAACCACACCTTCTGAGGTTCAGTAACCGCCTTTTTGGCGGATCATCTTCAGCCAGGCTAGGAACGGCTCGGTCTGCGAGCCGATCAGCTCGGTAAGCAGAATGGCTTCGCGGTCCTGGTAATTTTTCAGGGAGAACTCCGAGAGCAGGTTCAGACAGCCGGGGTCACCGAACAGCTCCATCAGCCGATCGAGATGCTGCCTGGCTTGTGCCTTGCGGCTCAGGGCTTCTTCGTGGGTGGGGGTGGCGCGCTTGAGCCGGAGGCGTTCCAGAAGGGGCGGGGTGTCCAGCAGGAGCTTGGAGAGGCAGGTGCGGCCACGCGGCTGCCTCGCCCAGATATACAGGATATCGAGCATTGCCGTCAGCCGCACGTCACGATCGGCGGAGGAAAGGCGGGGCAGAAGCTCACCCAAGTCGCGGATGCGGATGACGACGCGCTGCCGGTATTTTCCCGAGCCTTCGATGACGCCGCCGACAACGTCGGACCAGAACTTGGCCTGGACGATGCTGGGAATGGCAAGCAGATTGCCGATCGGGGCGAATACCGTCGCGAATGGCCAGGCGAGAACGGTGCGGAAGAAGTTTGCCCGGATAACGCGGCGGTCGAAGTTGCGGAGCCGGTTGTGCGTGCTGATGTAAATGCCGTTTGATATACAAAGGAAGAAGAACTTCACGCCCTCGTAGGAAAATCCGGCTTTTTCAAGGGGCCAGTATTCGTCGAACGCGATCTTGATGGCACCGAGAATCGGAACGCTGAACCCGGTCCAGAAGAGGGATTGGGAGATGTTGTCGAAGTTGACATTTCGGATGGACCAGTTCCGGATGGCGATCCCCGAGCTGGCCAGCAGATCGACCAGCATGTTGCGGGAGCCCGTGATGATGAACCAGAGCATCGCAAAGAAGGCGCCAAGAAGCTGACCGTACTGGTAGTTCATGAACGAAAAGGCGACGACGAAGCCGACGGCGATCCGCCACAGGAACTTCAGGCCGGGGTTCAGATAGGCCCAGAACTCGCCCGGCGGGACCAGAGAAAGCGTTTCCTCGTCACCCACGTGGTTTCGGAAGGGCTTGCCGATCTTGCCCATGCAGACGACATCCGAAGCGCTTCCAATCGGGGCGTCCGGGCTTTCGTCCTTCTTGCCGCCCCGGATGACCAGGTCGGCGATCGGGCGGGGAACCTTGTAGTGCGACTCGAGAAAATCGGGGCGTACGGATTCCGGGATGTGACTGACCTTGATGAAGCCCATTCCCGGGATCGTTGGATCGCGGCCGGTTGAGTCGCTGCCACAGATGGGGACCAAAGGCCGCTTTCGGGTGATTTCGAGAGTTTTTTGGACCAGATCGCCCGCCGCGATCCCGTGCTGCTCGAGGAAGTGGGTGATATCGGCTTCTGTGCCGTTGTTCAACAGGTAGATGAACTTGTTGAAGATGATCAGATCGTTGGGGTTGCGGGACGAACTATCGCGAAGGTTCAGGGTCTCGATGTGCGTGATCCGCGCGGAGTGCTTGAGCAGATGGAGCATCGCGTCCTTCAGGCCGATCTCGAGCGGGTGGATCATCACTATGCTACCGCCCTGGCCCATCAGCGTGTCGAGGATCGGCTCTTCCTCCGCGAACTCGCTGTTGTAATCGACGACGTCGCGGCCCTCCATGTAGGCGGAGCGGAGGCTTTCCGGGGTCATCGTCTCGAACTGTTCGCGCACGTTTTCATACTGCGAGGTGATGTTCTTGAACTCCCACTCGCTGTAAATGCCACGGGCGAGGCGGTCCTGCGCCGCGAGCACCTGGGCTTTAAGTTGGAGGACCCGGCGCTGAAGGATGTCGCGGAATTTCTGGAATAGCAACTCCCCGATGTGAACGCGGGAGATCTGGCCGCAGGCGACGATGCGGTCAAGCTCTTCGAGGGTCAACGGTGGGAACCAGCAGGGGCTGTCGGGTTCCCAGCCGGAGTTGAGGCGAGGCCGCTGGAGCGTGTTGAACCGCTCGACGGCAGCGACCATTGTCTTATGCCGGCTGGTTGCATTCGTGCGGAGGCCGGTCAGGAATGGGGCGAATACGATGCGCCGCTCGTCAAAAAAGGCGAAAAACTGTTTGCTGTCAGCGGTGTCGGGAGGGACATACATGTAATGCCGCCGTGCGCCGCTGCGACCGACGCTGAACTCGATACCGATGCTGACCTTGATGCCGAGCAGGTTGCCGGCGGTGATCGCCTCGTGGATCATGCGCCGCTCGTCGAGGTTTGAGTAGACCAGGGTCAGGCGGGAGATGCCTTTCACGAAAGCGTCGAGAAGCACCTGGGTTGGCGTTTTGCGGCCTTCCGAGAGAAAATCGTGGACGTGGTCGTCCCAGCCCATGTCGAGCTCGCGGAGCGGCCGTTCCTCTTCGGGAACCTCGACGAGATGAAGCTTGTTGAGAAACCGGCGGACGACGGCTTCCTGGCCGAACGATACCAGGCCGAAATCGGCCATGGCTTCCATCTGCCGGCGCCGGTTGTCGCGGGACTTGACGACTTCCTTCATCAGGTCAATCTGGATGCGCGCCGTGTTCAGCGGCATGTTGATCGTTTTCGCGTGCAGCGACTGGTCGACCAGCATCGAAAGGGCTGTCAGCCGCTCCTCCGCCGAGTTCGGGGACAGGTCGCGGGCGATCTTGATATAGGCACCGGCGATGCTGAGACGACGTTTGCCGAATTCCCGGATGAAGCCGCCGGGGTGGGAGAGGTGGCGGATGTTCAGTCGGGTGGGCGGCTCGTCGAGCTTGTGGTTCACCGCGTCGACGAGCGACTCGATCTCGCTGTTGAAGCTGAGCCAGCTGATCAGATGCGACATCAGGCCGACAATGGAATCATGTGTCGATTGCAGCATCCAGCGGAGCATGTCGTGTGCGTGGCCCTTTCCCTGAATTCAGCGGCATCTGTCGATCGGGTGTTTCCGTTTACCGGATAACGCAAAAAAAGGAAAACCCGGACCGGACGGACCCGGGTTTCCCTCGGACGGATTCAGTATAGTCGGAATCCTTTCGAATTTCAACCCCGCTTCGGGGATTCGTCGGAGTCGTAGGGGGTGTGGTATAATCGAGGCATATTCCTTGCCCGGAGGGCTTCTATGACGCGATTGTTCGGTACGGACGGGGTTCGTGGGGTGGCCAACCAGTATCCGCTGACGGCGGAGATGGCGTTCCGGCTTGCCCAGTATGGAACCCGGCATCTGCTGCTCAACCACAAGAAACACGACCGGCCGATCTTCGTAGGCAAAGACACGCGACTTTCCGGCGACATGCTCGAGAACGCCGTGGCGGCCGGTATCGCCTCGATGGGGGCTGAGGCCCGTCTGCTCGGCGTTGTGCCCACACCCGCCGTTGCCTTCATCACCCGCGAGATGCAGGGGCTTGGCGGCATCGTCATCAGCGCCTCCCACAACCCGTTCCAGGACAACGGCATCAAGATTTTCGGCGCCGACGGGTATAAAATTCCTGATGCTATAGAAGATGCCATCGAGAAGGATGTCGCGGCATCGACGGCCCTCTCGCTTCCGACCGGGGGGGAGATCGGCCGCGTCACGACGGACACCGCACCGGTCCAGTTCTGGCTGGCGCATCTGGCGAAGGTGCTCGGCGACTCCCATGGCAGTCGCCGCCTCAAAGTGGCTCTCGACCTGTCGAACGGGGCGCTTGCCCCATGGGCGGGGAAATTCTTCACCGATCTGGGCTTCAGCATCGACGCGATCGGTAACACGCCGGACGGTCGGAATATCAACGAGGCATGCGGTTCGACCCATATCCAGCATCTCGTCGAGATGATGAAACGCGAGCATTTCGATGCCGGCTTCGCCTTTGACGGGGACGCCGATCGGGTGATCGCCGTGACGGGCCAGGGGGACATTATCGACGGCGATTATATTCTTGCGATTGCCGCCCGGTATCTCAAACAGCAGGACCGCCTGCCGGGCAACACGCTTGTGACGACCGTCATGAGTAACCTTGGCCTTGACCTCGCGATGAAAAACCTCGACATCAAGGTGCTCAAGACGAAGGTTGGCGACCGGTTCGTCCTCGAGGAAATGAAGCGATCCCAGTCGATCGTCGGCGGGGAGCAGTCGGGCCACATCATCCTCTCGGATTATGCGACGACGGGCGACGGCCTGCTGACCGCCTGCTTCATCCTCAAGATCATCCGGGACACCGGGGCGACGTTGAAGGAGTTGAGCGAGGTCATGAGCAAACTGCCCCAGGTGCTCGTGAACATTCGCGTCAAGAACAAGAATTTCGATGCCTTCCCCCAGATCCAGGAGGAGATCCGCCATTCCGAGAAAAAGCTCGCCGGCCGCGGACGGGTCCTGGTCCGGCCGTCGGGGACCGAGAATCTCGTCCGCGTCATGGCCGAAGGGCCCGATGAACGTGAGATCAAGCACCTGGTGGATGGGATCGCAAAGGCGATATCCACGCACCTCTGCTGAGGACGCTGTCTTGCGCATATTCGCAAGCCCTGCATCCGCCGCCCATGCGGTCCGCGCGCTCTGCGTCGGTCTTCTGCTGGCCGCACTGGTGGCCGCGGGCTGCGGGAAGAAAGCCCCCCGGACACCGGAGATGGGCGAGCCTGTCGGCAGCGCGGCGAACACCGCGTCCGAAACCCTCCGGACGGCTTCGGGAGCTGCGATGCTGGCCCCGGGAGCCGGCGGTGCGGGGATGGCCTCGGAGGCAGCAGCTGCGGTGGCCCAGCGGCGTGGCGCGATGAACCCGGCGATGCGTCGCGAGTTCGAGCGGCGGTACGAAAAGGGAATTGAACTGCTCGAGAAACAGGAATACGGGGAAGCCTCGCGCATCTTCGAGCAGCTTCTGAACGAGAGCTCCGACCCACAGGACGCAAGCGTGGCCGAATACTGTCTGGCCGAGATCTACTTCCGGAACAAGTCGAACCAGCGGGCGCTGGAGGTGTTCCGGCGCATCGTCGAGAAATACCCCGGCACCCCCGCTGCTGAAAACGCGAAGGCCGGCATCGAGTACCTCGAGAATTTCCAGAAACATGAAGCGGAGTATGTTTCGCCGGACGTCGAGGACCGGAAACGCCGCGGCCTGGGTCAATGAGCCGCACACGGATGGACAGAGCATGAGAGAACGCACCAGGAGAGGGTTCACGATCATCGAGGTCCTCCTCGCGATGCTGATCATCGGGGCCGGTGTCGTGCCGGTGCTTTCCCTGTTTCTGACAGGGTCGCGCACCGTCGAGAAGGGCGGTGTCCTGCTGTCGGCGACGATTGCCGCCCAGAATGTCCTCGACCGCGCGAAGAGCGACGCGTTCCTCTGGGGAAACATCCCGCTGACGCTCGACTTCCCCGACCCCGACCATCCGCAGTTCACGCTGCCTGCGTTCTTTACGCAGAAATACAAAGCCTCCGGAACGCTGATCATCGAGGAGGCGCCCGGCCACACCGTCATCGGCACGGGCGACAAGGAGACTAACCTGATCCAGATCAGCGTGATCATCCGGTGGGTCGAGAACAACTTTCCGCGTCAGACGCGCCTCGTCACCTACCGGGCGAACACGAACAGTTACGATCTGAAGACCTCGGCGAAGTTTTGAGCATCGGCATGAGGATATATAATATTACGTATAAATTTATCCGATCCCGGCGGGCGTTCACCCTCGTCGAGTTGTCGATCTCGGCTGTGATCGTCGTGCTGATCGGGCTGGTTCTGATTGCCGTGTTCCGGAGCAACCTGGCCACCTGGAAATGGGGCCAGGAGCGCATGGAGTTCAACCAGAAGCTCCAGCTCGCCATGAAGCAGGTGTTCACCGACATCAAGCGCATCAATCCCGTCGTCCAGACCGACTCGCTGGGCAACCTCTGGTTCCAGGGCGAGCGGATCGGCGACCTGTTCCCGAACGTCATCGAGGTGGTCGAGACGGACAAGGAGCCGGCCAACGGGGGGGAGGAGCTCGTCTTTTATCACACCAGTTACACGCGGCCCGGCGAAAAGGTGCAGGTGCGGCTGTTTCTCGAGAAGGACGCCCTGATGCGAGAGACAACGGATCAGAATGGTTCGCGGTCGCGGGTCGTGATCTCGGACCGGGTCAGCGACCTGCATTTCCGGCGCAATCCCGCGGATATCAACGAGATCGCGGTCACGATGCGGATTGCCGACGACATGAACCCAAAACTGGTCGAGGAACTGGCGTTTGCGGTGCATCTCGACACCGATCTCGTCTGCGTGAAGGAGAGGGACGAGCCATGACGCAACCGACCGGTGCCCGACGGGGCTTCATCGCCTTCTACTCCTTCATTCTGCTGCTGATACTCGGCATTTTCGGCATCTCCTACTGGGCCGTCTCACGGCTTTCGACGAGCGCGATCGTCCAGGAGGCCGGCCGCATTCGGGCCCGCAACCTGGCCCAGGCCGGCGTCGAGAAAGTGATGATCAACATCCTGAACCAGTACCGGCTCGGCAACCACAACCTCACCTACCCGGGAAAATTCAGCAAGGAGCGCACTGACAAGGAATACAACGTTGAGTTCGGCGACGGGATGTACCGGGTCGAGTCGGTCCAGCCCTATACGATGCCGGGAAGCAGCAAGATCATGACGGCGGTGCCGTATATCCAGCGCCAGACGGTCACCGGCACCTACGATGTCTGGAAGGTCGTGGTTGTCGGCGAAGTGTCCGAAGGCGGGATCCGGGCGAGGGTCGAGACCCTTGTCAAGGTCATCAGGCAGTTCGCCCGGTATTGAGGGCGTGCGTCGCAACGGGGAGGAGCCGAGATGGACGGAATGACAGCACGAACAGGGGCCGGCGGGGTCCGGAGCTGGCTGCGCGGCATCGCGCTGGGAAGCCTGGCCGCGATGACCTGCGCCACGATGGCCCAGGCCGGTGACGACGGACCGCAGTTCCGGGGCTTTTCGGCAAAAGTATCTGGTGATATATATGGTCAGACCCGCGTCATCGAGGACATGGACAATGATGGAAAGCGCGATCTGATCTTCGGCGCGACCGACGGAAAAATCCATCTGTTCTCCTCGACCGGCAAGGAGATCATCCGGCCGCCGAACTGGCCGAAACAGACGGGGGCACCGATCCTCTCCGACGTGTCGGTTGCCGATCTCGACCGGGACGGGGATTCCGAGATCATCGCCAGCTCCCTGAACGGCAAGGTCTACTGCATGAACCGGCAGGGGGTCCAGAAATGGGTGGTCGACACCCGCGGCACGATCCGCCTCTCCTCGCCGGAAGTTGCGGACGTCGACGGGACGGGGGAGATGGCGGTGTTCATCGGCTCCAAGGCGGGTACTGTGAGCCGGATCGACAAGGATGGCCGGGTGGTCTGGGAAGTCCCGCTCTCGACGTCGGTCTCTTCGCGGGTGACGGCTGCAGACATCGACGGGAACGGGGTGAAGGAGATCGTCGCGAAGGACGACAACGGCAAGGTCACGGTGCTGAACATTCGGGGGACTCCGGAACATGGATGGCCGCAGGCGACCGTGCCGAACCTGACCTGGCCGTTTGAGGCCGGTGCCGGAGACACGAACGGGGACGGGATCAAGGAGATCTTCACCACGACCCCCGAGAAGAAGTTCATCATCTGGGACAGAAACGGCAACGTGAAGACCCAGTTCGCGCTGTCCGACGCGTCGCACTCGGCTCCGAGGCTGGCTGACCTGAACGGCGATGGCCGTGACGAGTTTGTGATCGGCCAGGCCGATGGGGTCGTGATGGTGTGTGACCGCGAGGGCAAACCGCTCACCGGCTGGCCGTTCAAGACAAAGCATTCGATCTACCACACCCCCCAGATCATCGACCTGGACGGGGACGGTCGGCTGGATGTCGTGTTCACGGCCTGGAATCCAGAAGGGATCGGCAAACAGGCCGGCTACGTCATGGCCCTGAACCGTGACGGGAACCCGCTTCCGGGGTATCCTAAATATATCGGTAAATCTATAGCGCCGCTGACATTTGCTGATCTCGACGGGGACGGGTATCTCGAGATGATCGCGGCGGGCGGCATCAACTACACCGACGACCAGCTTCATGTCTTCCCGACGAACGCGCGGGTGCAGATCCGGATGGCGGTGCTCGGCAGCGAGGTGTCGTTCTGATGAGGGCGTTCGTGAAGCGCTGTGGGCGGCTGGCGGCGGCGGTTCTGGTGATCGGGGCAGTCGGTATGGCGGCGCTCCCCGTCCTAGATGCCCAGGAGGCCGACGACATCCGAGACTTCCTGCAGCGGGGCCAGGCCTGCTATCTGAAGCGCGATCTTTCCGGCGCCGCGCTCGAGTTCGAGAACGTGCTGCTTCTCGAGCCAGAAAACTTTGAGGCGCTTATCTGGCTGGCGCAGATCTATGCTGACCAGAAGAACATGTTCAAGGCCCGTCAGATGCTTTCCCAGGCGAAGAAGATCATGCCTTCCCATGCCCGTGTCGTCGCGCTGGACAAACTGTTCGGGCCGGACAAGCCGCGAATCACGAAGAAGGAAACGGATCTGGTGATGCACGAGGCCCTGACGCTGCTGGGGTCGGGCACCCGGTTGCGGCCGTTTGGGCTGGTGGTGCCGGAGCAAAAGGTGCGGGCTTCAGGCGTTCCTTCGGCCACGGTGGCGGCGTTCGAGGATGTCGAGGTGGCGATCGAGCCCGCGCTGGGCGGCAAACAGGCCAGTCTCACCGCAGGCCTCGATGCGTTTGCAAAGGAGGAGGGGCCCCTGGCGGCCGTCTTCGAGGCGCGGTCTGTCGCGGGGCTGGCGAAGGCGCTCGACACGTATTTCGATCTGGCCGGCCGTGACCGGACGATCGTCGAACAGGATGACCGGGGACTGCTGAAGGAGGGGCTCGATTTCTACGAGCCCAAATTCCGTGCGAATGCCAGTGACACCGAGGCGGTCTATTATTACGGCATGATCCAGTTTTACAACGGCTCGGTCGAGGAGGCGTTCAAGCTGCTCGAGCCGTTGCGCGGCACCGAGACACCGTTCGGGGAGCGCCTTCAGGTCGTCTGGAACGAGATCGACAAGCGGCGCCAGGAGGAAGAGGCACGCAGGGAAGCCATCCGGCGCGCCGAGGAAGCTCGCGAGGCCGCCCGTCAGGCTGCTGCTG
>DATCTT010000153.1:0-2596 GCA_036567845.1 Candidatus Ozemibacteraceae bacterium | reverse complement strand
CCCTCTGCGCCGACTCGGCGGACATGGCGCGGACGATGCCCGCCACGAGCACCTGAAGCCCGCCTCCCGCCGAACTGGTCGCGACGAAGGCATCCACCCCCGAACGTTCCGATGCCGGTCGCACGAGAACTCCAGCGGTTCCATCGGCGAGCCGGAGACCGGTCAGTTCCTCAAGCTCGGCGACGGCATTCCAGACCCCCTGCATGACGTCCGCCACGGGCGGCTCAACCGTCGTCGGCGCCTCGCCACGCCCTTCCAGGCGCCAACCAGCGGCATCCCGTCCGAAGAGAATCGCCTTTGTCGTCGTGCTTCCGCAATCGATGGCCAGCACCCGCTTCAGGCGAGCGGCTCCGGCGGCAAACGCTTCAAGGGCCATCGCACCCACCCTCTCTCTCGAGCCGCTCGATCTCGTCGAGAAGCCGGCTGATCCCCCCGCGTTCCGCCAGAACCCGCCCGAACAGATTCACCAGCCCATCCGTGCCGGCCAGCGCCGTCACCGGTCCGAGGGCGTCACAGCCGGCGGCAGCGATCCCTCCGAGGGGGCGGATCGATTCGAGCACGAACACCGCCGGAACACTCCAGCCCCGGCGCACGATTTCCCCGGCCAGTCGTCGGATCTCTTCCATGACTCACCAGATCCCGAGCCAGTCCGAAAGCAGGAACTGGAACCGGCCGATCAGAATCGAGATGCGACCCATGACGGCGGCCCCGAACAGGGCGCCAAAACCGATCATCAGCAGCGTGATCCCGAATCGTGCCGTCGTGGACCGCAGCCGGCCGCGATGTTCGGCACTGAAGAAAAAGTAGAACAGGCAGGCAACAGTCCCGAACGTCATGATCCAGTTCGAAACGGTCGTCCAGGGCGCGCCGGCGACCCAAAGCGGCGTGATGGCCTTGCGAATCTGCGGCACCAGGACCTGCTGGACTGCGTAGACGACCGTCAGCCCCGTCCCCACGCCCAGGTAGAAGCCGACCGTCACACGGCTGAGCCAGGCCTTGGCCGGGCTGAGACGGAACAGCATCAGGCCCCCGAGCACGAGGGGCACGAGGAACAGCACTTCAGCATCGGGAACCGGCCCCGGCCCCGCGGCTCCGAAGAGGCCAGGCCAGAGCCGCGCCAACAGCAGCGGGCGCAGCACCGAGTGAACATACACCGTCGAGGCATAATAGCCTGCGGAAGCGCCGACGAAGAGGTTCTCGGCAAACCGGAAGGCACGATTGTCACCCCAGAGGAAGCTGAAGATGCACAGGGTCATCGCCGCACCGGTCCAGGTCGTCAACATTTCCACGGTCATGCCCGCTCCCCCTCGGCGCCAGACTCCGACGAAGCCGCATCGAGCCGGCGGCCGGCCTGCCAGGAAAGATTGCCGAGCAGGATGAACGACAGGATGAGGAGATGCGCCATGCTCTGGGAGTCGATCCCGGCCGTTGCGCTGCCCCGGATTCCCACGAGCCGCTCATATTCGGCGGCTCCCGGCATGCCACCCGCCATGCCCAGCATCTGGCCGGTCTGGAGATAGGTCTGGAGCCGGGGGATCGCGATCGAGGTGCAGGCCGCCGCGAGGGGGCGGTGGTGCTCCCCCGCCGTGTAGACGTAATCGTCGATCCCGTGGTTTCCGCCCGTCAGGCTGACGATCAGGCCGATATCGGCCATCGAGAATCCCCGACCATCGGCATTGCGGAAGATTTCGAGCCCGGGAGCGCGGCGGCCGGCCCGATCGACGGGATACGGCTGGAATATATCCTTTGCCATATTTTTCAGATGGATCACCCCTCCGGGCTTGAACCCGAGGTTCACGAAGTCTTTTCCATCGACGAGACCCGCCTCGATCTCGCGGTCGTGCGGATCGGCCGACCGGCGCAGGACGCCGCGCGCCAGCCGCAGAGCCTGGTCGGCGAGTTCCCCGCCGAGAGCCCAGTTTCCCACCAGCACCGGTTTCAACCCGCGCCGGAAGCCATGCACGAGAACCGCGACGCCGGTCGGCTGGAGTTCCGGAGCCGAGCCGGGTTCGTAATCGAACGAGATCATGAAGCGCGAACCGGCAGGCAATGTATCGATGGCCGTGTAGAATCTGGTCGCAGCCTCGCCCGGCACGACCCGCAGGCCGATCGGCCGGATCATCGGCAGGGCGACCGTAAGGGCGAGCAGCAGGAAGATCCAGCGCCGGTCGAGATGGCGCAGCCCGGCCAGCCGTTCAGCAAGAGTCATTCCCCTGCCCCTCCGAGGTGCGAACGGTCGATCCCGGTCAGGACCTTGAGCGCGGCCGACAGTGCCCCGAGCACGGTGCCGATCAGGATCGCTGTCTGAGCGGCCGAGCTGGGCACGTTCAGGATCCACTCCTTCACCCCGGCCATGCATAACTTCGGCGCGCAGCCCCAGGGCGAGCCCAGCAGCGCAAGCACCGGGTTCACGACCGGTCCGAACAGATCATCCACCACGCGGCCGGGCGGCGTGTTCCCGAGCATCACGACGCCGGCCGTGACCAGCAGAAGCGTGGCCTCCCCCGACCGGACCCGGAACGCCCGGAACGCCGCGGATGCCATGAAGAACGCGACGAGCGAAAACATGGTCGCATGGCCCGTTTTGATGATGCCA
>DATCTT010000152.1:0-4581 GCA_036567845.1 Candidatus Ozemibacteraceae bacterium | reverse complement strand
CGGCCTCGTGACGGCCGTCATCCTCGGCATGGGCCGGGCGATGGGGGAGACCATGGCCGTCATCATGGTCGCGGGCAACGCCGTCGTCGTGCCCACGTCACCGCTCCACCCCTGCCGCACGCTCACGAGCAACATCGCCCTCGAGATGGCCTACGCCGCCGGCGCCCATCAGAAGGCCCTGTTCGCGACCGGCGTCATCCTCTTCGTCATGATCTTCTGCCTCAACTCGCTGGCCACGTTCATCGTGCGCCGCCGCTGACCGGAGACCCCCATGGATCCAGCCGTCCGAACCCGCAACGAGCGCATCAACCTCCTCGGCATCGGTCTGAGCTACCTCGTGACCGCCGCCGTCGGCCTGCTGCTCGCGGCGATCGTCGGGTATCTCCTCTGGAACGGCTGGCCGCGCCTCTCGGCCGCTTTTTTCCTCCATCATCCCGAAGACCTCGGCCGCGGCGGCGGCATCTTGCCGGTCATCCTCTCGACGGTGCTGCTCGGCGGCCTGTCGCTCCTCATCGCCGTCCCCCTCGGCGTGTGCACAGCAATATATTTGACAGAATATACAACTGAGGGCCGGTTGACGACCGCGATCCGGTTCGGAGCCGAGTGCCTGGCGGGCATCCCGTCGATCATCTTCGGCCTGTTCGGCTTCATACTTTTCGTCGTGACGCTGGGAATGGGCTGGTCGATATTGGCCGGCGCTCTTACCCTCGCCTGCATGGTCCTGCCGACCATCATCCGGACCGCCGAGGAGGCGATCAAGGCTGTGCCGGCCGGCCTGCGTGACGTCGGCTACTCCCTCGGAGCGACGAAATCCCAGGTCGTCTGGCATATCGTTCTCCCCGAGGCCCGGTCCGGCATCATGACCGGCATCATCCTCGCCTTGGGCCGCGCACTCGGGGAGACGGCCTGCGTCATCTTCACGACCGGTGTCTCGCTCGAAACCCCGATCTCCCTGCTCGATCCCGGCCGGCCCATGGCCGTTCACTTTTACATCCTCGCCCGCGAGGGCCTCTCGATGGAGATGGCCTACACGACAGCCCTGACGCTGGTCGGGCTGATCCTGCTCGTGAACGTCGGCGCAGCCTGGCTGCTCGCCCGGAAGAGAACCTCATGACGACGCCGGCGGTCATCCTGAAAGCCGAGAATGTGGGCTATGCCTACGAACCGCCGCCCGGCAAACCCGCTGAGCCGGCGCTGATCGATATCTCGCTCGAAGTCGAGACCGGAACCATTCTTGCCATCATCGGCCCCGGCCGCTCGGGAAAATCCACGTTCCTGCGGCTGATCAACCGGCTCCAGGAAGTGGCCCACCCCGGCGCGATGACCGGCCGGATCCTGTTGAACGGCTTCGACATCTACAGCCCTGCCTGCGACCCGTTCCGTCTCCGCCGCCAGGTCGCTTTCGCCTTTGACAAACCCCGGGCCCTCGAGATGTCGATCTACGACAACGTCACCTTCGGCCCACGCCTTGCCGGCATCACCGCGAAAGCCGAGCTCGACGCGATCGTCGAGGAGACCCTGCGTGCCGCTTTCCTGTGGGACGAGGTGAAGGACCGCCTCTCGCTCGACGCGACCCGTCTCTCAGGCGGTCAGAAACAGCGTCTCTCGATCGCGCGGTCGCTGGCCCTAAAGCCGAAGCTGCTCCTGCTCGACGAGCCCTGCTCGGCCCTCGACCCAATCTCGACGGCTGCCGTCGAACAGGCCCTGACCGAGCTCAAGAGCCGCACGACCTGCATCCTCGTCACGAATAACACCAAACAGGCCGCCCGCATTGCCGACGTGACGGCGTTTTTCCTCATGGCGCGGCTGGTCGAGATCGGCCCCACGGCCCGAATGTTCCGGAGCCCCGTTGATAAACGTACCGATGACTATCTTTCGGGGAGGTTCGGATGAACGAAGCCGTCGTGACAAGCCGGGGACTCAACTTCTGGTACGGTACCTTCCACGCGCTGAAAAATATCACGCTTGATATCGTTCGGAATCGTGTGACCGCGCTGATCGGCCCTTCCGGCTGCGGGAAGTCGACGCTGCTTCGCGTTTTCAACCGGATGTGCGACCAGGTTCCCGGTGCCCGCCTCGCCGGCTCCCTCCAGGTGCTCGGCCGGGAGCTGGCCGGGAAGAGGTGCGACGTGACCGGGCTGCGCCGCGAGGTCGGGATGGTGTTCCAGCAGCCGAACCCGTTTCCGGCCTCGATCTTTGACAATCTCGTCTTCGGCCTGCGGCTTGCCGGGACGGACGACCGGGAAACCCTCGAACGGGCCGTCGAGACCAGCCTGGAGGCGGTCGGCCTGTGGAACGATCTGAAGGATCGCCTTCACGCGCCCGCGATGGGACTCTCGGCGGATTTCCAGCAGCGGCTCTGCATTGCCCGCGCTGTCGTGATCCGGCCGAGCATCCTGCTGATGGACGAACCCTGTTCGTCCCTCGACCCCGTTGCGACCCAGCATGTCGAGGAGCTGATCCTGCGGCTGAAGGCGGAATACACGATTATCATCGTGACCCACTCGATGCAACAGGCCGCCCGGATCTCGGATCACACTGGCTACATGCTGCTCGGGGAGTTGGTCGAGTTCGACGCGACGGCGACGATCTTCCGTCAGCCTCGCGACAAACGTACAGAAGACTATATTTCAGGAAAATTCGGCTGAGCGCCTGCGCCGGCCGTGGAGGATTTCGCGTGATCATCAAACGCCACATGGACATGGAAATGACCGAGCTGCGCGGCATGCTGCACGAGATGAGCCGGCGGGTGCTCGGCATGCTGGAGCGCAGCCTGAAGCACGTCGGCACCGGAAATGCCGAGTTGTTCGACGGCATCTTCGACGAAGAGGTGGAGGTGAACCGCCTCCAGATGCGCATCGACGATCTCGCCTGGAAGGTGATGGCCCTCTACCAGCCGACGGCCGGGGATCTCCGCGCCCTGATCGGCTCGATCAAGGCGGCCGTCGATCTGGAGCGGGTCGGGGACGAGGTGTGCGCCCTGTGCCGCCGGTCGATGTCGCTCGCGAAAAGCTCCTGGCATGTCGATCCTCCCACTCTGGTCGAGCTGGGCGTGATGGTGCAGAGCCTCTTCAAGGACGGACTCACGGCCCTGTTCGAGCCGACCGAGGTGCTGGCCGAATCGATTTTCACCGCCGACGATGCGATCGACGACGCGTTCCAGGCGTTGTTTGAACAGATCCGCGCTCGCCTGCGCACCGAACCGGAGCATGTCGACAGCCTGCTCGACTTCCTCTCGATGGGGCGGAGCCTCGAACGGATAGCGGACCACGCCACGAACCTCGCCGAGATCGCCATCTTCATGCAGAAAGGCCAGGACGTTCGCCACCACGGCCTCGCATTCTGACCCGAAAGAGGTCACCACGAAACCACCAGGATACAAAACCAGAAATTATACTATATAATATATAATTTGCCTTCGTGCGTTTTGGAAAGAATACAACACACCACAGAGGCACGGAGGCACAGAGGAAAAACTATTCCAAAGCTCTGTGCCTCTGTGGTGAAACGTTCCTTGAATCTGCGAGAGTTCATTCGGACAACTGGAGGACATCATGGGCAACCGCACGGCGGAGATCGTGAGCGTGGGGACGGAGCTGCTGCTGGGCGAGCTGGTCGACACGAATGCCGCCTGGATCGCGGGCGAGCTGCGCCGCCTTGGATATTACGTCTACTATAAAACGACGGTCGGGGATAACCGGGAGCGGCTTGCCGAGACGATCGGCCGGGCGTTCCGGCGGGCTGATCTCGTGGTGACAAGCGGCGGCCTCGGTCCGACCGATGATGACCTGACCCGGGAGGCGATCGCCGACGTCTGCGGCGCCGTGCCGCACGAGGATGCGGAGCAGCTCCGCCGCCTCGAGGAGCTGTTCGCTGCCCGGAAGCGGCCGATGCCTGCGGTGAACCGGAAACAGGCGTGGCTCATTCCCGGTGCCCGTCCGCTGGAGAATCCTATCGGAACGGCGCCGGGCTGGTGGGTCGAGAAGGATGGCAGAACGATCGTCGCGATGCCCGGTCCGCCCCATGAGATGAAACGCATGTGGAACGAGAGGGTGAAACCCGCACTGCCACGGGGAACGGCGGTGCTGTGGGATACGACGCTGCATACCGTAGGTATCGGCGAAGGCAATGTCGCCGAGCTGCTCGCCGAGTTCACCGGGAAGGCCAACCCCAGCGTCGCGACGTATGCGCGGCGCCACGGGGTCGATGTGCGTGTGGCAGCCGGGGCTGCCAGCCTCGATATCGCGCGGGAACTGGCTGCGCCCGTGCTGGCCGAGGTCGAGCGGCGCATCGGGCGGTTCGTGTGCAGCCGCGATGACGAGACAATCGCTCGGGCGATCGGGGCACGTCTGCTCGCTGACGGCCACCGGCTTGCCGTGATGGAGTCCGTCACCGGCGGTCTTGTTGCCGACCTTCTCACGGATACACCGGGTGCGAGCGAGTGGCTGCGGGCCGGGGTGATCGCCTATACCCGCCAGGCGAAAGAGATGGCTGGCGTACCGGCTGGCCTGCTCGATGTCCACGGCTGTGTTGCAGAAGAGACGGCCCGGGCCATGGCCGAAGCCGTCCGACGCCAGTTCG
>DATCTT010000151.1:0-2908 GCA_036567845.1 Candidatus Ozemibacteraceae bacterium | reverse complement strand
CGGATGGCGCAGTTGCGCGGGATCCGTGGTGGTCGAGGCGGCTTCAGACTCGGCAATGAACGCGTCGAGCAGGGCGGGAGAGGGGGCTGCCTTCTCCAGCGCGGCCGCGAATTCGATGGCCAGATCGTCCCACCGGGCGTCACGCCACACCATGACCCGGGGAAACAGCCGGGAGGCCGGTGGCATGTCGGATTCTGGAATATATCCCTTGGTATTCTTGTAGGTCCAGCTCCAGGTGCGTGTCCGGGCGGCGGAATCCGTCGTTTCGGAGAACCGGGGGAGGGGATCACCCGTCCAGTTCAACTCGGCCTTCTTCAGCGGGTATCCGTCGGGGAACACGATTACCAGCTCGTCATGCAGGGTCGGCTCCCGTTCCCCATACATGTCGTCGATCAGCATCGGCCGCAGCGGTGTTGGCGCCGAAGCCGTGAGCGACCAGGCGATGTCGACCACGCTTCCCAGATCCACGTTCTTCAGACCGAACTTGAGCTTGCGGAGCCGGTCATACTCTGGGGTTGCCGAGAAGATCCCCTCGTCAGACATCGTGTCGTCGGTGAGATGGTGCACCCGGCCGTCGGGCGCGTAGGTGTGGCCCCAGAGCAGCTTCACTGCCTCGCGGTCGGCCATATAGTAGGCAGCCTGGTCGGCTTTTCCCAGCCCCGGCTCCTTCAGGATCTGGACAATCTCGCGGCGGACCAGCTCGTAGGAACCGTCGGGGTTGATCCGGAACCGCCGCTGCCGGTACAGGGTGAGAAAATCCGCGTCAGGATACGAGGCCGGCGCGGGAAGGGTTGCAAGAATGTCGGCGGCGACAGGATCTGTAACGCTTGCTATTGTATGAACCTCGTCGCCCTGGCGCAGGGTGGTCAGGAGAATGCTGGTGACGCTCGCCGTGGGGAGGGTCACCTGGCCGCTGCCGATCTCGTCGAACACGACCGTGTGGTCCCGGATGCCGACCAGGCGGCCGGTATGCTCTTCTCCTTCGTTGAGATAGACGACATCGGCCGGCAGCGGGCAGACGGCGGCGAGCAGGGCGGCTAGAAAGAAAAACAGGGTGCGCGTGTTCATCGTCCGGCCTCCTGTGAGGTGGTTTCCTCGAGGAAGATCCGCTCCTCCGTCGATTGGGAGATCTTTTCCAGAGCCGTTTTCAACCGGTCGTAATCCTCCACGGGAACACGGCGGGCCGTGACCGCGAGGGAACGGTCCAGCCGGATCGAAGCACCGGCCTGCGTATATATGGCATGAAATTTTACCCAGGGTGTTTCGACCGAGACGGGCTTCGGCAAATACTTAACCCGGAACCCCGCCGGAAGCCGCACGACGATCGCATCGGTGCGCAGCGAGGTCGTTCCATACGAGATGTCGTAGGTGCGCGAGGCGAGGCCGATCTCGGGGAACCGCAGCCGCAGCGCCGGAATCTCGAAAATCATGTACCGGCCCGAGCGGGGGGCATACCGGTGCAGCGTGTAGACCGAGCCCATCCGGAACGGACGGGAGAAGTCGAGCGGATCGTCATGCGTCGCCGTGGCGAGCGTGTAATTCGGGCTGAGCGCTCCGATGCTGCTGCGCACCGACTGCTCAAACTCCTCGGGCTTGAGGCTCCGCATCCAGCCCCTCAGGGAGGCCTCGAACGAACCGGTCGCGATCGTTTCCGTCTCGATCCGAAGCGTGCCGTCAGGCGAAAGGGTCAGAGTGCGGCTGGCCAGCGTCGCGTTGTCCTCGGGCGGGGGAAGCGGCACATGGTTGATCCGCCGCAGCTGCGCGTTGTCGACCGAAACGTCGTGGTCGTCGCTGCGCAGCGCCGGATACCGGTAATCCGAGGCGGTCGAGTCGAGGTAGAACACCCGGCCGTCCATGTGTACCTCGGTGATGCAGTGGTTGTCGTCGAACACGCCGATCTCCCGGATTGCCTTTCCCGCATCGTTTGTGCGCACACCGACCGGGTAGGCCTCGATGCCCAGAGCCCGGAGCATGGTGGCGAGCAGCATGCCCTTGTCGGTGCAGTCTCCGAACCGGTTCTTGAGAGTTTCCTCGGCGGCGCGGCCGACCTGGTTCGCGGCCAGGCTGCCCTTGACCGAGATATACCGGATGTCCTGCTGGCAGAATCGGTAGAGGCGCGCGATCTTCTCGTGCATGTCGCGGGCGCCTGCCGTCAGCTTCTCCACCTCGCGTTTCACCGCCTCGGTGACGACGAAGCGCTTTTCGAACATCGGGGCCAGTTTGTCCCAGAGATACGTGCGGTCTTTCTGCAGACTGAAGGCGACGTTCGGCACCACCTCGCGCCAGGGCGGCATCATCGGCTCGGGAACCACGGGCGGCATCTGCGTGAAATGCCACCGGTAGACCGTTTCGTCCCCCTCGTCGCGCACGGCCGGCTGGGCTTTTTCCGGGGAACACCGGATCGCGATGTGGTGGAGCGTCGTTCCTTTGGGAACGCGCACCGTGAGCAGAGACTCGACGACCGGGTCGGTGTCCTGGAAGAAGGAACGGCCCTCGAACAGCTTCGGGTCAAATGGGTTGAACTCCTCGGTCTCGTAGGCGTAATCGATCAGGCTGCCCACCTCGGCGCCGGGGATGGTGAAAGATACGGTCTGATACGGATTGTAATACTCGCCGCCCGAGCTTGCCTTGGTGATCTTGATCTGATCCGGCTCGAGGGAGTGCATGGCACCGTCCGGCGTCAGGCACCGGGCATGCAGCAGGCGCACGCGTTCGCGGTTTGGGTCGAAGCTAATCCCGGCCTCGGCCGCACCGAGCGCCTCTTCCTTGGCAAGCAGAAGAACCTGGCGGAGGCGGGTGCGGTTCGTGCCGTCCGGAAGCAGCCGGTATTCCAGCTCATCGAGCACGGTCACGGAGGATGCGTCGGGATGCTTCGCCAGCAGTTCGCGGCCCCTGCCCAGGAGCGGCA
>DATCTT010000150.1:0-2654 GCA_036567845.1 Candidatus Ozemibacteraceae bacterium | reverse complement strand
CGGACGGCAGCCAGACCTGGCGCAAGACCTGCGGCGGCCGCGAAGACGACGAGGCCTGTGATCTCGTCGTGCTCACGGACGGCGGCTCCCTCCTCGTCGGCTCGACCCGCTCGCCCCAGGGCGACGTCACCGGATATCGTGGCGGCAGCGATCTCTGGGCCGTGCGACTCGACGGATCGGGCAATCTCCTCTGGCAGAAAACCTATGGCGGCGGAAACGATGATTCCGGCTTCGCCGTTGTCACCACGGAAACCGGCGGTTACGTGTTCGCCGGCTCCACCACCTCGAACGACGGAGATGTTTCGGGGAATCTGGGCGGCAGCGACGCTTGGCTGCTCGGGATCGACGGATCCGGCAATCTGCTCTGGCAGCGCTGTTTCGGCGGCGCGGGCGAGGACATGGCCTTCGGGGTCACCCGCGGCATCGACGATGGGTTCGTCGCCGTCGGTCGCCTCGACCGCCTGCCGACGGCCGAGGATGTCGAAACGCAGGCCAATGGCCTCGGGAATGTCCTCGCAGCCAAGGTTTCGGCTTCCGGAACCCTCATCTGGCAGTCGGACTTCGGCGGTTGGGAGGAGGATGTCGGCTACGGCATCACGACGGCCCCGGACAGCACCTACATCATCACGGGCATGTCCCGGTCCTACAACGCGTCGGCCCGGGATCATCTCGGCGGCGACGATGCCTGGGTTCTCGACATCGACACGACGGGCCATATGCTCTGGAACAAGGTGTTCGGCGGCTGGGCAGATGATGCCCTGCGCTCGATCAAACCGGTGGGCAACGGCAGCAGCTTCATTTGTGCCGGCTCGACCTCTTCGGCAAACGCCTCCGGGGATGCCCAGGGAAATCATGGGTGCAGCCCCGATATCTGGCTCGTCTCGATCGATGCCGCGGGCAGCCTGCTCTGGCAGCGATGCCTGGGCGGCCGGAACACAGATGTGGGATACGATGCCTACGACCTCGGTAACGGCCGTCACCGGGTCGTCGGTGCCGGTTCGCCACGCGGGGAAGGAGATGTCGCCACTGGCGGCACGGGCCAGGATGCGTGGATTCTGACGGTCACGGAGGGTGATCCCGCCACGACCGGCGAACCGGTGCGAAGGAACGACAGGAACAAGCGGCGCTGACGACGGCTTGATAGCGATCGCCGGGCACTGCGAAAGGGAGCGGGAACGCCGGAGCGGATGACAACGGGACCAACCCGTGTCGTTCCGGCAGGGAACAGGCGGGGCGGGCCACGTGCCTGCCCCGCCTTGTTTTCCCGTTCAGATCATCGTCTCAGGAGCGATAGAACTGGGTGATCGCCTTCATGAGGTACTCGGGATCCCGCACACCAGCCAGTTCGCGAACCGAATGCATGCTCAGCAGGGGAATGCCGACGTCGACGGATCGCACGTTCAGGTGCGTCGAGGAGATCGGCCCGATCGTCGAGCCGCCGCGCTCGTCGGAGCGGTTGAGGAACCGCTGGACCGGCACCTTCGCCGCGCGGCAGACCGCCTCGAACATCGCCCCCGACGGGGCATCCGTCGTGTAGCTCTGGCTGGCGGCAACCTTGATGGCCGGGCCGCGGTTGAGCATCGGCCGGTTCGTCGGATCGCATTTCTCGCCCTTGTTCGGGTGGACGGCATGCGCCGCATCGGCCGAAACCATGAGGCTGCGGGCAACGGCGCGGAAGTAAGACTCGCGGTCCCCGCCCAGGGCGTTCACGATGCGTTCGAGCAGGGTTGCCAGCATCGGGGAATCGGCCCCCTGCTTCGTCGAGCTGCCGACCTCCTCGTTGTCGAACGCGGCCAGGACCGTCGTTGCCTTGCCCGCCCCGGCGGCGATCATCGCCTCGAGGGCGGCGTGGGTCGAAGCGAGGTTGTCGAGCCGGGGAGCCGAGATGAACTCCTGGTCAAGGCCGACCAGCCCGCCGGGGGCGGGATCATACAGGAACAGATCGTAATCGAGGATCTCGGCCGGCTTCACCTTCAGCTCTTCCGCCAGCAGCCGGACGAAGAAGCCCTTCTTCTCGAACCCGTTGCCGGTCTGACCCATCAGCGGCAGCAGGTCAACCTGGCGGTTCCATTTATACCCATCGTTGACCTCGCGGTTCATGTGGATCGCCAGGCTCGGGATGATCGCCACGGGGCGTTTGAAATCGACGAGAATCGTCTTCGGCTCGAGCGGATCGCGGCCAGCCAGGGCCACGCGGCCGGCCATCGAGAGCGGCCGGTCCATCCAGGTGCTCAGGATGGGGCCGCCGTACACTTCGGTGTTGAGCTTGATATAGGCGTCTTCCGCCACCAGCTCCGGAGCGGGTTTCACGCGGAAGCAGGGGGTGTCGGTGTGGGTACCGACCAGTCGGAAACCGGTTTCGGCCGGATCACCCTTCCCGACGACAAAGGCGAGCAGGGCAGTATTATTTTTTTTCATATAATACTTCCCGCCTTTTTTCAATCTCCAGGGATCGCCTTCCTGGATTTCCTCGAATCCGGCTTTTTTCAGCCGCTTCGCGGCCGCCTCGACGGCATGGAAGGCCGTGGTGCCGGCCCCGATGAATTCGATCAGATCCCTGGCAAACGCATGGCTCGTTTTCATTTCTTTCCTCCGGAACGATTTCTGGCCATGATACAGACGCGATGTTTGCCGGTCAAACGGAACGGGCGGGC
>DATCTT010000149.1:0-2920 GCA_036567845.1 Candidatus Ozemibacteraceae bacterium | reverse complement strand
GGCCCGTTCCCCCAAAGAACGGGCCGGCGCTCTTTTTCCCGCCAGCGAAATGTGCTACACTACGCCCGCCCTGACGACCGTTCGGCGGCGTACAGGCCAAATCCTTTCAGGAGGCGTTTCATGTCGATCATTGAAGCCATTCAGGCACGTGAGATTCTGGACAGCCGCGGGAACCCGACCATCGAGGTGGAAGTGCTGCTCGAGAGCGGCGCGTATGGTGTTGCCGCCGTCCCGTCCGGCGCGTCGACCGGCGAGCATGAGGCCGTCGAGCTGCGCGATGGTGACAAGAAGCGCTACCTGGGCAAGGGTGTTCTCAAAGCCGTCAAGAACGTGAACGACACGATCGCCAAGGAACTCGAAGGCATGGATGCCCTCGAGCAGCAGATCATCGACCACGCCCTCATCGCCCTCGACGGCACCGACAACAAGGGCAAGCTCGGCGCCAACGCGATTCTCGGCGTCTCCCTCGCCGTCGCCAAGGCCGCGGCCGAGTTCTCCGGCCTGCCGCTGTACCGCTACATCGGCGGCACCAAGTCCTGCGTCCTCCCCGTTCCGATGATGAACATCCTCAACGGCGGCGCCCATGCCGACAACAACGTCGATTTCCAGGAGTTCATGGTCATGCCCGCCGGCGCCAAGCGCTTCTCCGACGCGCTCCGCATGGGGGTCGAGACCTTCCACGCCCTCAAGTCCGTTCTCAAGGCCAAGGGCTACAACACCGCCGTCGGCGATGAGGGTGGCTTCGCCCCGAACCTCAAGTCGAACGACGAGGCGATCGAAGTTATATTGACCGCTATTGAAAAGGCCGGATACAAGGCCGGCTCCGATATCTTCATCGCCCTCGACCCGGCCGCGTCCGAGTTCTACGATGCCGACAAGAAGGTCTACGTGTTCAAGAAGTCCGACAAGTCGCAGCGCAAGCCCAACGAGATGGCCGACTTCTGGCTCGACTGGACGAAGAAATACCCGATCATCTCGATCGAGGACGGCATGGCCGAGGACGACTGGGACGGCTGGAAATACCTGACCGACAAGAACGCCGGCCGCGTGCAGCTCGTCGGCGACGATCTGTTCGTCACCAACGTGAAGCGCCTCGAGATGGGCATCGAGAAGGGCGTGGCCAACTCGGTTCTCATCAAGCTGAACCAGATCGGCACCCTGACCGAGACGATCGAGACGATCGAGATGGCCGAACGCGCTCGCTACACTTCGGTCGTGTCGCACCGCTCCGGCGAGACCGAAGACACCACCCTGGCCGATCTCGCCGTCGCCATGAACGCCGGCCAGATCAAAACCGGCTCCGCGTCGCGCACCGACCGCATCGCGAAATACAACCGCCTCCTCAAGATCGAGGATGAGCTGGGCGAGAATGCCCGCTTCCTCGGTCTGAAGGGCTTCTACAACATCAACAAGCGCTGATCGTCAGATACGCGAACGCCCCGGCACCCTCCGTGGTCGCCGGGGCGTTCTTGTACATCCGATATGCATGCTGCAGTCCAGGAGCCCGGGAGCAATGCATCCCAGCTCCCCGTCCAATGCAGCAACGGGGAAGAACGATCAGTAGGTGCGGTCGAACGAGTCGGCAGGGGTGCCGGACGGCATCGGGCCGGGCAGAAGTGGCACGGCCGGAGCTGACGGCATGGTGGGAGACGGCGCCGGGGTGTTGAGCGAATTCATGTGATCGAGCAGCTGCTGCTTGATCTGATCCGCTTTCAGGCGGGAGTCGGGGGTTATTCCGGAGCTCTGGGCTCGTGTCAGCAGCCGCTCCATCTTCGCGTCGGCATCCCCGGGAAGAGGTTTCCAGGCAGCGACGCCACCGTCGCCAAGCGGGGTGAGCTGGACCTGAGCGGGCGGGGCCGGCGGCATGCCGCCCGGAACCATCGGGAACGGCGCAACCACGTCGGGGGCTGGAACCGCAACCTGTGGCGGATTCTCGGCCATCTGTTTGCGATGCGCCGCCATCGCCAGTTCCCAGGTGTAGACGTCCGGCTCGTAGATCAGCTGCTGCTGGAGTTGCATGCCGTGAACGGCTTTCCGTTTCTCCTTCACGTAAACATCATGATTTGATTTCGGATAGATCGAGTTCTTGATCAGATGTTCACTGAAAAACTGTTTTTCAAGAACCTGCCGTGTCGGCCCGTCGGTGACGGCCCGGGCCGGGGCGGTTGCCCAGAAAACGCAGATCGGCAGCGCCAGAACGGCAACCGGAAGGGCGTATTTGAGACGCATTTTCGACCTCCATGTGTACGAGAATCCTGCGACGAGGCAAAAATATCTGTACCGATCGCACCTTTGTCAAGGACAAAAAAGAGAACTCGAACGAACCACAGAGATACTCCGTCGAAATAATCCTCGGTTTCAAGAACGCATCCGAAGATGGAGGGCAGAAGAACACAAATGAAAAACAGGAAAGAGACGAACGCCTGGGGCCTCCTGACTGGCTCTATGCGCCGGAGCGTTTAGAAAAAGGAGATTTCCTGGAATTTTTTTGCACCATCAGCGTCATCTGTGGACCGCTCCTTGTGACGAAATCAACATACCCCTCATGAAGACACAAAGCGTGGTTTCTTTTGTATTCTCCAGATTTGTCTTGAGTGTCCTGGGGGAGAAAGGACCTCTGTCCCGCTGAATCTCTGCGGGGAGGAGTTCTTCGAATGTTCGTGGTCCGATCTCTTTTGTGTCTTGGCACCTTCGTGGTGAAAGATTCTCGGCGTCTCCGTGCCTCTGCGGTGAAGGGGTTTCCGGTTATTCGTGGAACGGTGCAGCATGTTCGGGCGGGTTTCCCGGAAATGACAATGGGGGCGGGTTCGGGACCCGCCCCCATTGAGTGCCAGGAAGCGTCAGCCGACGGTGACCTGGATCTCGCGGGGCTTGGCCGCTTCGGCCTTGGGCAGCGAGAGAACGAGCACGCCATGCTTCA
>DATCTT010000148.1:0-16589 GCA_036567845.1 Candidatus Ozemibacteraceae bacterium | reverse complement strand
GCTGCGACTGCCCCGGTGGCCGCCCCGGCCCAGGCAAGGCGCACCGGGCAGATCGATAGTGAGGAGTATGCCATTACCGACCTGCTGCGGCTGGTCGTCGAAAAAGCCGGATCGGATCTCCATCTGACGGTCGGATCGCCGCCCATGATGCGGCTCCAGGGCAAGCTGTGGCCCACCGATCTGCCGCCCCTCACCGCGAAGGACACCAAGCGGCTGATCTTTGAGTTCCTCAACAACGACCAGCGAGACCGTTTCGAGCGCGATTTGGAGCTCGACATCTCCTACGAAATCCCCGAAGTGTCCCGCTACCGCTGCAACATCTTCAACAACCGCCTTGGCATCGGCGCCGTGTTTCGCGTCATTCCCTCCAAGATCAAGACGGTCGCCGACCTGAAACTGCCCCCCATCCTTTCGGATCTCGCCCGGCGCAACAAGGGCCTGATCCTCGTGACGGGGCCCACGGGCTCGGGCAAATCGACGACCCTGGCCGCGATGGTCGACCAGGTGAACGACGAGCGCCAGGATCACATCCTGACAATCGAGGATCCGATCGAATTCGTGCACCGGCACAAGCGATGCATCGTCAATCAGCGTGAAATCGGCGTCAACACCAAGTCGTTCGCCGCCGCCCTGCGCTCAGCCCTCCGCGAAGACCCCGACGTCATTCTCGTCGGCGAAATGCGCGACTACGAAACGATCTCACTGGCCGTCACGGCTGCCGAAACCGGTCACCTCGTTTTTGCCACACTGCACACCCCTTCGGCCGCCCAGTCGGTCGACCGCGTCGTCGACGTGTTCCCCGCCCACCAGCAGGACCAGATCCGCACGCAGCTCGCCGACGCCCTGCAGGGCATCATCGCCCAGCAGCTGATTCCCACGATGGACGGAATGAGCCGCGTCTGCGCGCTCGAGATCCTGGTCAACGTGCCGGCCGTCGCGAACCTGATCCGTGAGAACAAGACCTTCCAGCTCACCTCGATCATGCAGACCAGCAAACAGATGGGGATGCAGACGATGGATCAGGCGCTGATGGATCTCGTGAAGCTGCGCAAGATCGCCCCCGAGGAAGCCTACCGACGCGCTTTCGACAAGAAGGCCTTCGAACAGTACAAACCCCGCTGATACGGGCACGAACCACAGATCACAGAGACACAGAGGAAGGTCCCTGGAAAATAGTATATTTATATACATATCTTCCGTGTCTCAGCGTGCGGTTCTCTGAGACTCGGGGTCTCTGTGGTTCGGTCTTTTCCAGAGGCGTCCAGAGATTGCGGGGTTTCCTGTTGCGTTGCGGGGTAAGCTGATGTAGACTGCATCCTTCCTTTTTCATCCTTGCCAGTCGCACCAGTCGGAGGTCCGCAAAGCAGTGAGTACGGTTCAGTTTCAGACGCGTTACGATCCGTCGATGATCCGCAATGTCGCGATCATCGCGCACGTCGACCACGGGAAAACGACCCTGGTCGATGCCATGATCCGCCAATCCGGATTGTTTCGCGAAAACCAGCAGATCGCCGAGCGGTTCCTCGACAGCAACGACCTCGAGCGCGAGCGCGGGATCACGATTCTCGCGAAGAACATGTCGCTCGATTTCAATGGGGTGAAGATCAATCTGATCGACACCCCCGGCCACGTGGATTTCGGGGGTGAGGTCGAGCGGGTCATGCAGATGGCGAACGGCTGCCTGCTGGTTGTCGACGCGTTCGAGGGGCCGATGCCCCAGACCCGGTTCGTGCTGAAGAAAGCGCTCGCGGCCGGTCTCAAGCCGATCGTCGTCATCAACAAGATCGACCGGCCGGACGCCCGCCCGGAGGAAGTCGTCGACGAAGTGCTTGATCTGCTGATCGACGTTGGTGCCGGGGACGACGCGCTTGAATACCCGATTCTGTTCGCCTCGGGCCGTTCCGGGTATGCCTGCCGCAAGCTCGATGATTCGCGGGACACGATCCGGCCTCTGCTGGAAGCCATCGTCGAATTCGTGCCGCCGCCCACCGGGGCGCTGGAAAAGCCGGGCAAGCTGCTCGTCACGAGCCTCGATTACAACGATTATGTCGGCCGCATCGCGATCGGCCGCGTGTTCGACGGGGTTCTGAAGCTGAAGTCCGATGTCTGGTTGCTGCACGAGGGAAAGACCCCGCGCTCCTCGAAGATCGTCCAGTTATACAATTTCCAGGGCGTGCGCCGGGTCGAGACGCCTGAAGTGTGCGCCGGGGATATTGCCGCCGTGGCCGGCCTGACCGACGTATCGATCGGTGACACCGTTTCGGTCTCGATGGAGGCCGAGCCGCTTCCCGTGATTCCGATTGACCAGCCCGTGCTGTCGATGCTGTTCGCCCCGAACCAGAGCCCGCTGGCCGGCCGCGAGGGCAAGTTCCTGACGGCGCGCCAGATTCAGAACCGCCTGATGAAAGAGCTCGAGACGAATGTTGCGATGAAGGTCGAGCCAACCGACTCGCCCGACACGGTCAAGGTTTCCGGCCGCGGTGAGCTGCATCTGGGCATTCTCGTCGAGACGATGCGACGCGAAGGGTATGAACTCCAGGTTTCCAAGCCCCAGGCGATCATCACGAAAGACGAGAACGGCAACCTGCTCGAACCGATCGAGGAATTGACGATCGATCTTCCCGAAAACTACGTCGGGGCGGTCATGGAAGTGCTCGGTCCGCGCAAGGCGCTCATGGAAAACTCGAAAAAGCTGCCAGACGGCACGCTTCGCCTCATTTTCAGCGCGCCCGCCCGCGGCCTGCTCGGCTTCCGGTCGGCGCTGCTGACGATCACGAACGGAACCGGCGTGATGAACCAGTGCTTCAAGGGCTACGAAGCTTATCGCGGCGACATTCCCGGCCGCCGGGTCGGCGTCATGGTCGCAATGGAAGCGGGCCTTTCGACGCCTTACGCCATCGAGATGCTCGTCGAGCGTGGCACGCTGTTCTACGGCCCCGCTGAGGACATCTATGTCGGTCTCGTCGTCGGCGAGCGACCTATCGCTGGCGATATGTATGTGAATATCGTCCGGATGAAGCATCTCACCAACCACCGCAGTTCGACGAAGGAAGAACTGACGCACATCGCCCCGCCACGCCGGATGTCGCTCGACCAGGCGCTCGAATATGTGGCCGAAGACGAGTGGCTGGAAGTGACACCGGGCGCCGTGCGTATCCGCAAGCGCGAGGTCGATTACAAGCGTCGCGGCTGAGAGACCCTGGAAACCCACGGAGACACAGAGGCACAGAGGGAAGAGCACTTTTTCCCTCTGTGTTTTTGTGATGGGGATGTTTTCTGTTCTGGAATCATCACGCCGTCACAGGTGAAATATCGCACTCGTTAAAGATGTGTTTTCGTGGGTCCTCTTCCCTGGGCCGGAATTGTTCAAGTATCAAACGGCAGTGTGGTTCCTCCCGCACAGGTCAGGCGGGGTCTGATTCGCGAAGTTCGATCAGGACGAGGGTTGCGTCGTCGGACCAGGAGAAGACCTGCGACAGCCGGGCGCCGTGGCCGGCCATGCGACTCAGGGCTTTGCTGCGGCCGGTGAGTTCGCGGGAGATGGTTTCCGCATCGATCCGGCCGATGATCCGCGAGCCTGCCAGACATGGGAGGAGCAGGCTGATGAGAAGGGCAATTCGTTGAAGCATCCGGATTTCCGTCCAGCCTCCAAAGTGGTGGGGGGATTCGCCGTATCCTCCTCGGTGCTCTCCAATCGTGCTACCGAATGCGTCAACCGATGTGGTTTCTCCATTCCCGTGAGTATCGGGCCCGCTTTTTTGACCGAGGAGCTTGGACGGCAACGCCTGCGAGCTTGGTATGAGGTTTGCTGGTAATTCTCCTCATGCATCCTGTGGGAGGTTTTATGATCAAGCGAGGGAAAAACGGTCAGGCATTGGTGGAGATGGCCTTGGTGATGCCGCTTCTGATTTTAGTTCTGCTCTGTGGAGTCGTGGATTTCGGGTTCGTGCTGTACCGGTATATCAGCCTTCAGCAGCTTGCCAATGAGGCGACCAGTTCGGCAGCCGAGTGGCAATACCGGCCCGGGGTTGCCATCACGGGGCCCATGATTGAAGCTTGGCTGACGAACACTGCATCTCACACGCTTCCGGCATGCTGGACCATTTCCGAAGTCCAGAAAATTCGTGCAACCGTCAAAACCGTTGATACGTCGGATAAGCAGGCGAAGATCCTGGTGGTTGGTCTTGTCTACGATGCTCCGCTGTATACGCCGTTCTTCCAGGCCATGTTCAAAAAAATTGCAGGAAAACCAGGGATAACCCTGGCTACGAAAGTTGCCTACCAGATTCCTCAAAACATCCTTCGGGAAAACGGCTCCTGATCTTCCAAATTCCCTCTTTTCTGATTCCTTCCCAGAGATAGAAGAGATAATCTGAGACAAGAAGTTCTCATTCAGGGTAAATCTACCGCAGAATGGGTGGGGTTTATTCACCCCAGGTGTGACGTTCTGACGAAACCGCGTGCCTTGTGTCGGATGCACGCGGTTTTATCTTAGGAGATCCCGGGGGCTCTCGATTACGAGGGTTTGATGATGTATTTGACGAATCTTCCCCGGACCTGATCGGAGTCTTTACTGGGATCGTAGGCACCAAGACCATTGGGGAGTGGGGCCGTCGAGTATTCCGAGACCGGGATCAAGTCGAAGACGGCGAACCCTATCACGACAACTGACGGTGCATTGCCACCGGATCCGTTTTGTTCCTGGGGAATTGTAAGTTCGTCATTGAGACTTTTCACGATAGGCACAACAACCCGCTCGAGACCGTTGTTGATGCGGTAATCCCGACCCTCGTCGTTGGGACCCTTCATGGTGCCGGTTTTCAACATCAGCTCGTCATACAGTTCGACAGAGCCGGGATATCCGAATTTGAAGAATTCTCTGTATTCGTTTGCTCCTCCACCCTTGCTCCCCATATCGAGAGAGCCGTGGTTTGAGGCTGTGCGGAGATTGGGGATGCCGGCTGCCTGAATGATGCCGTCACCGCCGCAGATGGTGCAGGAGCTGGTCGTTCCGCCGATCACTCCGTCACCTCCACAGGTGGCGCAGGCAATGGGAGCCTTGGTGCATGGTTTACCATTGCTTTTGATCCCGTCGCCGCCGCAGGTGCTGCAGGTAGGGTTATGATACTGACCCTGACCGCCGCAGGTGGTGCAGGTGGTGCCTGCTGTTGTGATAACGCCGTCACCGCCGCAGGTGGAACAGGATGTATCAGCTTGAGCGTTTTTGAGATTGCCCAAGCGGATAATGTACTGCTCGCCGGGAGTGAAACCCTCGTCATCTTCGTCGAATTTTTCGAATGTGCAGCTGTGGGAATCGAGTTGCCGCAGGATTCCATGAGGCAGGCCGATAGGGATGACGCCTTCTCCTCCGTTATCCGTCGGATCTCCGCCGCGACCGGCGCCAACGGCCATTGTCGGATAACCGATCAATTGTGCGAAGAACATCGGGGATTTGAAACCTGCTTCCACCCGGAGGTTTTTCCGGATGTGGCGCGTGTCGGCGGGATTCGCCGTGTTCGTGAACTTGATGGTACAGGAGAGCGCCCCCCCGGAGAAGGACTGGCCGGGATAATACTATTGGATGACGTCCCGGACCCGCGTCTGGATGGCTGCCTCGGAACTCGACGTCAGAGTGCCGTCTTTGTTTGTCGCCGAGGTGCATGACAGGTCCATGCCGGCTTTCCAGCCGGCACTGACCGCATTTTCGATGCGGGCTTTCTGGTAATAGGCATATCCGATGTCGGTGACCAGTGCGACAAAGGCGAGAAGTCCGACCATGAAAAACGAGACGATGAAAAGAATACTGCCACGTTTGTGATGGAGCATGTGTCTCGATGATATGTGTTTCATGCCTTACTCCTTCAAATGGGTGCTTTCGGCCGTGACCCTGTATGTTTGGCGGGAAGGTCCGAACAACCGCCCGATGAGGGGTGTGAACAGGTTGACGTCGCACTGGGCCGTGACGCGAACCTGTTTTGCGGTCGTACCCACCCCCTCCGTCGTCCAATACACGATTCGGGGTGTGGGGTTGGGAGGAAACACCGATCCCTGCGGGACCAGAGAGCAGTCGCCGATCAGGGGGCTTTTCAGTTTCTCGAACGTCGTTTTGAGCGTTTCGAAGGGGGTGTGGGTGTCGGGGCCGAACGTGTTGACGGCGACGAAGAAGTTTTGTCGACGGGTACCGATGCATGCTGCTTCCACGCACTGGTGATTCAGGGAGATGTAGGTATGGAACACCCTGCTCAGATCGATGATCGTGAGCAAGATGAAAATGAAGAAGGGCAGTACCAGGGCCATTTCCACGAGCGCCTGGCCTTTCCGCCGAACCAATTTCATGGCCGATCTCCTGACAACCCAAAAATCGTGTGGAACTGCACAGGAAAATCAAGCAAAAATCATACCCGAATTTCAGAGGGCGTCTGGGGCGTCTTGTATCCGAGGGGTGAAAGAAGGGGGGGTCACCATTCGATATATGGCATTTTCCCTTCGAGATCGAGGGACTGGTTGGGGGTTACCAGCTTCCTCTGCGGAGCGAACTTTGTCGGTCGTTTCTGATCGGTATAGAGAGCTTTCTCGAACTGGACACCGTCGAACCAGACGCTGTGAGATGCCGTATCGGGAGATCGGTTTTGCAGGAGGACGTGGAAGCCTTCCGTCGTCGTTTGATCGATGGACATATCGAAGGATATATAAATTCTGAACCAGGTGAACTCTTCGCCGGGCACTCTCCCAGGCGTGGTATACGACTCCGTGACGCCCACATCGAAGCTCGTGGATGCCGTGAGATTTCCCCGAGGGTCGATCGCCACATAATTCAGGTCTTTCATTGCCTTTGTCGGCGATGCGGTCTGGAAAAAACCGATGGCGGCCGTTCCGGTGCCCGGGCAGACGAACGCCGAGAGAATGAATCGGGTTGGAGGAAGCGGCTCGATGGGGATACCCACGCCGTCGAGCTGGGTCGTCGAGGCGATCGTCTGATAGACAGAGCCCGAAGCAAGACCGGAAATACCGCCGGTCACGACGCGACAGGTGAACGTGCAGATGTCGTTGGCTCCTCCCGTTCCCGAAAGGGTCTGACCGATTCCCGTATAATCCCCGAGCGGCTGATTCCCATCAGATACATGAATATCTACGGTTATTGATCCATAGTCTCCCGGGGGGACAATCGCCGGAACAGATGTTTGATACGTGAGATCCGCCGATGGGATGACCTCCGCGAGGGAGGTCGAGAGATCTTGGAACGTCCAGACGAAGTTGGTCAACGATGCGTTGCCGACATTTCGGAATCCGATTTCCTTCGCAACATGGCCGCCGCGCGGAATGTCGCCGAAGGCGATGGTCGAGTCGAGGATATCGAGGGAGTTGACCTGTTTGACGACGACCCTCGTCTGGAAGGTCGCGGAGGCCTCGTTCGAATCGATGGCTCCGTTCCCGTTGTTGTCACCCCAGAGCGTATGCGTGCCCTCGTAGGTGCCGGGGGGGGTGAACGGGCCGATCGACAGCAACCCCGTGCAGTTTTGGGGGATCCCGACGAGCAGATCGAAGGGACTCGAGGGGGCGAAGGTGAGAGCGGAAGAGGCGATGATGTCGGTTCCGCTCATCATATTGGTTGGTTTCCAGGCCATGCGCTGAAGCTTGATCTGGGAGGTGTTCGATGCGACGAACGGAGGAAGCGTTCCACATGTCACTCCGGGGTTTTGGGTCCCGAAGTCCACCAGCGGGGTGACACTGAGGCTTTTAACACCGACGGAGAGCTTGAGGTTGAGAAGAGCAGACACTTCCGAAGGTTGATATGAACCAAGCGGTGCATCGATGTCTTCATAGAACCGTTGATTTCCGGCATAGTTCCCTGCCGGAGTCAGGTTGGGAATGGTGACGGAGACGGAAACGCTCGCCGAGGCTCCGACTGCCAACGCGCCGATCGGAGCGAAGGTGATCTGGGCTGCCGGGATCGTGTCGCCGGAAGGGTTCTGGAGCAGAGCTGTGACGACGCTCAGGGGCAGCAGCGGGATGTTGCCGGTGTTCGTGACCGTTGCCGTGCCCACGACGGTGGTATTGGCCGCGCCATACCCGAGATCGGGAGTCACGAGCTGCACGCTGAGAGCCTTTTTTGCGTTTACCGTCAGATTCAGAACGGCCGTTGCAATGCCTTCGCCGACGCCGATCAGACCGTTCCCATCGGAATCGTTCCAGATTGTCACCTCGCCGTTGGTGTAGTTCCCGGCGGGAGTGCCGGGCGGAATCGCGACGGACCAGTCGGTATAGTTGGATTGATTGATCGGAAGATAGCCGATGGTCGAGGGCTGGAAGATGCTGGCCGTGGCAGGAATCGTCTGTGGGCCCGTCAGCGGCATCGTCGCCGTAGCCTTCAGATTGGAAATGGCCAGGGTACCGGTGTTTTTCACGTTCAATCGTATCAGAGGGGAGGTGGTCGCGCTTGGGTCCCCCACCGCCGTCACCGAGGATTCGATGATGTCGAAGAGGATGTCACCGACCCGACAGTGGATGAAGAACGGACTTTTCGATTCCCCCGCGCCGATCGAGGTGTTGAGATCGAGGTCATCGAACAGCCAGGTCATGCTCGCGAGGTAATCCCCATATGCCTGCAAAGCCGGGACCGTGATGGTGATGTCGCGAGAGAAGGTTCCCACACCGGCGGTGAAGGGATCTGGAACGATTGGGGTGAACGAGTAGTTTGCCGCCCCGAGAATATTTACCCCGTCTTTCAGATCCTCCTTCCTCCAGCGGAGCTTGTCCAGGGGAATGTTGCCGATGTTCTTACAGAGGAAGGAGACGGTACGGGTATTGTTGCGGGCCAGGTCGCCGAGCTCAACCGTCGGGGTCAGCACCTGCACGCCCCGATAGGGAAGCACGGTCACTTTGAGCACGAACGAAGCGGATGCCTCCCCTGTATCCCACTTGTCATTGAAATTACTGTCTTCAAATACCCAGTGTGTTCCCACATAGGTGTTCGCGAAGGTTCCGCCGGGAACGTAAAGCGCGATGACCCCCGTTGCCGTTTGCCCCGGGTTGATGGTTCCCGGGGGGGTGAACACGATGCTGTCCGAAGCGATGATGTGCCCAAGCCCGTCATCGAGCGAGTGGATCACGGCACGAATCCGCGTGAGCGGCAGGGTTCCGGTGTTGACGATCCCTTCTTTGAGGTTCGAAACGATCGTGGTCGGTGTGGCATTGCCCGCATCGAGAACGGCGGGTGTGCAGTTGAAGCTGCGCGAACCGATCTTGAGTCTGATCTGGAACGAGGCGCTTGCTTCACCGGGATCGATGGATCCGTCGTCATCGATGTCCTCGAACAGCGACCATGTAGCGATGTACGTCCCGAAATTGGCTGCCGGAGGGACGACGCCGGAAACACTGGCGATATGCGCTGCGCCAATATCCAGATGGCCGGGGTTGGGGCCGGTGACGAGGAACGTGGCCGAGCCGGTGACGGGAACGAATTTGAGTCTGTCGAGGGGGATGTTTCCCCCGTTGAACGAGTGACAAAGAGCGGGGGTGATGATCTGATTGCGCTCCAGGCCGCCGAGGTCGATGACGGGATCCGTCACGACGATCAGCTGAACGGCTTTGATGGTCACCTGGACGTTGAAGAGGGCATTGGGTTCGTTGAAATCCTGATTGGAGTTGGCGTTGAGATCTTCATACACGCTCATGGTGGCAATATAGAGACCGGCGGTCTGCATATACGGAATCGGCAAGGTGGCTGAAGCGAGCTTGAAAGCCGAGGCCGCAATTTTCCCGAGGGGCTCGGGAGAAAAATCCAGATACGCTTTGGAAAACGTATCAGGACCGTTCAGATCCGTTTTGTTCCATTTCACGGCCGACAACTCGTAGTTTCCGGTACTGTTCACGCGGAAGGTCAGGGGGCCTGCCGTTTCACCAGGATTGCGGCTTCCGAAGAGCAGAGCGGAGCTGGCGATCGAAATACTCCGTTGGTATATCTTGATCGAGTTGGACACCGACTTGTTGGAAGAGGTCGCGAGGCCGGTGTTGACATCGTATCCGGCGACGGAAGCGGAAAGGGACGCTGTCATCGAGAAGCTGCCGACTCCCGTGCCCGTGTTGGCCGTGGCCTGGAAGGTCCAGACGAATGCCGTGGTGTTTCCGCCGGCGATCGATGCGGAGGCCGGTGTCGGGCCGCTCAGCCAAGCGACATCTCCGAGAGAGCCGGTCGTCTTGACGAGATCGGAAGGAACGGCAGGGGCGATCGTCGCCCCGGTGGCGACGATGTTCGATGCGATCAGGGTGGCCGTCACGGTATCTCCCACGAAAATATCCGTGGTGGTGGGAGAAAGGGTGAGGGCGGCCGTCATCTGGGGCGGGTCCTGCACTTCGAAATACTGAACGCCGATGATCGTGCCGACGGCGGTCGGGGTGCCGGTATCGATGGAAACGCGCCATTTGCGGGCGAGCGTCGTGCCGAGGGCGGGTTTGAGTTCCCAGAGATCGTCGCAGACGCCGAAGCCGCCGGAGTTGAGCGGAGGCGAGTTTTTCACGGCGGCGCCGCCGGTGTCGATATTATAAAATCTGATACAATATGCCGTGTTCAGCGGCAGATTGACGAATCGGGCGTAGACGGTTTGCCCCTTGGTGAAGGCATACTGTTCGGGGTTATACGTCGCGTTGGCCGAGCAGATGCCACGGACGGCATTGATCCTCCAGGCTCCCGACGGGCCGCCTGAAACCGCGTATTTCACGGTGGGATGATTCGCATCATGGGCCAGATACGATCCCGTGATCGTGACGTTGCCAACCGGCGAGTCCGCATCCACCGCCACGGTGAAGGTGAAGGTCGCCGCGGAGCCGCCGGAAAGGGTGAACGGGAGAGTCGACCCGAGCGACTGCGTGTGGGTGCCGAGATTGAAGGAAAGCGATGCGGCTTCGATCACCGCATCCGCCTGACCCGTGTTTTTGACGCCCAGCTCCACCACCAGCCCTGTCTGATTGCGATAGACGTCTGTATAAGCTTCTTTCACGGCTGTGATCGTCAGGGCGGGGGGGGTCTGGATGAGACAGATGCATGTCGATGATGCCGATGTCAACCGTGCTTCGGAGTTCGCATCGTAGCCGAAGCCGGATGCCGTGGCGATGAAGGTGCCGGCGGCGTTCGCCGTCAGCAGCCACGAGAACGTGGCCGCGTTTCCGCTAGAAATATTGTGCGTCAGCGGGGAATGACCGCCGACGAAGGTTGCGCCGCCCGTGCCGCCCGTCGTCGGCGGATAGGGTTCTGCGCTGGTGATGTCGGCGCCGCCGATGTCGAAGAACGTCATACTGGCATTGAACGACTGACCGACCGAAACCTTGGGGGGCATCGACAGTGCGACGGTCAAACTTGCCGGGGTGACGACCTCGAAATTGTTTTCGCAGGATGTGATGGTGTTGAGGGGGTTGGTGACCCGGACCGCCCAGATGCCGTAGAGAGAATCCTTGGTCAGAACATACTGGTGCGTGATGGTGCCGGATGCATCGCTGGTCAGAGGAGGGGCTGTCGAGGCTACTTCGATCCCGTTCGGATCATACCAGCGGATGACGAATTCCTTCCAGGGCGCCAGGGACTCGGCTTTGGCATAGACGATGCGGGTGGCAGCCCCTTCGGGACGATTGAAGCTGTTCCAGACATATTGACAGGCGGGATCCCTGTAGGTCTTGATTTTTTCCGCAACGATCGTCCAGGTTGCGGGGTAGAGCGCATACTCGTCATCGATGGGGTCGTTCGTGTTGGAGTCCGTTCCTGCAACCCGGGCATCGACGGAAGACGAGCCGGTGACGGACAACGGATTGATATCGACGCCATAGATGGCGGATGTCGCAAGACCGCCATACAGTTCGATCGCACTGCCTGGCTTGGGGAGATTGCGAGGATAGACGGCGTCGTAGTTCCCGAGCGTGAAGTAGGGAAGAAGGGCGGACGTTTCCCAGCGGGCCATCGCCTCGCCCATGTTTCTCACCCGAAGTGTCACGGGGATGTTGACCTGGCCGCGATAGACGAGGGAAGAGGCGATGACGGATTCGAGGATGAACTCGGATGGATTCTGGATTGTCCAGGAGTCGAGGATGTCGGAATGGGCATCTCCGATGATTTCCCCGGAAAAGACATTGGTTCCCGATGCCGTGCCGTCGATGATGGCGACTCCGGATGGGCTTTCCGGCCGGATGGTGATCAGGAAGGTGGCGATCATCGAACTCAGGCCGTCGAGACAATAGCCCGGTGAGGGGGACTCGAGAATACGCGTGTAGGTTCCGAGGGTGAACGTCATCGTCGCGCCGGTGAAGGTGAAGCCGGATTCACCGGTGTTCGAGATCATCATGCGGATTTTGACATCCTGACCCTTGTTCACGAACACGGGGGTGGTGTCGACTGCCGTGATCTGCAAGGCCGCTTTCGATCGGACCCGCCAGACATGCGGCTGATCGGCATCGAGGTCGGCATAGGTGAACCCGCCGCCGGTGCCGGTGGCAAGAGCCTGGATCGTCGCGGTGCCGACGGGGGAGTCGGGCCAGATGTCGACCGTAAACGTTGCATCGGATGCGACACCGGAAGGAATCGAGCCGGAAAGGATCGGTGAGGACAGCACCTGGGTGTAACTGCCGAGCGAGAACGACAATTTGAGGTCACTGAGGGAGATTGCGACCGGGGTGTCGTTTTTGATCCGGACCGAAACGGGGATGCCGGTCTGCCCCTGAGATACGCCATCGGGGGTGTTGGCGTAGACGCGCTCGATCTTCAGGCTGCCGCATGAGATCGAGACCTTGTTGAGTGTCGGGGTGTTGCCCGCCGCGGCTTTCTGGAAGACGCAGCGATACTGGAGAAATCTGCTATCTGGGCTTGGGATCGGTGTTCCCGGGGATACGTTGTCGGTGTTGACGTTGAGGGCGAGCGCCTGCCATGCGCTCCAGGTCTGATCGGGAACAGGGGTTGAACCCGATCTCGTGTAGAAACTGAACCGCCCGCCCCCGGCGGTGATGTCATACAACAAGCGATCCCAGTTCGGCGTTCCGCTGCGGCTGTCGAAGACCGTCGAGTCGAAATGGCCGGCGAAGCCCCAGCCGGTGCCGGCATCTTCGGGGGTTCCGGTCGTGAAGTCGACGGCGTTCTTGTACTGGAAAAACGACGTGGGGGCTTTGCCGATCCCTACGGTGAGGGGGGTGGACCAGAGGTAATTCGAGCCGTTCATGCGGGTGATGCCGCTCGTATGGTGGATCGTGTCGTTGAGGCCGTTGTCGGTCCCCAGGCCATCGTCAAACAGGGCGCCGGGGCTGAGATACTCGTATCGGAGGGCGATGTCGCCGCGGGCATAGAGCACGGCCTGGTGAATGTAGATATCGTAGGCGCGATTGTATCGATTGTTGCGCGAGTAGCAGATCAGGCGGTCGTTCGCGTTTCCCGCATCGGCCCGGTAGGTATACAGGCCTGCATCCTGGGGGGTGGCGTTTCCTGTCATCGTGTCGCACCACATCGGGGCGATCATGCCGTTCGGGGCATTGTTGCCCGTGAATGTTCCCCAGGCGTTGGTCCAGGTGTTGAACGTCGCTCCGGAAAGGTGACTGTTGGTGGAGTAATAGAAGGTCGTTCGGGTGATATCGAAAAAGGGGAACGTCCACGGCAGCGTGATGGTTGTTCCCGTGTCATCACCGGTCACCGCCAGCTTTGTAAAGACCGAGAGAGGATAGTTTTCAACGCCGGGAGGGAGGAGTTTGCGGGAATAATACTGGGTCCAGCTGTTCTGGGAAGTGCCATTGGTACTGTTCGCAAAGGCCGCCGGCGCGACGGTTCCGCCGCCCCAGAAAACCCAGTAATCACGCGATTGACTCTTCGGGAGGTTGCCGATGAGCGTCATTGCCGACTGATACACGGTTTTACGGCGGTAAATCCGTGTTACGTTCACCGTGGAGTTTGCACTGGCCCGATAGGCATGGACGCGTATGTAATACAAACCCGAGAGGCCGCTCACCGATAAGGTTGTTGTGGTGGCTGCAAATGTTCTGGTACGTCTGACCGAGGCGTCGGCAATGGTATGCGCCCCCATCTTGTTGGATGAAACGGTGAGCCAGGACTCATTGCCGTTGTTGTTGGCGCCAGTGTTTGTCCAATCTATGACGACCTCGTCCCAGTCTGTGAGATCGACGGGGGTGTCTGTCACAAAGGTGCTCTCTGCGCCGTTTGTTGTAGCCGTGAGGGTCAGCTGGGCAGCATTTTTCACGGCGGTGCTGGTCGGGTTCATATACCCCTGGACAATGGGGACGGACTCGACGCCCGCATTGTAGATATCCTGGGTGATCAGGTTCGATCCGTTGCTTGTGACACGGCACGGCACCTCGTTGCCCCACTCGTCGGCAACACGCACCTGCTGCTGAGCAGCTGCCAGAGTCGTTGGGAAGCCGGTTCCCCCGACCGTGATCTCCATCGGGGCATTGAGGCGTGATTCGATTCCGGGTTCGGTCACTGTTACGGGAGCGCGGTAGCGTCGGATGGCACCGTCGGCGAAGTTCACTGCGGTTACATCATTTGCATTGATCTGTGTCATGACGCGGGCCGTCGCGTTGTTGAACATGGATGAAGCCGTATCGTCGACAAACGTGGGGGTCGTGTCGACAGTGAATCCGTTGGAAGAACACACCGAGGTTCCGTAGGCACCCAGATAGCCCGCAGAATCCTGAACTTTCACCGTGACGTAATAGGTTTTTCCGACCTCAAGATTGAGGCCGGTGAACGTGTATTCCGTCGCGTGTCCGACATCTTTGAAGGGAACGACGTTATCTTTGCCGGGTATCGTGGAAAGACCGACGAAGGTCTTCACCAGCTCGCCGGGATAAATTGGCCATCTGGCCCAGACCGAGAATTCGGTGCGATAGGTCTGAACGTCAGTTGTTGCCCCATCGAGAGGCCAGAAACGCGTAACTTCGGTCGACCATGCACTGGTTCCTCCACTGTTTTCGTCGCAAACAGCGTAGTAATACGTTGTTCCTGGAACGGCCGTCGTATCAGTATAATTCTGTTCCGTCGTGTAAAACGTTGCGTTGGTGTACGGGCCGCCGGAAACGAGGGAGCGGCCGATCTGATAGCGGATGAATGTCGTGGCTCCATCATTTCCGCCGTCGGTCCATTCCAGGTAATTACCGGCGACGCCTGTCTCGAGCCGAAGTTCGATCGGCGGTAGAGCTTGGCCGAAAGCCGCTGCCGACGAGAGCAGAAGGGTGACGAAGAGAATAAGGAGGGATCGGAGCCGGCGCTCGGAAGCTGGCAGGAAGAACCTGTCGGGGATGTTCATTATTCGTCTTTCATTCGATAGTCTCGATACAGGGCGACGCTTTGCCAGATAAAGGCTGCAAGAATGCCTGCGAGAGCGAGATATTTGAGAAGGGTGAGAATCTTATCGTGAAGGGCGATTTGAGGTTCCGGGGCAGGTACCGACAGTGGGAGAGAGGAGGGGCGTGGGGCAACCAGAGTCGGGTTGTCCACCCAGGGCGGCTTGGGAAGGGCTGGGTCTGCCGCCTGTGCCAGAAGCCAGTATTTGCGGGTTGTCTTAATATCTCCGGATGCTGCCGCCTTTTTCGCTTTCCCGAGAAGGTGTATCACGCGGGGGGTGGGGCCGGTTTGCGAAGGGTTTCCGAAAATTTCAACGGGAAAGGCGAGAATGCCAAAGACCAAGAGGACCAAGATATCGATTCGAAATCGTTGATTTCCGAAGGTAAAAATCATGTGTGTCTGTATGATGCAATATTTCTATGTCTCAAAAGATCATATAATTGAAAAATAGTCAATAAGAAAGTACAAATTTACGAACCTTTACGTATGTTTCTCCTTTCAAGCTCTGCGGCTCGATGAGCCATGGTGCCAGAGTGCATGAGGCCCGCTGGGGTTCACATGAATATGGATTGATCTGGCGCATTGGCGCAGGGCGGGCATCTCGAGTCTATCGTTAGCCCTGAGAAAAATAGGATTTTTCTTCCAGGCCAGGGAAGAAACACCGATGGTATCATTCCCAATGATGTACTCGCATATTGCAAGGGTCACCGGCAAAAATTTGCCGGTGACCTGGGGCTTTTGGCTGTTTCTTGGGCTTTTCCTGATCTTCGGACTCGGCGGGATGAGGGTGTCTTCGCCGGCATCCGGCGCCGGAGTCGGGGAGATCGCCGCCATTCTGCAGGCCGATCCGCGGAATGTGGCGGCATTGAACGCCTGGGGCATCGAGCAGGCCCGGGTCGGGGACCTGATCGGCGCGATTCGCACCTGGCGCCATGCGCTTGATATAGCTCCTGATTATGTTCATCTCTATAATAATATCGGAAGCGCTCTGCGCCGGCTCGGCCATCCCGACGAGTCGCTGGCCTGGTATCAGGCAAGTCTCCGCGTCCAGCCCACCTACTGGACCTGGTTCAACCTCGGGCTGCTGCACGAGGACCGGGGCAGCCGTGAGGAGGCCCATGCGGCTTACCGCGAAGCTCTGCGCCTGTGCCCGAGTTTCACCCAGGCGGAAGAACGCCTCTGGCGGCTGAACCGGACCATCGGGCAGGCCGGGCCGAAGCCGCCGGTTGCCCCAGCCCTGCCTCCCGTGACCCCGGAGTCC
>DATCTT010000147.1:0-5863 GCA_036567845.1 Candidatus Ozemibacteraceae bacterium | reverse complement strand
AGTCATGCAGTTGAAACACTACTGGCGCAGAAAGACAGCCTTTTCATTGCGCTGAACGAAGATCTGTACCTGGGTGATGCTCCACGATTCCTGACCCGTCGGGACAAGACTGAGATATTCGCGCCCCTTATCGGCCAGGTGCCTGAGCCGGATTCAGGCGGCACGGTGTTTTTCCCGACACCGCCGGGCACCACATGGCTACAAATCAAGATTCAGTTCCGTGATGGTCATACCGTCACAATATGGGCGGGCGACCAGAGCGGTCGATACACCTATACGCAAATGGGAATGGCGAGCAGGAAGAATGGCAACCCTACCGAGCAATGGAAATTGCTTGAAGGGTTTGCCAACTCCCGTGGCGAGATCGACTGGCACAGCCGATACGCCTCGGACAAACTGAAGAAACAAAAGCAAGAGTTGTCGAAGCACCTGCGTGAATTCTTCCGGCTCGATGACGATCCCATCGAATGGGTCAAGGATACAAAGACCTACCGCTGCAAGTTTCGCATCCTCCCGGAAGGTGCCGAGGTTTACTGACCACCCTTTATAGCGCCCGACAAATCTATAGCCCCGATTCAGGATTCTGGATCGGGGCTTTTTGCGTCTTGGAGGCCCGCCCGGTGAAATTTCACTGGGGCCGGGCAAAAAAAGTTAAAAAAGTTTTCCTCTGTAAACCCACCATCAATCAAGGCTTTACGGGCTTTCCTCCTCCTTGAGCCAGGGCGTTTTTCGGGGTCGCAACGAAAATTCGCCAAAGCAGGGTGACAGGTCTGGTGAACACAAAAAGTTCACGACCGCCACCCGGGAAATTCATGCCGGACCTGTCTCCCGGTCGGTCCAGAAATGAAGGAGGTTCGGCATGAACCAGACAAGCAAAGCACACCTCACCCCACCGAAGCGGCGACTCATCGAGTTGATGCAGGACATCAACTTCGGCCGCATCACCAACATTCCGGTCCGCGACGGCGAGCCGGAACTCACCCCTGACACGGTCATTGAGCGCGAGATCAAACTGGGCGGACAGAGCGGTCCCCGGCCCGAGCGCGACCAGGATGACTTCATTCTCAAGCAAGAGGTCGTGGCGCTGCTGGAGCACCTCGCGCAGATGGGCAGCGGAAAAGTCTGCCTGCTCGAGATCAAACACGGTCTCCCGTTCCTGATGCGCATCGAGGAACGGGCAGCCTGAACACGTAACGACCTGAACCCTTAGACACTGGACAACAAGCTGGACGCATGGCGGAGGCTGTTGTGGGTGTCGCCGAGCCGAATACGGCAATTGGCGGCGTACCTGCGACCCCTTCGCCCACGCGACAGCTTTGTCCTGTGATCTGGCCCGTGCCGACACCCACGCGGACCTCCTCCTCGCTCCGAGGAGGCCCCGATGGTTTCTCAGAATTCTTACGACGGCATCGACAAGTATGCCGCCGACCTCATTCGGCACAAAGCACGTCAACTCGTAGGCAAGGCCGGATTCACCGAGGACGACAGACCCGACCTCGAACAGGAACTGATGATCGATCTGCTGCAGCGGATGCGGCATTTCAATCCCGCCAAGGCCAAGAAGACCACCTTCATGGCCCGGATCGTCGAACGTCACATCTCCACCATTCTGGAGGCCCGGTTCGCCCAATGCCGGGACTGGCGGCTCTGCCAAACCTCGCTCAACGAACCCCTCGACAACGGCGAAGGCGACACCACCGAGCGTATCGACTTCCTGGATGGCGAGGGCTCTCTGGGAGGCGGCACCCGCGAAACAAGGGAGCGCCTCGCCCATGAGATCCGCATGGATCTCGACCGGGCCATCGCCTCGCTACCGGAGGAGCTCCGGGATCTGTGCGTGCGCCTGCACGACAGCACCATGGCAGAAATCGCCCGGGAGATGGGCATTCCCAGAACCACCCTCTACGACCGGCTGAGCAAGCTGCGGGAGGCTTTCAGCGAGGCTGGCCTGACCGACTACCTGTGATCTCCGACGCATCAGCCCCGGCTCCGGTAAGTAAGCACCGTGCCGCATGGTGCGGCTATCCGGGGCCTCGGAAATCAGAACCTGAACAAAAGAGGAGTTCAACCATGACTCACGACACCTACAAGTACCGTTTTGACGAGTCGGTCCCGGCCCAGGAACTGGAAGACACTTTCATGCTGGCGATGCTGGCCGTCGAAAGCCTGCATGGCCGTTCCCGTGTGCGGATGGAGAGCCGGTTCAATCTGGACAAGGCCCGACGCACTTGCGTGATCGACGCATCCACCGATGTCGGCAGCGACCTCGCCCGCATCTTCACCGGCTTCGCCACCAAGGAATACGGCGAACGCTCGGTCCTGATCGAACGAACCCAACCGTCGGGCTGCGCCTGCGCCTCCAAGCATCGCGCAGCGCCCGCCGCCGAAGCGGGGGTGGCGGTATGAGCGAGCTGATGACCACCACCTATTCTATGTGGCGGCTGTTCCTCAACTGCCGCATGGCCTGTAAGTGGCGCTACATCGACGAGCTGGTGCCGCTCGAACGCGACCCCAATCTGGCCTTCGGCTCGGTCATCCACGACTGCCTGGAGTGCTGGCACGGCGAGCGGGATCTGGCCAAGGTCCTCGACCACATCGACCGTACCTATCCGAACCGGGCGCAGGACGATCATCAACAGGCCGACTGGCATCTCGCCAGGGCCATGATGAGCGCCTATGCGGAACACTATCCGGCCGAAGAGTTCGAGGTCGTCGCGCTCGAGAAAACCTTCGAAGGTCCCATCGTCAACCCGGCGACCGGGGCGACCTCGCGCAGTTTCATTCTCGCCGGAAAAGTGGATGGCATCGTCCGTCAGGATGGCCAGTACTTCCTGCTGGAACACAAAACCGCCTCGCAGATCGACGCCAGCTACCTGGAGCGGCTGTGGACCGATTTCCAGATCATCCTCTACGCCTGGTACCTGGAGCAGACCCTCGGCATCACGGTCAGCGGCATCATCTACAACGTCCTGGTCAAGGCCAAGTTGCGCCAGGGCAAGGGTGAGACCGAAGCCGAATTCGAGGCCCGCCGGGCGGAGCTGATTGCCAAGTCGAAAACCGGCAAGAGCAGCGCCAAGCGCAAGCTGCCGGAGGACGACGACACCTTCCAGCAGCGGCTCCAGGAGAAGTACCTCGAGCCGGGCATGTTCCATCGCGAGGTGCTCTACATCTCCCGCGACCAGTTCGAGGAACTGCGGACGGAGCTGTGGGAGCTCTCCAAGGCCATGCTCGACGCCCGTCGGCGCAACACCTTCTACCGCAACACCAGCTACTGCTTCCAGTACGGAAGGCCCTGCGCCTACTTCCAGCTCTGCCGCTCGGGCGGCAACCCCAACGTCATCGAAAACCATTTCCAACGGATCGCCCCGCACGAAGAGCTGCGGGACGGAGCCGGTGAAGACGCCGCTCCGGTGTTTTGAAATCCCAACCATAAGGAGACGAAGCCATGCTTCCCAAGACCAAAAGCAAACCCAAACACACGCTCTCGGACCTCACCGCCCTGGTGTACGGCCCGAGCAAGATCGGCAAGAGCACCTGGTGCTCCAAGGCCGATGACGCACTGTTCCTGGCGACCGAGCCGGGTCTGAACGCCCTGGAGGTGTTTCAGACCCCGATCACCTGCTGGGACGACCTTCTGCAGGCCTGCGCGGAAATCGCCGATGGCAAGCACGAGTTCAAGACCATCGTCGTCGACACGGTGGATAACGCCTACAAGATGTGCTCGGACTACGTCTGCAAGAAATTCAAGATCGAGCACGAGTCCGACCTGGGCTACGGCAAGGGCTACGCGCTGATCAACAACGAGTTCCAGCGCGTCATCAACAAGCTCGCCTTCCTGCCCTATGGGCTGATCCTGATCTCCCACTCCCAGGAACGGGACATCGAGACCCGGACCGGCAAGCACACCCGAATCGTGCCGACGCTGCCGGAAAAGGCGCGGAAGCTGGTCACCGGTCTGGTGGACCTGATCCTGTTCTGCGACCTGGACATGAAAACCGGCGAGGACGGCAAGCCGGTCTGGCAGCGCGTGATGCGCACCAAGCCCAGTCCCAACTACGACGCCGGTGACCGCACCGGCCGACTCCCCGAAGTCATCCCCCTCGATTTTTCGAGCTTCATGAAAGCGTTCAACAACACGGCAGCCGGAGCTGCGGCGAGTGCCGCCCGGCCGAAGCCGGAGCCGACCGCGAGTGCGGCGGCGAAACCCCAACAGTAAGGAGATCCGACCATGGAACACTACGAAAACCAATCCAACAGCAACCTCGACCTGGCGCAGTTTGATGACGCCTTCGAAACCGCCGAAGTCGAGGAGCGTGAGTTCGAGGCTGTCCCCGACGGCAAGTACCAGGTCAACGTCGACCGGGTCGAACTGACTCGCGCCCAGACCTCGGGCAATCCCATGCTCAAGTGGACCCTGCGCATTCTCGCGCCGACCCACAAGGGTCGTCTGCTCTGGCGCAACAACGTCATGGCCAGCAACGAGAACATCAAGTGGCTCAAGCAGGACCTCTACACCTGCGGGCTGCAGCTTCAGAAGCTCTCCGACCTGCCGGGCCACCTCGAGCAGCTTCTCAACATCAAGCTGGAGGTGACCAAGCGCACTCGCGGTGAAAACGAGAACATCTACTTCAACCGTCGCATTGTCATGGCCGACGATGCCGGGGCTCCCGGCGCGGCGATGGACGACATGATCCCGTTCTGATGATGGACCGGATCACCGTTGTCGTCGACACCCGCGAACAGGAGCCCTACAGCTTCGATAGCGACAAAATTTCGGCGGTTCGCAAGGCGCTGCCCGCCGGTGATTACTCACTGGTCGGCCTTGAGGAACGGGTGGCGGTGGAGCGCAAATCCCTGACGGATTTCGTCTCCACCGTCATCCGGGGGCGAAAGCGGTTTCACCGCGAGCTAGAAAAGCTCTCCGCCTACGAATCCGCCTGCGTGGTTGTCGAGTGCAACTTTCGCGATCTGGTCGATGGCCGCTACCGCAGCGATGCCCACCCGCACGCGCTGATCGGAACGGTCGCCTCCATCGTCGTCGACTTCGGTGTCCCCGTCTACTTCTGCTCGGACCGGCAGGCCGCCTGCCGTTTTGTCGAGGAGTACCTGACACGTTTTCACCGGAGGATCGCGAGATGCCAAAAAGAAATGAGAGTAACCCGGCGCGACTCCGGGGAAGAATAGAGCGCGTTTACTATGCCGGACCCAAGTTCTCCGCAGGCCGACTGCTCACCCCGACCGGTGAGGAAGTCCAGTTCGCGGGCAATTTGTTCGCCCGGGAAAATCAGCCTGTGGTCCTGCTCGGGTCGTGGGCCACCCATCCCAAATACGGCCGTCAGTTCAAGGTCGACGGGATGGAGCACGACCTCGAACTCGATCCGGAGGGGCTGATCCACTATCTGGCCAACCATCCGGAGATCAAGGGCATTGGTCCGGCCAAGGCCAGATTGATCGTCGAGAGTTTCGGCGACGCTTTTGAAGAAACCCTTCTGAATGACCCCGAGCGCATTGCGCTCAAAGCCCGGCTACCCATGGACGCGGCCCGGCGGCTGCGTGACGAATGGTTGAAGAACCGTAGCGTCAACACCGTCATGGCCTGGCTGTCGGCATTCGGCCTGACCCATCATCAGGTCACCACCCTGGTCGAAAGACTCGGCGGCAACTGCCTCGATATCCTGAAAGAAGACCCGTACATCCTCATTCGGGAGATCCGGGGATTCGGCTTCAAGAAGGTCGACAAGATCGCCCGCAAGCTTGGCACCCCCAAGGACCACACCCCTCGTATCCGCGCTGGGTTGAATTTCTGCGTCCGTGAAGCCCTGGACAATGGCCACTGCTGGATCGAATACGAGGATCTGGTCGA
>DATCTT010000146.1:0-2913 GCA_036567845.1 Candidatus Ozemibacteraceae bacterium | reverse complement strand
AGGGGATGAATTCCCGCTGACCGCCGGTGCGGTCGCCGGACGCGCCGGGCAGCTGGAGCGAGTGGGTGCCGTCGAACACGACGGCGTCGGCCCACTTTTTCATGATGGGCAGGCAGCGCATGTCGACGACGAGGTTGCCGTAGCCGAATGAGGTGCCGCGCTCGGTCAGGATCACCTCGGCATCAGGGTTCACGGCCTTGATCTTGGTGACGATGTGGCGGGTGTCGGTGGGGGCGAGGAACTGGCCCTTCTTCACGTTGATCGAGCGGCAGACGCGGGCAGCAGCCTGGAGCAGGTCGGTCTGCCGGCAGAGGAAGGCGGGGATCTGGAGCATGTCGCACACCTCCGCCGCGGGAGCCGCCTGGTCCGGCAGGTGGATGTCGGTCAGGAGGGACAGGCCGGTTCGGCGTTTCACCTCGGCCATGATCGCCAGCCCGCTCTCCATGCCGGGGCCGCGCTTCCCTTCACCCGAGGTGCGGTTCGCCTTGTCGAAGCTCGCCTTGAACACGGCGGGCAGGCCAAGCCTCGCTGAGACGGTTTTCACGGTTTCGGCGATCAGGAGCGCCTCATCGGCCTCCTGGAGGACGCAGGGGCCGGCGATCAGGAAGAACGGGGCGCCCGCGGCATGGGCGCGGAGGCTGAAGCGAGCTTTGGTATCGTTCATGATATTATTTGCCATCGGATACGAGGCGAGCGAGGGCCGCGTCGAACAGGCCGGTGAAAAGCGGGTGGGGCTTGCCGGGCCGTGACTTGAACTCGGGGTGGAACTGGCAGGCGACGAAGTAGGGGTGCTCCTTCAGCTCGACCATCTCGACGAGCCGCTGGTCGGGGCTGGTGCCGCAGAAGGTCAGGCCTTTCCCGGCGAGGCGGGCGCGGTACTCGTTGTTCACCTCGAACCGGTGCCGATGTCGCTCGTAGACGAGGGTCGTGCCGTAGAGGCGTTCGCCGAGGGTCCCTTCGGCGAGGCGGCAGGGGTAGGTGCCGAGGCGCATCGTGCCCCCCTTGAGGACGCCGTCCTGGTCGGGCATCAGGCTGATCACAGGGTGGGGCGTCTCGGGATGGAGCTCGCTGGAATGGGCGCCCTCGAGGCCGGCGACGTTGCGTGCGAACTCGATCACGGCGCACTGCATGCCGAGGCAGATGCCGAGGAAGGGGACGCGGTTTTCGCGGCAGTATCGGATCGCCTGGATCTTGCCCTCGGCACCCCGATCTCCGAACCCGCCGGGGACGATGACGCCGTGGAGCTCGGAGAGGAGGTTCGCCGCCCCCTCGAGCTCAATCTGCTCGGCCGAAACCCAGACCAGCTCGAGGCCGGTGTCTTCGCTGGCGAGCGAGGCGTGGGTGATCGACTCGATGACGCTCAGGTAGGCGTCGGCGATCTTGGTGTATTTGCCGACGAGGCCGATGCGGACCTTGCGTTGTTTCTTGCGCCGGAACCGGTCGACGATCGTCTGTTTCCAGGTCTCGAGCGCCTTCGCGGCGGGCTGGGCCTGGCCCTCGATGCGCAGCTTCTTCATGACCCGGTCGGCGAGCCCCTGCTCCTCCATCGCGAGCGGGATCTCGTACAGGCAGTCGACGTCGCGGGCCTCGAGGACGTGGTCCGGATCGATGTCGCAGAACAGCGACAGTTTGGAGCGGGCGTCAGCGGTGAGGGGCTTCTGGGTGCGGCAGACGATGACGTCGGGGGAGAGGCCGATTGCCCGCATCTCGCGCACCGAGTGCTGGGTGGGCTTTGTCTTCATCTCGCCGATGGCCTTGGAGTAGGGGATAAACGTAACGTGGACGTAGCAGACCTTGTCGCGGCCGATGTCGTTGCGCATCTGGCGGATTGCCTCGAGATACGGCTGGCCCTCGATGTCACCGACCGTGCCGCCGACCTCGACGATCGTGACGTCGGCGTCGTTGATCTGGGCGACCCGGTTGATCATCTCTTTTATCGCATTCGTGATATGCGGAATCACCTGCACGGTCGCGCCGAGGTAGTCGCCGCGCCGCTCCTTCGCAATGACCTGGGAGTAGACCTGGCCGGTCGTGATGCTGTTGTACCGGGTCAGGTTCATGTCGATGAACCGCTCGTAGTGGCCGAGGTCGAGGTCTGTCTCGGCTCCGTCCTCGGTGACGAACACCTCGCCATGCTGATACGGGCTCATCGTGCCCGGATCGACGTTGAGATACGGGTCGCACTTCATGATCGTGACCTTGAATCCGCGCGCCTTCAGCAGACAGCCGAGTGACGCGGCGGTGATTCCCTTGCCGAGCGAGGACAGAACGCCTCCAGTGACGAAAACGAAGCGGGACATCAGGAAGCCCTCCCTTCGAAGACAGCCCGCACGCGTTCGAGATCGGCCGGCGTGTCGACGCCGAGCGTCTCGCGCGAAGCGGGCACGAGCCGGATACGGATGCCGTGATACAGGGCGCGGAGCTGTTCGAGACTTTCGATGCGTTCGGGGTCGCAGGGGGGCAGGGAAACGAGTCGGCGCAAGGTTTCCCGGCGATATCCATAGACACCGATATGTTTTCTTGGGGCGAAGCCGTCCCGGATCCGGGGGTGGGGGATCAGGCTGCGCGAAAAGAACAGGGCGTCCTCCCGGACGTCGGCGACGACCTTGACAGCGTTGGGGTTGTCGTGGTCGCTCTCTGCGAGCGGATACCACAGGGTTGCCATGCCGACCGAGGGGTCGGCGAACGCCGCCGTGAGGCGTTTCAGCCCCTCGGCGTCGACGAGGGGCTCGTCGCCTTGGACGTTCACGTAAACGTCGTAAACCATATCGTCAGATATAACCGCTGTCCGGGCAGTGCCAGAGGGCAGGGCCGGGTCGGTCAGGCGTGCCTCGAAGCCCGCGGCCGTTACGGCTGCGACGATGCGGTCGCTGTCGGTGGCAACGATGACGCGGTCAAACGCCCCGCTGGCCG
>DATCTT010000145.1:0-3248 GCA_036567845.1 Candidatus Ozemibacteraceae bacterium | reverse complement strand
TCGCAGCGCGTGGTTCTCGCGTCACTGCTGCTTTGCGTGCTGATGGTCGCATTCATGGGGCTGGCTCTTCGCCGGTTTTCTAATGTCATCGATGCCACTGCCCATCTGCGGGTGGCTGACGACGTGCTGATGGTCGGAAGTCAGGTGCAGAACGACCTGTTCGATCTGTTCCAGACCTCCGAGACGTTCGACCAGTATCTTTCCGAGCAGACTTGGCGGCATTATTTCGAGTTCAGCCAACGGGTTGACACCCTGCTCGACCGCGCGAAGGACCTGCGGCAGTTCCGCCAGCAGGGAGCCGAGTTCGCACGGCTCGATCGGACGCGGGTCGAGATGGCCGAACTGCTTCAGAACGCGACCTACACCATCAACCCGAACTTCCCCGTCGGGGCTGTTTCGCCGGCCACGCTGCAGCGGATCAAGGCCGCTCGGACTCGCCTCCACGAACAGATCCGCGAACTGCTGAAACAGGAAAGTGTGAATCGCCGCCAGCTCGATGTCGCGATGCGCGAGCAGCTCGATGCAATGAGCGGTACGATTCTCTGGGTTGCCGGCCTGGTTCTTGCCGCCGGGCTTTCGTTCGCGTTTTATCTGCATCGGGCCGCGATGGCTCCCCTGAGGAGCCTGATGGACGTGATGCGCAGCCCAGGCGAGCCGGGCAAGACCCCCTTTGTTATACCTGCCGGGGCTCCCGAAATGCGCGAGCTGATCGACACGTTCAATCAGATGAACATTGCGTTCGGCAAACAGCAGAAGCGGCTGACCTCGATGCTGCAGCTTGCCGTCACTGTCGCCCATGAGGTGCGCAACCCGGTGGCGGCGATTGGAACCGCGATCCAGGCCCTTCAGGGCGGTTATCCCGCCGATGGGCCCGATCGGGAGATTTTTGCCGAGATCCTCAAGGAAGTCTATCGAGTCAACAACATCATTTCGGATCTGCTCGTCTTCGCCCGGCCGCGTTCGCTGAACCCCGAAACGATGCTATGGACGGAGCTGTTTGATGAGCTTCGCATTCTGCTGCGGTCCTGGCTTGAGGAAAGAAAAATACTTTTAAATATAGATATCCCGCCGGCCCTGAACGAAGCCGTGGCCGATCGCAACCAGCTCCATCGCGCGTTGCTGAACCTGCTGACGAACGCGATCGATGCGATCGATCAGAACGGCCGGATCCGGGTTTCGGCAGAGCCCTGCGCGGCCGGCGTGCGTATTGTGATCGAGGATTCGGGCCATGGCATTCCCGTGGACCAGCTCGAGCGGATTTTCGATCCGTTCTTCACGACGAAGACCAAGGGGACAGGGCTGGGGCTCGCCATCGTGGCTGGAATCGTCGAGAGCCATGGGGGGGCGGCCCGGGCCGTTCTCGGGAGCAGCCTGGGGGGCGCCAGATTCGAGCTCGACCTGCCCCGGCGGATCGAGGTGATTCCCGTCGCGCCGTCGATTGCACCCAGCGCCACGAGTTTTTCCACCACGCAGATCGGAACGGATGTGAAGCCGGCGACTCCCGGAGACGCCGGAGGAAACGGGGGAGCGGAAACCCATGCATGACCTTCTGTTGATCGACGACGAAAAACTGATCCTGTGGGGACTCAAGCGCGACCTGGAACGGAGCGGCTACCGGGTCTGGGCATACGAGAGCGCCGAGGAGGCCCTGCCGGTTGCCGAGAAGCAGCGGTTTCATGCCGCCGTCGTCGATGTCCGGCTTCCCGGCATGCAGGGGACGGCATTTCTCGAAAAGCTGAAACTGCTGGATCCGGACGTGCAGGTCATCATGGTGACGGCGTTTGCCGACGTCGAGACGGCCGTCATGGCGATCCGGACCGGCGCGTTCGACTTCATTCTCAAGCCGTTCACCCTCGAAAAGATACGGCTTACGATACAAAATGCCCTCGAGGCGGCACGCCTCAAGAAGGTCGTTGCCTCTCTCTCGACGGAACGGGCCCAGCGCCAGCCGAAGTATTCCGTGCTGGGCCACTCGTCGCGCATGCGGGAGGTGATCGAGACGCTCGAGCGGATCGGGAAGGCGGGGGCGGGAGTCGTTCTCCTTGGCGGAGAGAGCGGCACCGGCAAGGGCCTGGCCGCAAATGCGCTGCACCAGATCGGGCCGCGGGCGACAGGGCCGTTCATCGAGATCAACTGTGGCGCGATTCCCGAGAATCTGTTCGAATCCGAACTGCTGGGCCACGAGAAAGGGGCCTTCACCGGGGCGACCGAAACGAAGAAAGGCCTGATGGAGCTGGCCGACGGCGGCACGCTGTTCCTCGACGAGGTCGGGGAGATGCCGCTCCCGATCCAGACGAAGTTTCTCAAGGCCCTCGAGGAACAGAAGATCCGGCGCGTGGGGGGTGACCGGCCGATTCAGGTGGACCTGAACATCATCGCGGCCACGAACCGGGACCTTTCCCAGGCCGTCCGCGACGGGGAGTTCCGGGAAGACCTGTTCTACCGGCTGAACGTGGTGCCGATCTTCCTGCCTCCTCTTCGCGAGCGCAACGGGGATGCGATGCTGCTTGCGGAGCACTTCCTTGAAGTATACTCTTCGAAATATAAACGCCGGCTCAACGGTTTTGCCGATGGTGCCGTCCAGCTGATCAACACGTACCACTGGCCAGGCAACATCCGTGAGCTCAAAAACAGCATCGAGCGTGCCGTGATTCTCGAGACCGGAGAACAGATTACGGCCGCGAGTCTCGGACTGGGGGGGCAGAACGGGCAGATTCCGGCACCTGCTTCCCGGACGATCCTTCAGGAGATCGTGCCGATTCCCGAGGGGGGGATGGATCTGCACGGCCACCTCGATGAGATCGAACGGAGGTATCTCCAGGAAGCCCTGACCCGGTGCAAGGGAAACCAGTCCCAGGCGGCCAAGCTGCTCGGCATGACCCGTGACATTCTGCGGTACCGCTTGAAGAAATACGGCCTTGCCGACGCCTGATGGTGCCTTCGGGCTCGCAGGAGGCGGAAACCCGCCAGTCGCTGGGGAAAAATACGCATTTCGGTCGGGAATGAGGAAATTTCCACAGCCGCAGATGGGGAAACTTCCGCGATTCGCAGGGTACCAAATCGAGAAAATGAGTGTACAAGCCAAAATTTCAAGGTTGGCATCACCTTTGCGATATCGTTGATCGAGGTTCGACCTCGAAAACACATAAAGGAGATTTCAAGATAATGAAACGCGCTCTGATTCTCTCTCTGATGGTTGCCTCGTTCGCTCTCCCGGTTTTCGCTCAGGACGCCGCTGCTCCGGCCCC
>DATCTT010000144.1:0-2711 GCA_036567845.1 Candidatus Ozemibacteraceae bacterium | reverse complement strand
GCCCCCGTCGCCGCCGCGACCGTTACCAAGGTCGCCGAGGAAGGCGCCGAGAAGCTGGTCATCGAGTAAGACCGACACCCGCGGTTCCCAATCACCGCTGTAATCGCATAAAGGGAGTACAAGATGGAAATCAATGCCAAGATGGTATCCGAACTGCGCGAGAAGACCGGCGCCGGGATGATGAAGTGCAAGGAAGCCCTAGTCCAGTGCAAGGGCGACGTCGAAGCCGCCGTCGATTATCTCCGCAAGAAGGGCCTCGCTTCGGCTGACGGCAAGTCCGGCCGTGCCACGTCCCAGGGTCTCGTCTATCCGTGCCTGTCGGCCGACCGCCATGCGGCGATCATGCTCGAGATCAACTGCGAGACGGATTTCGTCGCCCGCAACGAGCTGTTCAAGGATTTCATCGCCCAGCTGGCCCAGCACGCACTGAACACCCCGAAGATCGCGACCATCGCCGATCTCGATGCCTCCACTCATAACGGCCAGAAGGTCGAAGAGACCCGCAAGAGCCTGATCGCCAAGACCGGCGAGAACATCACCATGGGCCGCCTCGAACGGATCACCGTTCCGGCCGGCAAGCACGGGATGTTCGACTCTTACGTGCACGGCGATGGCAACATCGGCGTCGTCGTCCAGCTGCTCACCTCGAGCCCGGCGCTTGCCGCGAACGAGGAAGTCAAGCATTTGGCCCACGAGATCGCCCTCCAGGCCGCCGCGATGAAGCCCCGCTACACCGACCGGACCGAAGTTCCCGCCGCCGATGTCCAGCGCGAGAAGGAAGTCATCCTTGGTCAGATCAAGAACGATCCGAAGAATGCCAACAAGCCCGAAAACATTCTCGCCAAGATCGTCGACGGTCGCATCGACAAGTTCTACAAGGAATACTGCCTGGTCGACCAGGCCTACGTGAAGGACGACACCAAGTCGATCCAGGATCTGTGCAACGAGCTCGGCAAGAAGCTCGGCGGCACGGTCACCGTCGGCACCTTCCGGCGCTGGGTCCTCGGCGAGCGCCCCACCACCACCGAGGCTCCGAAGGCCGAGACCTGCTGCGCCTGCTGCGGCTGAGCCGACGTGAGCCCGGAACGTTGCCGTTCTGATCTCCCGTGATCCCTTCAGAGACGCCCTTCGGGGCGTCTCTGTTTCATATCTGACGATATATTCGTCCCGGTCTAAAATGCCGGGGCGGTTAAAGGAGAGATGACACGTGTCGAGAACCACACCGTCCTTCAGGCGGCCGCTGTTGAAGCTCAGCGGGGAAATGCTCGGCGGAGGCTCCGGGTTCGGCTTCGACCGCGCGGCGATCGAGGCTTATGCGGCGGCTGTGGCCGAGCTGACCAAGCACGGCATCACCCCTTCCCTCGTGATCGGGGGCGGGAACTTCTTCCGGGGCGCGCGCGGCCACCTTCCCGCCCTCGAACGGCACCACGCCGACACGATCGGGATGCTTGCCACCGTGATGAACGCCGTCTGCTTCGCCGACCATCTTGCAGCGGCCGGGGTGCGGGCAAAGGTGTTTTCCGCGACGCCGATGTCGCCTCTGGTCGAGACCTACACGATCGACCGGGTCCGGGAGGCGCTCGATGAGCGGATCGTCTGCCTGTACGGCGGCGGCACGGGAAGCCCGTATTTCAGCACTGACTCGGCCGCGGCCCTGCGCGCGATCGAGACCGGCTGTGACGTGCTGATCAAGGCGACAAAGGTGGACGGGGTGTATGATGCGGATCCGATGACGCACCCTGGCGCAAAGAAGTTTGATACGATACAATACCGGGAAGTCCTCGACCGGCAGCTCGGCGTGATGGATCTCGTGGCGATCACCCTGTGCCGCGACAATCGTATGCCGCTGCTGGTGCTATCGATGGCCGAACCCCACGTGCTCCTGCGGGCGTGCAAGGGGGAAGCCCTGGGTACACGCGTTGTCGAGGCGTGACGGACCGCTCGAATGACCAACTACAACAAGGAGAGATGAGGATTATGACCACTATCGATTCGATCATCAAGGAAAGCACCGACAAGATGGTTCAGTCGATCGAGGTGCTGAAGAAGGATTTCGCGACGATGCGCACCTCGCGCGCGACCCCCTCGCTGCTCGACCGCATTACGGTCAACCATTACGGCGCCGAGACGGCCCTGCACCATGTGGCATCCATTTCCGCCCCGGACCCGAAGACGATCATGATCCAGCCGTGGGAAAAGAACCTCCTCGGCGAGATCGAGAAGGCGATCCAAAAATCCGATCTGGGCCTCAATCCCCAGAATGACGGCCACGTGATCCGGCTGCCGATCCCACCACTGACCGAAGAGCGCCGCAATGACCTCGTCAAGACCTGCAAGAAGAAGGCCGAGGAGTTCCGCGTCGCCATCCGTAACGTGCGCCGCGACGCGAACGACGCCGTCAAGGCTCTCGAGAAGAAGAGCACGATCACGCAGGACGAGAGCAAGAAGGCCGTCGACCGGATCCAGAAACTGACTGACGAGCACATCGAGAAGCTGAACAAGGTTCTTGAGACCAAGGAAAAGGAGATCATGGGGAAGTAAGGCCATGTATCGCATCAGTGAAGACTGCGTCGAGTGCGGTTCGTGTCTCGCCATCTGCCCGGTGAAGGCGATCCGGGAAGGTGAGCCGTTTGTCATCACGAGCAAATGCAATGACTGCGGCAAATGCGCCGAGGTCTGTCCCGTCGAGGCCATCCGGCCGGGCGGCGACG
>DATCTT010000143.1:0-6027 GCA_036567845.1 Candidatus Ozemibacteraceae bacterium | reverse complement strand
CAGCCGGAGCCGGCGGCGACGATCGCCTGGCGGTAGTGGGGGTCGATGACGTCGCCACAGGCGAAGACGCCTTCGACGGAGGTGTGGCTCGATGGGTGTTTCACGGCGAGGTAGCCCGTCTCATCGGCCGCGAGCTGGCCGCCCAGAAAAGCGGTGTTGGGGGTGTGGCCGATCGCCATGAACAGGCCTTTGGCAGCCATCTCGGTCACGGCGCCCGTCTTCACGTTCTTCACGCGCAGCCCGGTCATCGCGCGATCCCCGACGACCTCCTCCACCACGGAGTCAAGCACCAGCTCGATCTTCGGATGGGACCGGACGCGGTCCTGCATCGGTCTGCTCGCCCGGAACTCGGTGCGGCGATGGATGAGCAGGACCTTCGAGGCGAACCGGGTCAGGAACGTCGCCTCCTCGATCGCGGTGTCCCCGCCGCCGACGACGGCGAGCACCTGGTTGCGGAACATCGGCAGCGCGCCGTCACAGGTGGCACAGGCCGAAACACCCCTGCCCCAGAACGTCTGCACGGACGGGATGTCGAGCTTCTTTGCGCTTGCCCCGGTCGCGACGATCAGCGCATGGGCTTCGAGCGTTTTCGAGGACGTTTTGACCGTGAACGGCCTGCGAGTGAGATGCACTTCGCTCACGTCCTCGGTGACGAACTCGGCCCCGAAATGCGCCGCCTGCTGACGGATCTTCGACATCAGCTCCGGGCCCAAGATGCCGGTCGGAAAGCCCGGGAAGTTCTCGACTTCCGAGGTGGTCATCAGCTGACCACCCGGCATCCCGCCCGCCATGAAGCCCTCGATCACGAGAGGGGACAGGCCCGCCCGCGCCGCATAGATCGCAGCTGTCAACCCGGCAGGCCCCGATCCGATGATGATGAGTTTGTTCGCCATGACGGCCTCCCCTTGTTTTGTCATCGTCCCGTCAGATCGACAGGAGCTTGAATGCTATAATAAACAGTATAATAGCACCGACTGTTTCGACGCGCTTTCCGAACTGAATGGACAGCGTCCGCCCCAGATGGAGGCCGGCCCAGGTCATGGCGGCAGCGATGAAGCCGATGCAGACGCTTTCCCAGAACAACGAGCGGGCCGTCATGCTGAGGCTGAAGCCGACCCCGAGGGCGTCGAAGCTCGTGGCGAAGGAAAGCGCCACCAGCGACCAGCCTCGCGTCAGATCCTTCCGCACCGTTTCCCCGTTTTCCTCCTCCCCTTCCGGGGAAAAGCTCTCCCTCAGCATGCGCGCAGCGATAAACGCGAGCAGGCCGAAGGCGATCCAGTGGTCCCAGGCCTCGACATACGGGATGATGACCCGCCCGGCGAGCCAGCCCCCCATCGTCATGAGGAACTGGAACAGCCCAAAGTGGAACCAGAGCCGGAACCGCGCCCGGCGCTCGGGCATGCGTGTTCCCACGGCAAGCCCGACCGCGAACGCGTCGCACCCCAGCGCGAAGGAGATGCCCAGAACGACGATCCACGACGACGTATCCATATCGGAGCGTGCATCATACCAGCTTTCCCCGATCCCGTCCAGACTTCCGGCCGGCGAAATCCCCCGCAGCCCTGACCGCATATAGCGAATTCGGTTCGTTCTCTGAACCGCCGGACGTGTCTTTTTGGGAATGGACTGGGGACGTGGTAGAATTGCTGAAACCGGTTGGTGGCGATGCAATCGATGACAGACAAGCCGAATACATCGGGAGCGTTCATCCGGATGATCGTGATTCCGGCACTTCTGCTGTTCGTTCTAAATCATTTCTGGTTCGGATTCACCCTGGTCCGCCCGTTTCCGAGATCGATCCTTTTCCTCGCCGGGATCTTCGGCTTTCTCCTCACCGCCTATGAGGCCCTCACCGGAACCACCAAGTTCGGCCGGCCGGTCCGGCTTGCGGATCTCTCCCCGAGCGATTTCTCGAGACTGAAGACGGTTTCCCCCGGAGATCTGCTCGCCAACGTCGTGTTCAGCCTCCTGACCGCTTATGTCTCGATCGTCACCATCAACGGCCTGATACCGGTCAAAAGTGTCGGCCGCGACACGACGGTCATCGATATCACCCGGCATGTATCCCGGACAAAGAGCGGCGGTTCGTCCGAAACACACCAGCTCGTCGTCGACTCCTGGGACGAGAAGGGAAAAATTATCGTCCTGGATATAGATCGAACGACGGGGCTGAAACTGAACAAGGGTGCTCCGATCCATATTGACACGCGCATCGGCCTGCTGGGCCTGGAGTTCTACCGTTCCCGACACCAGAGTTTCACCTTCCGCGACGGGTACCGGCCGCCCTTCGCCCAGCCCGACCCGTGAACCAGCCGGGGATTCTTCTCCCACAGCCGCGGGGGTGGTAGAATGCCCCGGGAGCAAGCCATGAACGATATCGGAACCATCAGCAGAGCGCGGGAAATCTTCGACAAGCTCGTTGCAGACGGCCTGGCGGGGATCCAGGAGTTCATCGACAACCGCAAATCCGAAGAGCTGTTTCTGGATTTCAAGCGATCCAGCGACAACGGCCGTGGCCGCAAACTGTCGGACCACGACCGGGACAATTTCGGGAAGGCCCTCTCGGGCTTCGCCAACGCCGAGGGCGGCGTGATCGTCTGGGGCATCGACTGCCGCGCCTCCTCCTTCGGGGATGTCGCTTCGCGCGTCGTCCCCATCAGCGATCCGCTCAAATTCCTCAGCCTGCTCCAGGGGGCCGTTTCGGGGCTCACCATCCCCCCCGTGCCGAACGTGAGCCTGCACGCGATCGTCGACCCCTTCACAGGGGAGGGCTTCGTCGTGACGCTCATTCCCCAGAGCGACCTCGCCCCGCACCAGGTTGTGCGTAAGGTCCAGTATTACATGCGGGCCGGGTCGGACTTCATGCCCGTCCCCCACGCCGTTCTCGCCGGCATGTTCGGCAAGCGTCCGCAGCCCCGCATCACGTATCGCAAGCTCTATGGAAAAACCCTGGTCAAGGGGGAGTATCTCGAGTGCAATCTTTCGGTTCTGCTCAAGAACATGGGGCGCGGCATCGGAAGGGATATTTTTATTTCTGGCAGTATGGAAACTCCCGGGCCGAACTGTTCCGCCCAGCTGATGCCGGGCGAATCGGCGGAATGGACGGGCAAAGTCTCGTTCGGCACGCACGTTTCGCTGATCTCGCAGAGCGAGCTGCGGATCCCGCCCGGAGCGTATTCCATCCCCCTCTCGATCAGCCTGGCCCTCAAGCCGCCCTTTAAATCCGGCTTCGTATTCCGCGGCAGCTTCGGCTGCGACGGAGATTCGGTGCACGAACTCCTGATCGCGGCGGCTCCCGACCGGATTCACCAGGCCTATATGCAGTGCCATGCTTCCCGCCCATCCGCCGATCTTGCCGAGATCGCCCCGATTCTCTTCGGAGAGGAATGAATCGATGAAATGCCTCTGCCGCCTTCTGCTCCTCGTCGCCATCATCCTTTGGCTCCCCCTCCCAGGCTCTTCCGCCGAAGCCCCGGGAACCCTGGAATCCGCTGTCCTAAAGGCCTTTTTTGCCGGCGACGTGAAGGACCACACAGCCGTGTTCGCCGAAAACCTGCTGAAGCTTGCACCGGCAGCAAAACTGGATGAGATCCGCGACCTGTATCGCGGGAAACTGGGCGATCTACGGGAAGCGGCCGTTCGTGACGGAGCCTGCGATCTTCTTTTCACGCGGGGCAAAGCGCCGTGCAATATACATATCGATGCGAATAGAAAAGTCGACATGATCTGGTTCGGTGCCTGGAGCCTCTTCAACGACGACACTACGACGCTTGCCGCCGAGTTCGCAAAACTCCCGGGCATCGTCTCGGTGACCGTTCGGCGTGACGATGCGGACCGGTTGTTCGCGATCGAGTCCGACCGGCCTCTGGCCGTCGGTTCGTCGTTCAAGCTGTATGTCCTGAAGGCCCTGGAACAGGCCTCGGCTGCCGGGCGCCTGTCCCCCAAGACGGTGGTCTGTCTGAATCCGGACCTGAAGACGCTTCCAACCGGCATCTGCCAGGAATGGCCCGCAAGCACCCCCGTCACCCTCGCCACCCTGGCCAACCTGATGATCTCGATGAGCGACAACACGGCAACCGACCATCTCATCACGATCCTCGGCCGCGAAGCCGTTGAAGCTGCCGCCCCCCGGCGGATGCGCCCGTTCCTGACCACGATGGAGATGTTCCGGCTCAAATTTTCGCCGGACAAGGCCCGGGCCGAAACATTCGCGAAGGCCGGCCCCGACAGACGCCGTGAGCTTCTGGCCACCCTTGGAACGGCAAGCGTTTCCGTCTCGGATATCCCCCAGACGCCCGCTTTCATAGACAGCATCGAATGGTTCGCCACGACGGACGAGTTGTGCCGCGTGATCCATGAGCTTCGCGATCATCCAGCAACGGCCATCAACCCCGGCCTCGTCGACAAAACCCGGTGGCACCGCGTCGCCTACAAAGGCGGTTCGGAGCCGGGAGTGCTGAATTACACGCTGGCCCTGCAAAAGGCCTCCGCCTCGCCGACCTACACTCTTTCCGCAACTATCAACGATTCCGCACGCGAGGTCGACACGAAGGGTTTCACGGAACTCGTCCTCCGGCTCATCAACCTGATCGAGGACGGCCGGCTCTCCGTTCCGGAAAAACGCTAGCTCTCTTTCGGAATCCCCGCGAAGATCGATCGGCACGCCCTTCCCCAAGGGCATGAGATACCGGGTATACTTGACAGATACCGGTGTTCTATCGCCGTTCGAGGAGATGTGTATGAAACATCGCATCTGGCTTTCCGGGGCTTTCCTTGCCGTCCTGCTGCTCATCGTGGCATCGGCAGCCGCCTTCGCGGCCGGAGAGGATCTGCGTATCTGCGCCCCGGGTGAGGATTTTCTCATCATCGGCCATATGGGGGCCCCACTGCACGCGATCGAAAACACCCTCGACGGGTTCAAAAAGGCTCTCGATCTCGGCGCAAACGCCATCGAAACGGACCTTTCCCTGACAAAGGACGGCGAGGTCGTTCTCTGGCATGACTGGAGCCCCAACTCGACCGTGGCCCTCGTCAGGCAGGCCGGGAAGCAGGGACTTCTCGCGCGGCCGTTCAATCCGAACATCGGCAACGCGATGCGGCGGCCCGTTCCCGAGCTGACCCTTGCCCAGCTCCGCGAGCATTACGGGTACACGTGGCGAACGGAACGGTCGGGAACCAGCCTCAAGCTCTCCGCGCGCATCCCCACCATCGAGGAGTTCTGCACCTGGATGGCCGGAGAAGATCGACTGAAGCGGGTTTTCTTCGACATCAAGATCCCCGACGGGAAGACCGAGTTTGTGAAGCCGCTGATCACCCGCGTTGCGAAAGCCATCCGGGAACGAGGTCTGGAACAGCGTGTCATCCTCATGTCGCCGTATCACACGATTCTCTCGGAAATCGCCCCTCTGGCGGCAGAAGCGAATCTGCCGCTCCTGCACGATCAGGAGCTCCCCGGGGTCGTCATCGTCAACGGAAAAAAATTCTCGACCGTCGCCGGCGCAATCGAGCTGAAACTTGGGTGGGGAGCCATTGGCCGCCCCGTCGCAACCCTGAACGGCTACTCGATCTACAAGAAGATCCTGCAATATGACATGAAGCTCGCCCGCATCCACAATTTCAACAAGGGTGAGCCTCCGATCGAGGGCGTCATCGCATGGACCCTCGACAAGCCCAGCGAAATGCGCGACGTCATCAGACTCGGGGTCAAAGGCATCATGACGAACCGCCCCGACCTTCTCCAGGAGCTCGTATCCACCTGGAAAGAATGATGTTCCCCAGGTCAGGAATCAGCGGCTTCTCCCGCTCCTGAGCGCCCGCGTAGATCTCACGAGATCGCGGAGAGAGTCGGGGAGCTGCTGTTCCTGCCACGCACGCTCCTTCCCGACATCACCTCCTCCGAGCTCGACCGCACGGAGAGCATACTCTGCCGCCGCCAAGCAATGGTCAGCCATGTGAGCCGTTGCGGCGGCGTGGCCGGCTGCTCGCGCTCCGGCGGCGGAAGCGGCATCCCCCGCATCCCGAGCGGCG
>DATCTT010000142.1:0-8446 GCA_036567845.1 Candidatus Ozemibacteraceae bacterium | reverse complement strand
GCGAACGCACCCGCCCGCCGGCGATCCAGGTCAAACCCCAGTACCAGTTCGACGACCGATTTGCCTCTTCCATGGGGTCAGATATACATACATATTTATATTATATGTATGTCGACGGTTTGAGCGAGCCGAAACCGGAGTGGCGGGGCTACATCGCCCCGGCCGACATCCCGACCCTCGATCAGCTGCTCGGGTTCCGGAAACGCTCCGCCCGGCGCAAGATGTTCACCGACCGCCCCGCCGAAGCAGCGCCCCAGCCACGACCTGCCCACATCCCGACCGAATTCGCCGTTTCCGTCATCTTGAACGGCCACGACGCCCCGTTCTGGCGCTGGGACAGGCCCGCCCCGCGCGATCCCCGGATCGGCTTCTCCGGCACAGTCCCACGCGCCGAACGCGAGCCGTTCTCGATCGGCTTCCGCCCCGTACAGCCTCCCGTCGTCAAGTTCCACGAAACCCGCAGCTGGCGTTTCACAGGTGACCGGGAGCTCATCCAGGCCCCCACTGAACTCCGCATCCCCCAGTGGGTGTTCACGGACAGGCACCCCGAGCGTTTTGCCCCCCACTCCCCGGCCAAGATGCCGGTTGCCCGCCATCCTTCCCGCGAAGATACGGCACCACGCGTCACAACGCTTTTTTCCCGCGCCCCCCTCCATCTTCGCCATCCCGCCATCCCCGCCGGTCACCGGTTTCCCATCCCGTCCGGCCACCCTGGGACTATCATCTGGCCGCCGTCTTGCGAGCCGGGCACCGAGCTCACCGGCATCAGTCGCATGCGCCCGCCCGGCCTTCTCTTCCCTGGCTCAACTTTCGTGATGGCACTCCTCCGGATCACCCCGGCAACGCCGCCTCACATCGCCATCCCGGTCTCGGCCGTGACTCTCCCTCCGCTGCTCCATCTGCACTTCAACTGCTCGGAACTGCTCGATGCCGTCGTTCTTCCGACCGGCGTCACCCTCGGCCGTCCCTCGTTTCGAACGCAACACCGACCGGAGGCCTATCTCGAACCCGCCCCGCTTTCTCTTCCTGTCAGATTCGGCATGGCACCCGTTCTGATCGGACATCACCTCCCGGACATCCGCTGGGGCTCCCTCCTGCATCGCACGACTCTCCCACCGTCCGCTCCCCATTCCCATCCCATCAGCTTCGAGCATTTCCTGCCGATGATGCCGCCGGTCCATCCCGGAACCCCCGTCGCCGAAGTTCTGCTGACCCAGCCAAAACGCACGACAGCCTTTTCGGTCAAGCTTCGCCCGTTCTCTCATGCCCTTCGCAGCCTCCCATTCCAGTGTGTCAGCTCATCGGAATCTTCTGTCCGGTCGGTGTTTCCCTCCGTATGGTCAGAAACATCAATAGATATATATCTTGGAGTACATCGTCACCACTCCGAACCCTTCCTTCCGATCATCCCCGACAAGACGGATATCCTTCGTTTGCTGAGGCTTCCGGCCCTGGAGCTTCGACGCCGGGTCAGCCAGGCCTGGCGTTCGGCCTGGCTTCCCGTCGCAGGCCCGCTTCGCGCAGCCTTCCGGGTCCCCCAGGCATCCCGGGCGGCATACCGGCATCTCTACGAGCCCGACAATCAGTTTCCCCTTCCCGGGTTCGGAGTGCGCAGGAGCATCGGCTCGTTCATTTCCTTCGACCCCGGTCTCTCCCGCACCCAGACACCGCGCGAGGTCGGAATGTCCCATGTCGTCCGTGCGGCCAGGGAGTTTTCCCTTCATGGCTACCAGCCCGTCGAAGCATGGTTCCACGACATTCCCCGCCCCTACCGGTTTCTCACATCCTACCCTCTTCACCTTCAGCTTCACGGCAACATCGTTCCGAAGTCCCCGGCCCATGACTGGCCGTTCCACCAGGCAGCCGCAGCCGGCCCTGCCCTGGCAGGGCCTCACCTCGATCTTCCTGCGGCTCCCCCGTATTATTCGCTCTTCAACCGGATCGACATCGATACGAACCGGACACCGTTTGATCTGGCCCCGAATGAGGCCCCCCACTCCATCCTTCCCCTGCCGCACGAAGCATTCTCCGGTCTGACCCTTCACGAGCGGAAACACCTCGAATCCCGTCCCTTGCCCAGGGTTGCCTCCCTCCCCCTCCGGCATCATGTTTATCTCCCGGAGCTGCTCGGCGGCCGCGGCACCTTCGGGTTCCCGAAATTTTCCGGGGTCGACCTCCTCTTTTCACATCTGGCCGTTCTTTGCAGACAACACCTGGCAAGGCCCATCACCTTCAATGAACCGTCCCGACGCCGCACCGGCCGCCCCTCGAATGACCGGATTCCCCTTGCAATGCAGATCACGCATGCTCCCGAAGAGATTCGGGGGAGCCCCGTACCGGGGATCCCTAGTCGGATCCGCCAGAATTTCCAGCGCAAACAAACCCTGATGTTCACCCGGGTCCAGGATCTCCGGGAGGCGGTCAGGCTCACCCAGGCCTCTCTCACCCGCCTCGTATCGAAGGACCCGTCATGAGTCTTTCGCATTTGGGCAACCTCCCCGAGCCGGTTTTCGATGCCGTCTGCCCGATCGAAGCCGGCAGATTTCCTGTCGCCCGCCGCGTCGTCAGCCATGCGGCTCGCTCCCTGTTTTCCGGTAAACTCCTGTTTCCGGTCGCGACCGCTGGGAAGGAAGGCCAGCATTGTTTTTCTGTTCGCCCTGATATTTTATTCCGGCATCTGCCCGCCCGGCGCCTCTCGCCCCCACGCCTCGCCTTCGAGGCCACCCCGGACCATCTTTTCCCCCCCGATATCCCCGCGTCCCGACTGGCATGCCCTCCCCTCGTGGGCTACCGTCCCGCCCCTCTCCGGGCATGTCCACTGCTCTTTCTTCATCCGATTCCAGGGCTTGCCCCATCCGGCATGCCCCTGGCGGACAAGGCCCCTTACACCCCCACGCACGTTCCACCGCGGGATGAACCGGAACTCCACCGCCCGCGGCTCTCTCACCGGATGCTTCTCTCGATCTTCGAGCATCTCCGCTTGCGGCGTTTCTCATCGGCCTCGGAATCCCCCATACTCCGGGAGCCCGACACCCTTTCCCGTTATCCCCAGCAGGAGCAGCCCGACAGGATCCTCTGGCGGTCCTGGATCACCACGCCACGCCGCACGCCCTTCCTCTTTCTCGAAGTCCCTGCCCGAACCCATCCCGCGCCCAAGCTGCCACCACCCCTCTTTGCCCCCCGCTTGCCGGAAACCCCACCGAACTTCGTTGCCCCGGAACTCTACAAGCTCGTTCTGTGGCCCTTCCAGCATGACTGGAATCCTGCTCCTCTCTTTCTTCACCATCCAGTCCTCCCGTCGCTGCCGAGTTGTCGCTTTCCGACCGATCAGCTCCTCTCCCACATGCCGGCGTTCGACATCCTGGAACGCCCCCTGCGGATGCACCACGCCCCGCGCACCCCGGAAGAGGTCATCCTGCACTCGCTCCAATCCAGTTTTTCCGCGCCAGATCGTCTGTATATCGCGGACACCCTTGCCGTCACGTCTCCCCGTCTCCTCCCGTCCTCCTCTATTCCCCATCCGGACCGGACTGTCTACCCGCCATCGTCCCTCCTCGCACCGATTGCACGGGCACGCCTTGCGGGAATACCGGGTCAGCATCCGCTGAGGCCCTTCAAATCCTGGCCCGCTTCCGCGTTCCAGCCTCTGCGGCGTCTCCGGTTCAATCCCGCCCCCTGGAATCAGCAGCGTTTTTTCATCCCCGGCCCGCCTGGTTTCGCCCCACTCGTTCCCACGTCCCTCCAGACGGTCGCCGCTCTTCCCCCCATTCCGCGGGCTCGTCAGACGAGGATCGCGGCCTCATCTCCGAGAGGCATTCTGGCCGCCGGGTTCCGCCCTCTCAGGTCCACGCCCCCCCGCCTCCCGGCATTCGAGACGCTTCACCCCGTTCAGAAGCCCCAGGATATCTCCAGCGTCCCGTTCCGACCGCCATCCCCTCCGCCTGCACTTTCCCTCGGGCTTTCCCGAAATGATATCATACTTATATCTATACACAAACCAACCCTTCCTGCCTGGGGGAACCTTACCTGCCGCCAGCCGCGGTCCTTTACAACTCCCTTCATCCCCCAGCCGCCGTCTCCAACACCATATTACGAGGAGATCCGCCAACCCGTTCAACCGATGGTGCTGCTCGCTTCGGCCCCCAGACTCCGCCAACTGCGCCCGCTCCATCTTCCCAGACACGTTGGAGACGCCACGCTCCTGCCACGCATGATCCGGGCGGCCGTTTCCCTGCCGCGCCGCTACCACTCCGTCCGCAACTACCTTCTCTCTCTCGAGACCCACCTTTCGTCCTGGAGGTTTCCTCCCCCGCCCCGGCGTGTCCGTCTCGCCGCACCACGCCCGGGACTGGAACACCACAGTTTCACGCCTCCAACCAATATCCATCCTCCTGATATATATCTTTATTCATATTATTGGAGCGCAACGGTCCTCCGGCACATTCTGGCCCCCCTGGAACGGGAAACCTGTGCCCCGCCACCGCCGGCACGAGTCTCTATCGCCCGGCAACGCCCCCGCCTTGCATCCGTCCACACTCCGGATTCCGGTCTCGTCACCGGCCCGTTCACGCATGATGCCCCGGAATGGATCAGGCTGCGACGCCTTCCACGCCTCCGGATCCGCCTGCTGCCTTCGTTCTACGAGTTCACCCCAACCGCCGCACGATTCGGCCCTGGCGAAGCAGAGGGGAAGGGGATGACGCCCGGCTGGCGGAGCCCGGCCGGCCCGGCCATCCCCCTCATCTCGGTCGATGGCCGCACGACGGCCGGCCGCACCAGCCTCCCGCTCCCGGAGCCGGAGGGTCATGCGGCATCCGCCCCGGGGGCGTTCGCCTTACGGCACCGGGAACGCGTGCGAAGCCCATACAGCCTCCGGAACCCGCGACGCTGGCTTCCGCCCTTTCATCCGGAATCCGAAGGGATTCCTTCCGCCTATCCCCAGGCCGTTACGCTCCTGCCGAGCCATCCCAGCCGACTCGACAGGGAAGCACGCGAACCGGGAGCTTTTGTTGGTCCCGCTTTCCGGGCTCCCTGGCGGGATGTCGACCGGCAGCTCGACCTCGAGGTCACGCCGCCCCCCCGGCCAGCGGCTCCTCCGCCTCCCGAGCTTATAGCCTTTGCCCGCGCCGCACTCCGTCCGGCCCTCGACACGCCCCGCACATTCCCGGAAGTCCCGCTTCCAGCGGCATTGACGCTCCCCAGGCCGGAGAGCCTCCGCTGCTCCCCCCCGCCATTGGTCGGCATCCGGACCACTCCGGTCATTTCAACACCATTCCTCGCTCCCGCTCTCCCCGTATCAGACCAGGTTTTTTCCCTTCACGACCGGCTTACCAACCCAATCGACACGTTCCTGGAGCTTGTCCCTGAGTCGATGCCGGAAATCCTCCCAGCCTTGGAAAGAAACTCCTGGAAAGTTCTCGAAGCCCAAGCACCCCGCGTCCACGATTTCGAGGGCCTGTTCACCGCACGTCTCCGCAACCTCCAGTTTCCCTACTCTCCCGATCCGCGTATTCCGACTCCGGATGCCACCCGCGTTCCTGCCAACGACGTCCCGGATCCCGTCATCAACGCCGCCGGGGTGGACGAGATGCCGGAACGATTCACGGGAATTGCGTTTGCCGACATCCCTTACCTCCCTTCGTACGTCCGCAACGAAATCCACACACTACAATGGAGCCGTTCGGAACGGACGCCTGAATTCGACATTGGCACCTGCCACACGGGCCGGCCCCGCTCCGTCGATGTGTCGCGGGGCGAAATACCGGAATTTCGCTCCCCCCCGCGTGTCAGAAGCTTCGCGACCGACTCTCGGACAGCCGATTCCGGTATACGTTCGTCTTTCCCGAGCTTTTCATTCTCCTCATCCAACCGATCCACGGAGCGATTCGTGAAGGGATCCCCCGTAGAACTCCGGATCCCGCATCGGTATCCACCCGCATATTCTCCTGTCACGGGTTTCCCGTCTCTCCATGCCACCGAGGTGCATCTCATCATCCTCCCGGGCCGCTGGCGACGTCGCGTTGCCGATCCTGATACGTATCGGTCCGGAGGCCACCCTCATTCCCACATCTACACCGACCCGGCCCGTGAACACACAGTTAGCCGTTTCCTGGCAGCAATTCCCCTGCCCCGTTCCCGGTCGATGCCGCTGCCGGTCCCCCGACCTCTCCCACGGGCCGAGTGTTTTCCTCATCCGATCTCCGATCAACAGCCTGTAAACACGCCCGGGAGGATCCCGGAACCGTTCGGCACGAAACGCCCGGCCCCCCCCGCCGTGTTTGCCGCAACCATTCCGACTCCACACTCCCCGGCGCCACCGTTGAAACCCCGCACCGAGATGGGATTTCCAGCGCGCCTCGATACCCGCCGTCCCTCCCTTCCCGTCCATCCGCATGTCGGGCTGCGTCTTCCGCCAATGGCGTATCCGGCCTGGGATTTCGCCGACCGCCGCGGTCCCACGAAGCTCCGGGGAAGCCTGCCCCGCAGGGCAGCTCTCAAACTCCCATCGCTACCCGACTGGATCGAACTGCCCCCTTCCCGTCCAACATGCGGTGGGTGCGTTGACTTGCCTTCATCCTGACGTTAGAATGGCATCAAGTCCCGTCAGAGAGGAAACGAATGAATTTCTATTCGCTGAGTGACAAGGGTATGGTGCGCCCGAACAATGAGGATTACACTGAAAGTTTTCAGCTTCGCATCAGCCGGATGGACGGCACAACCGAATCGTTCACCGCTCTGCTTCTCGCGGACGGCATGGGGGGTGCGGCCGCAGGCGAGTATGCCTCTTCCCTGGCGATCAGGACGGTCAAGCAGAAGCTGATGTCGGGCCTCCTTTCGGAATCCCCAGAAACCCTGCTCGGCTCTGATCTCCGTGAACTGCTATCCCAGTGTTGTCTCGAAGCCAACGAGGCGATTTACCGGAAGGCCCAGGAGAACCCCGAGATGGAGGGCATGGGGACAACCGTCGTGCTCGCCGTCGTTTCCCGGGACATGCTGAACCTGTGCCACGTCGGTGACAGCCGGTGTTACATGCACAGGGAGGGGCGTCTGAAACAGCTCACCCACGACCATTCGCTCGTCCAGGAGATGATCGACACAGGCAAAATCACTCCAGATCAGGCAGCGAACCATCCGAATAAGAATATTATCACCCGTGCCATCGGAGTCGCCCCCACAGTTCAGCCGGATACCTCGCGGATTCCGATTTTCACGGGGGACGTGCTCATCCTCGGCAGTGACGGCCTGTTCGGCTTCGTGAACGATCGCACCGTCAAGGATATGGTTGAAAAGCAGGCATCCCAGCCCAACGCCAATCTCCGGCAGCTTGCCCAGAACCTGATTGAATGTGCCAACATGAACGGCGGTGCGGACAATATTTCAGTCTGCCTGTACCGTCACTGATGCGCGCAACCAACCTCTGATCCATGACCGACTCGCGGGGCACCCGACCGCCTTCTTCTTCGAGCCATGCTCCCGGGGAACAGGAAGCCTTCGCGCGGAAACTGGAAGAGCTGACCCGGCAGCGTGAACGGCTGGTCGAAGCCCTCGGTTCTGGTGGACAGAAGCCGGCCGAGGCGGAACGCGAGGAGTTCGACCGGCTGCGCGAGGAGAACGGACGGCTGCGCGACCTGCTTTCCCGGTATCCGGAAACCGATCCCGACCTTCTCACGAAGCGTCTGCATCAGGCAGAGCGTCTTGCGGCCGAGCGCCAGAGCGAACTGCAGCAGCTCCGGCGGAACGTACTCGAGCAGGTGGTTTCCCCCGCCGAGATCCAGAAGCGCGACCTCGAGATCGAGCAGCTCAAGCTTCAGATCACCGACATCGTCCGGGGGCGGGCTGACGATGAGGCCCTCCGAGGCGAAATCCAGCAGCTCAAGGTCAATCTTGCTGATGCGCTGCTCGAACAGAAACAGCTGACGACGGCCAACCAGGCCCTTCTCCGACAGATCGCCGAGCTGAAGCAGGAAATCTACCAGCATCAGGCCCAGGTCAGAGACCTGAGCATGCGCCTTGATCTCAGCAAGCGCAACGAGAACGCCCTGTCCGAGCAGGACAGGCTTCGCGCCGACGAGATGGCGGCCGTCCGGGCTACCGCGGCCGCGACGGCCGAAGCGAAGGCGAAGCTCGAGGAGCAGCTTCGCGAGCTGACTTCCGAACGGGCTCGCCTGGCGGCGGAAAACGAGCAGGCCGAAGCGGCCGTTCTGGCAAGCACAGCCGAACGACGGCGTCTGGAGGCTGAGCTCGAGGCGGCCGTTCTGCAGCGCGAAGCTGCCGAGAACCGCGAACAGGAGATGGCCCTCGCCCTGGACGCCCTGCGTCAGGAGAAACAGGCGCTGAAGGAGAAGGTGGGGCATCTTCTCGTCGGTGTCCGCGCTTACGTGTCCCAGCCCGTCCGGCCCCAGGCTTCGGCGAGCGACGGCACGCTCGAGCCGCGCGAACTCCAGCC
>DATCTT010000141.1:0-3811 GCA_036567845.1 Candidatus Ozemibacteraceae bacterium | reverse complement strand
GAGCGCGGCCGGTTTCATATCTTGATGTCGATCTTCATGCCGCGGACCCCGTCAGGGATCGGTTCGGGCTTTTTTTCGTCCTCGGCATCCGGCTTCGCTTCCTTGGGCTTGGGCGGGTTGTCGGGCTGCTCTTTCCCGCGTTCGGCATCCTCGTCTTCCTTGCGGATAGCGCGGTGCTCGGCCGCCTGGGGGTTCTGGACCGTCTCGATCTTCTGCTGGTCCTTGTGCTGCTGCTGGGAGATCTGGGCAGCCTGCCCCCCCTCCTGAGCCTTCTGACCCTCCCGGATCCTGCTGGCGTCGTTGTTCGCCATCAGATTGGTCTTTATATCGATCGGTGTTATCGGCATAGTACAAATATCTCTGTCGGTACTATCGGCGTCAAATCCGACAAATCGAAGCCCCGCCGGACGCCCGGCTTCTCAATCCTCCGCCAGCCGGGCCGAGACGATCATGATGATCTCGGTTTCGAGCTTCTGCCGGTCCCGGCTCCGGGCCAGGCCGCCGAACAGGGGCAGGTCGCCGATGACGGGAATCCTGTTGGCATTGCTGCGCTCTTCCCGGCTCAGCAGGCCGCCCATGACGATCAGCCCGCCGTCGTTCACCCGCAGCGTGCTCTCGGCTTCCCGGGTCCTGATCTGCGGATACCCCTGCTTCGTGGTCGCCACGACCGAACTGACCTCGCCTTTGAGACCCATGCGGATGCTGCCGTCCGGGTTCACCGCGAGATTCCTCACCGTCATCTTGATGCCCACATCCACCCAGTTCAGCTGGGTGTTCAGTTTCAGCGTCGAGCCGGAGTCGGTCTGCGCCGTGGCGGCGACTTCGAGCGGGATGCGGTCGCCGATCGTCACTTTTGCCTCTTCGCCCTCGATGACGCGCAGATTCGGCTCCGCCAGGATTTTCCCTTCCTTCCCCTCGTTCAGGACCTGCAAGAGAAGCGGCAGCGAATCTCTGCCGTGAAAATCCCTGATCTCGCCGTATCCATAGGATTTCTTGTCGAGATCGATGCCGAGAGTCTTCAGCTTCGATTTCGTGATCTCGGCAAGGCGGAATTTGATGACGACCTGTTTGCGATTCCGGCCCAGACTCGCCAGGACCGCTTCCGCATCGGTGAGGGCATCGTCCCTGCCGATCAGCACCATCCGGCGTTCCCCGAGCGTTTCGACGTTCAGCTCCTTGAGGGCTTCCCTGGCCGTCTCCGGCTTCATCTCCCCGAGCAGGACTTCCCTGCATCGTTTCCGGGACTGCCGGTCGAGTTGCGCCAGAATTTCCAGAATCCGTTTCCGGTCGGCTGCCGGGCCTTCGACGAGCAGGGAACCGGACCCGCCGAGATCGCTGATGACCGCCCGTCCCTTGATCGTTTCCGCCGCCTTGAAAGCCTGCTGTGAGGCGAGCGCGGCAGGGGTGAACACCTCCCCGCCCCATGCCGTCCGTGTCTTCCACGCGGCAAGCTTCTCCCGGAACACCCGGACCGCCCGCTCCGATCCGCTCCAGGTCAGGCCGCCGATATCGCAGGCGAGTTCGACTTCCTCGGGTTTCAGTTCCGTGGCCGCAAGTTTCGCTTCGGCCTCGGGCATCGGACGGGTATCGCGGCGGATACGCAGCTCGGGAAGTCGGTGCGTGAGGTCGCCGATCCTGTCCATCTCGTATCTCGAGCCGAAGGCGAGAAGAGCCCGCTGATCGCCGGCGGCCGGCGTCACCCGTATCGCGGGCAGTACCCCGTTGATCAGCCCGAGGATCCATTTCGAATCTATACCCGTTGGTATTCGAACGACGAACGGCTGCATCTCGGGGCGGTATTTCTGCGCACGCTCCGGCGGATACAGGAGCAGGGTGTTCGAGCCGACGGGGCAGCTTTCGAGGCCGATCGTCTTCTGGACGATCCCGAATGCCTCTTCGATGTCCATATCCTGGAGATGCGCGGTGACCTTGCGCGATTGCTGGACCGTCTCGTCGACGAACACGTTTTTCCCCGTCGCTTTCGAGTACAACTCGATGATCTGGCTCAGGGGGGCATCGGCGAGTTTCAGAGTCTCGGCGGGACACCGCTGGCCAAGCAGGAGGGCGACCGTCAGAAAAAAACTCAGTGAGATATTTCCAGTGGTATGACCCATGCGTTCCCCTTTTCCCCGGCGGCGCGCACCACCATCCCGTCGGGGTCTATGCTCTGAACGTGCAGGCCCGTGGGAGTTCGATCCCCCGGCTGGACGAGCATCGTCTTGAGATGTTCCTCGATGATTCCGGTCGGCAGGCCTTTTCCGGAGTAGTATCCGAGATACCGGATGTCCGGGCGCTGGACGGCCGGTTTCTCCGATGGCGCCGGCTGCCCGAACAACGCGGCTTTCCCGAGAACCGGCGACCTGGACGTGTCGACGACCGGTTCAACCGGCTCGCGCGAATCCGGATTTCCAGACCAGGCCCCGCTGCGCACGGCAAGCTCGATGACGGCATCGATGCGGTCGTCATCCCGCAGGGACAGGCGGATGCCGTTCACGATGACGGCCGGATTGATTGCCGCATGGTTGAGAAGCTGGGCGACGGACCGATATGTCCCGTGCCCCGAAAGCCTGACCATGGCGGGATTGGTGCCGCTCTGCGACGTTTCCTGAAACACGAATCCGGCGGATTTCCCGAGCATCTGGAGCCGGTTCGAGAACTCCGGTGCGCGTTCTTCGGGCGGGGATTCGAGAAATCCCCGAAGACGTTTGCCTTGTGCCTGTGTCGCTTCGAGCACGGTGATTTCCTTTTCGAGCGATGCCACGCGCGCGCGTGCCGATTCGAGGGCCGGATCCGGGGCTGTGGGGCCATTGACGCCCCAAAGCAGGAGATTGGCAAAACCCAGAACGAGGAGGACGATGGTTATTCGTTCCATGACCCGATGACGATGACTCCGTCGCGGATGCGTTCGTCCGTGTTGATGCGGACGTTGGCGTTCCCGATCGAAGCGTTCAGGAAGCGGGCAGCCGTATCCATATCCGGCGCCGCCAGTTTGATCGTCCCCCCCTTGCCATCGGTCTCGATGCTTTTGAATACTATACTACTAGAATTATTAGACTCGAATCTGTCCAGAACAACAAGCGGGGAATTGGCCCTCCGTTCGATCCAGATGTTTTTTTCCCGAATAGCTCCATACAGTGCACCGAAGTCGTCGGGCGTGCGTCTCTGGCTGCTCGTCACCTCGAGCACTGCCGCTCGTTGCTGAAGACGCTCGGCTTCAATGGCTGCCTTCTGCTGTTCTGCTCGCTGCTGCCAGCAGGTATGGGCCTGGATGAGAATCGGAAAGACCAGAAACCAGCAGAGCCCGGTTTTGATTGATCTGAACCGCTTCGTGGAATTCCCGTGAAGGACATTCAGTTTCAACATCCTGCCCTCTTTCGGCATGAAGCTGTCGAATGTTGAGACGTATGGTCAATGAATGATCGGGCGAAGCAGAGAGCAGAGGTGCAAGAATCGCCGCCTGAGAAAAAATGAAGTTGATGCTATCGATGGAATATTATACGATTGTCGATACGGACAGGCCGGAGTTGCATGGCCGAAACGAGAAATGAAACGGTGAGGATGACGATGCATCTGTTCAGAACGGCGTTCCTGTGCCTCCTAATTTGTTGCCTGCCGGTGATCGCCCTGGGAAATGACGCGCCTGCGACGACGACGTCCGCGATCGATGGGGTGGTGACCTCGCCTGTCGGCCTGCGGAGCCTCTCTTTGCGCAGCGCGGTGGGGCCGCTCGACGAGGTCCACGTCATCCTCGACATGTCCCGACTGCCCACGCAGCAGGGCTGGAGCTATTTCCGGGTCGGCAACGTTGCGC
>DATCTT010000140.1:0-8201 GCA_036567845.1 Candidatus Ozemibacteraceae bacterium | reverse complement strand
TGGTGGAAGCCGCCGACGCGATGGAGCAGGCGGCCTCGTATGCGCCCTCGTCGGCCGAATCGCTGCGGCTCCGGCGCGTTCTCGCCGATGTGCGGATGAACCGACTCGGCGATTACGAGAAGGCCCTCGCCGACTTGGTCTTCATCAAGACCATCGACCCCGGACAGGCGAAACAGCTCGAATCCGACATCCGTCATTGCCTCGACCGGCTCGGCCGCGTCTACGACGTGCAGCGACGGCTCCTGCTGGAAAACGGGACGAACCCCACGGTCGTCGCGGCCACCCAGACGACCGCGGTCCGGTTCGGCAACGAGGTTGCGATCTCAACGGCCGAGCTCGAACAGCGCCTCGTGCAAGAAAAGATCCCGCTCCGTGGGGCTCCCCGGGATGTCCTCGACAGGGCCGTCCAGGGTCTGCTGGGGGAAAAACTGCTCCTGCGAGCGGCGAAGCGGGCCGGCATAGACAGGCGGCCAGCCTTCATCGAACAAGTGAAACGGTTTGAGGACAACTTGTTGCTGCTGAGATACCTCGAGGAACGTGTGATGAAGGATGTCGAGGTCGACGAGCAGGCCCTGAATCTGTATCTCGAGAAGAACCGCGAACGGTTCCAGAATCCATTGCGTGTGGTATACAGCATTCTCGAATTCCCCGACGAAACGTCGGCCCGGGAATACGCGGCCGGCCGGCCGGCCTCTGCCCCTCGAATGCTCGGAGACCATCTGTCGGGAACACGTCAGGAGCTTCCTCCGGCCCTCCAGAGCATACGATGGGAGGCCGATCCACCGACGGGGCCGCTCGGCCCGGTGGGGATGAATGGCCGGTGGGTGATCTACGACATCCATGAGATCGTTCCCGGAGCTGCCGTTGCCCCCGAACTCGCCCGTCAGCAGGCCCGACTCGAACTGCTCGAACGCAAGAAGGGTGACCGCCTTTCCCAGGCGATTTCCGAACTGGCGCGGCAGGAGGATGTGCGCGTGATCGACGAGACGATCGCCCGTCTCTTCCAGCCGGCCACCCCGACCCGGGAGCTTTCGCCAGCGACGGGAAAGTGAGGAAGGACGACCCTCGATGAACCAGTTCCGGAAGAGGTTTGCGGCTGCCCTGGCGACGGTGACGCCAGGGCTTCCGCCGCTGCCGCCCGGCGAGGAGATCTACGGCCTGCGCGCCCCGGTCGCGGTGCCGTTCGAGTGGCTCCCTCTGCTCGGAAAGTTCGCGGCCATCCTGCTTCTGGCGTTCCTGGGGCGGGTTCTCTGGCGGCGCTGGTTCACGTCCGGAAAAAATCCATCGGATGCCTTGGAAGCGCTGCCTCCCGTCGATCCCACGCAGGAGGCGCTCGAGGCTCTCGACCGCCTGCGCGCCTCACCAGTGTGGCAGGAGGGGCGGGTGAAGGATATCTGCGAATCCCTCGCCGGGATCTTCAAGACGTTCGTTCATGGCCGGTGCGGCATCGGTCCCGGGGCCTCGGCGACCACCGATGAGCTCGAAGAGATGGTGGGGAACATGCATCGCGCCGAACCAGCCTGGCGGGAGGCACTCGAGCTGCTCTGGCTGTGTGACGAGGTCAAGTTTGCCCGCGGGTCGCTGGGTGGAATCACCTGTGACAGACTCTGGGAACGCTTCAGGGCCCTGATCGAGCACGAGGAGTGGCGGCGATGAGATGGCTGAATGCGGAGTTTTTGCTGCTGCTGGCGCTCGTCCTGCTCGCGCTCGGGTATCGCCTGCTGATCACCGGGCCCCTCCGGCGCGGCGGAATCAGGTTTCCCCTCGCGCATCTGGCGGGTGGGATCCGGCCGACCTGGCGCGTACGGCTCGCCTGGCTGCCGGATCTCTGCCGGTTCCTGCTTCTGGTGCTGCTCGTGATCGGCCTGATGCGCCCCCAATGGGGGTTCGAGCAGGAGGCGGTGACCCGCCAGGGGATCGACATCATGATCGCGCTCGACGTCTCGGGCTCGATGGCCGCCGAGGATTTCAAGCCGAATCGGCTCAAGGCTGCCCAGGCGATCACCGAACGGTTCATCGGCGGCATTACCGACCACCGCGTCGGCCTCGTCGTGTTCGCCGGCCTCGCCCTCACCCAGTGCCCGCTGACCATGGATTACGGCGTCGTGACCGAACTGCTGCGCCGGGCGGATCTGCGCATGATCAGGCTCGACGGAACCGCCATCGGAGACGCCCTGATCAATGCCGTTTACAAATTCCGAAAGGCGCCGGGCGAAAAGCGGGACCAGGTGATCATTCTTCTGACCGACGGTGAGAACAACTCCGGCTCGATCGATCCCCTTGAGGCGGCGAAAGTCGCGGCGGATAAAAATATCAGAATCTATACCATCGGCGTGGGCAGTCTCGAAGGGGCGCCCATCCCGGTGGACACGCCGTCCGGTCGCCAGTATGCGACGAATCCCGACGGCACGCTGCAGATTCCGAAACTCGACGAGCAGCTGCTGAAAGACATCGCCTACATCACCCGGGGCCGCTACTTTCGTGCGACCGACAACAAGGCGCTCGAACAGATCTACGAGACCATTTCGAAGTTGGAAAAAGGCAGAATCGACGTGGCGCGCACGGTCCAGTATGCCGAGCGTGCCGAATGGTTCCTGCTACCGGCGTTCGCCCTGCTTGTTCTCGAGCTGTACCTGCGTGGCAGGGTGTTTGCGAGGGTGTTCTGAATGTTCAGAGAACCAGGCCATCTGCTTCTGCTCCTTGCCGGGCTGTTCTGGACCGCCCTGCTGGCGCGTCGGGTCATCGAGGATCTGCGCCGACGGCGGGAAGCCTTCGCGGCTCGGGAGATGATGCTGCGGATTTCCGGCCACCAGGTCACCCGTCGGCCTGTCGTCAAGTGGTTGATGGCGATCCTCGGCTTGGCGCTGCTGGGAATCGGCCTGGCACGGCCCATTGGCGGCTCGGTCGAGGAGCTCGTCTCGGGACGGGGGATGGATGTCGTTGTGGCGCTCGATGTCTCGACCTCGATGAAAGCTCCGGATATCGAAGGGAACAGCCGGCTGGATGTCGCAAAAGCCCTGATCCAGCATCTGCTCGGAGCCCTTGGGAATGATCGTGTCGGCCTCGTTGCCTTCGCCGGGGACACGATGGTCCAGTGTCCGCTGACACCCGACAAGGGGACGTTTCTCACGTTCCTCCAGCGGGTCGATCCGGCGATGCTGACGGTCCAGGGGACGAACCTGGCTGCGGCGGTCGAAACCTCGCTCGACCGGTTTGACTATACGGCTTCCCGCACCCGTGTCATTCTTCTCGTTTCGGATGGGGAGGATCGTGATTCCGGAAGAGTTGATCGGGCCGTGGCGGACGCAGGCCGGCGTGGGATCCCGATCTACACGGTGGGAATCGGCAGTCTTGAGGGGAGTTACATCCCTGACGGTCGGGATGTCTGGGGCCGTCTCATTTATAAGACCTATAAAGGAGAGCGTGTCGTCACGAAGCTCGACGACACGATGCTCCGCACGATCGCGCGGGACAGCCGCGGGGCGTATTTCCGGGCGAAAGACGTCTCGAGTGCCCGGACGGTGGCCTCAGCTCTTGAGGCCCTTCCACGAACAAGTATACATCAGGGTTCCCAGACCGTCACCCGGGAACTCTTCCAGTGGCCCGTCCTTTTCGCGTTCCTGCTGCTGCTGATCGAGTGGATGGTGTCCGAGCGGATTCCCTATGAGCGGGAAAAGGATCACTGGTTGAAGCGCCTATGAAAAAATATATAATATTATATATAGAGATTGTACTGGCGTTTTTGCCTATGCAATTCGCCGGAGCCTCTGTCCCGGGAGAGGTTGGCGCCGGTCTCCGGGCGCTTCGGGATGGAAGACTCGAGGAGGCTGAGGCCGCTCTCCAGCGGGCACGGTTCGACACCCCGGATGATCCCCGGGTTTTGTATGATCTGGGCATTGTCGCCTTTCACGCCCGCCGGTATGACGAGGCAGCTGGCCTGTTTCGCCAGACGGCGTCAAGCACGGCCGCAGCGCCGTGGCTTGTTGCCGACGCCCTGCACAACCTGGGGAATGCGGCCTACCGCGCCGGTCGGTTTGCCGATGCTGTCGACGCCTACCAGGCCGCCATTGCCCGCCGGGAGGAACCGGACACCCGTTACAATCTCGAACAGGCGCAGAAACGCCTCATGGAAGCGCAGGCAGCCGAGCGGGGTGGGCAACAATCCAAACAGGACCAACAAGGCAAGCAGGGAAAGCAGGACCAGCAGAGTCATCAGGGCCAGCAGAATCAGCAAAGTCAGCAGGGCCAGCAGAATCAGCAAGGTCAGCAGGGCCAGCAGAATCAGCAAGGACAACAGGGCCAGCAAAATCAGCAAGGACAACAGGATCAGCAAAATCAGCAAGGACAACAGGATCAGCAGAACCAGCAAGGCCAGGAGGGCCAGCAAGGCCAGCAGAATCAGCAAGAGAAAAAGAACGGAAAACAGGAGGCGGGATCGCCCGGGCAGCAACAGCCGCTGGCGGAAAACCAAGCCTCTGGCATCGCTTCCGACACCTCGCGGCCGTTGTCGGCAAGCGATTCTGCCGAACTGCCGAAGGAGGGAACGGCGTCGGATACGACTCCCTGGAGTGGCCAGGACGCGAAACTTCGCGATGTCGAAATGGGAAAGGATTCCACGGAGCCCGGAACCATTCCCGATGAATCCGAGCGGGCCCGCGCCCTGCGGAATCGGAAGCTGAATCCCTACCAGGTCGAGCGGATTCTGCGCCAGATGGAGGAACGCGAGCGGGAGATACAGCTCCGGTACCGTCGCGATCCCCGAAGCGAGGATATCGAAGACCCCTTTGCCGATCCGTTTTTCATGGATCCCGAGCGCATGCGTGAATTCATGGAGGGGCGCCGGGGCAGCCGGAAAAGGACAGAACCCGACACTCCCGACTGGTGATGGGGAAGGCTGAATAGCGCATCCGGGCTCTGCCGGCCCATTACTCGCATCCGGTGGACCGGACCGATCGGGGCCGGTGTCTGCCCGTCACTCGCGAGTCTTGACAGCCCTCCGGGCCCCCCCTATAATGACCCGGTACGATACTCATCAGATCAGGAGCCGCAGCATGCGAACCCCCATCCATCCCGAGGGATTTTTTCTCGGCGCCGCGTTATCGCTCCTTGCATGCGTCGCCTCGCGCTTCTCGCGCGCGTTCGGCTGGGTCGCCGGGCTGCTGGCGGCGTTCACCCTCTACTTCTTCCGTGATCCCGAACGCGAAATTCCCCAGGGCGAGGGTCTGCTCGTTTCTCCGGCCGATGGCACCGTTGTCGGCGTCGATGAGGTGGATAAAGCCCCGTTTCTCGACGGACCCGCTAAACGTGTAAGTATATTTCTTTCGATATTCAATGTGCACATCAATCGCGCCCCGATCGCCGGCAAGGTGGCATATCGCCATTACAATCCCGGCAAATTTCTGCCGGCCAACTGTGACAAGTGCTCTCTCGATAACGAACAGAACGCGATCGGCATTGAGGACGACGGGTACCGCGTGCTCGTAAGACAGATTGCCGGCATCATCGCCCGGCGCATTCTGTGCTGGGTCAATCCGGGCGACACCGTCGCGCGCGGAGAGCGATTCGGTCTGATCCGATTCGGGTCCCGCACTGAGCTCCTGATGCCGGTTTCAGCGGTCATCCTGGTCAAGCCCGGAGACAAGGTCAAGGGAGGAGAAACTGTCATTGCCCGACGTTCCTGAAGCGAATCAGGCCCCGAAATCCATCCCGACACCGGTCGCCTCGCTCCCCGGGATGCCCGAGTCCCCCGCCGGACAGAGCCGCGCGTTCCGGCATCTTTCCATCCTCCCGAGCGTTTTCACCTCTCTCAACCTCTTCTGTGGCTATCTTTCGATCCTGTCCACCTCCCGCGAGGAGTATCTCGTGGCGGGCTGGCTTGTCGTGCTTGCCCTGATCTGCGACATTCTCGACGGACGGATCGCCCGGTTCACCTCGGTCACATCCCGGTTCGGTGCCGAGCTCGACTCGCTCGCCGATCTGGTCAGCTTCGGCGTTGCGCCCGCCTTCCTCGTGTTCAACCGGTATCTCGGCGACCACCTGCTCGTCGGCCTGCTGGCAACGTCGGTCTACGTTCTCTGCGGCGCGCTGCGCCTGGCCCGGTTCAACATCACCCCGCCCAGCGACCGTGACGTGTTCACTGGGCTGCCGATTCCGGCCGGCGCAGGCATTCTCTGCACGCTGACCATTTTTGAGATGCAGTTCTTTCCCTTCTTCCGGATTCCCGATTTCGCGATCCCCTTCGTCGTCGTCCTGACGGGCTTCCTGATGGTGAGCACAGTCGAGTATCCGGCGATGAAAAAGTCGAAGAAGACCTCCGCCTTCCGGCGGCTGCTGGCCTTCGTGTTCATTGTCGCCCTGATCACGATGCCCGCGCTCACCCTGTTCCTCTACTCGTGGGGGTTCGCCTCCTATGGCCTGTTCATGTGGGCCTTCCGCCGCATCTTTTCCCTTTTCCGCGGGAAACAGCCACCGGTGGAACCGGTTTCACACGCTTCCTGAGCCCCGCAGCTCTCCCGCTGACGCCCACCATAGATCGCGGCCGACGTCTCGGTGAAAACCACGAGTCGTGATTCCGGATGAGGGATTGCTTCGGGCTGATTTCCAGAAAACAAACAGGGCACGGAACAGTGAGACGCTCCGTGCCCTGTTGCGTTGAGGAATAGCGCAAGCCGATGGATGGCCTGCGGCAGGTGAGATATCAGGGCTTTGCGGAAACGATCTCGACGCCGGTCAGCATCGGCAGGCCGTTTTCGTCGTGATCGACCGTTCCCTTGATCTGCAGGATGGTGCCGCGCGGATACAGCTTGGGAAGCCGGTCGAGCGTGATCGCGCCAGTCGGATCGGCGAGCAGGTAGAAACGGCGGCCGCGCTGGTCGAAGCCTTTTGCGAGCACTCCGAGCAGGCCGATGGTGCGGCCTTTCATGCCAATCGGGTCGAAGAGGATCTGGGAAACGGCGATCATCGGCTCGGGCTCGGTTACGAGCGGCGTCGCTTCGCTGACGATGATGAACGGCTTCCCTTCGGGGGTGAGCATCACCTGGCCAAGCAGGCTGATGCGGATGCCGCGGGCCTCGGGATCGCTGGGCCGGAGGCCCTCTGGCATACGGCCGGTGCAGTAGATGTTTGAGCCGTCTTCACCCCGGACGATCCAGTCGGAGCGGGTCACGGGAGGGGCACCGATGTCCTGGTCGGCTTTCCAACCGAGGAACGTCGCCTTGAGGGAGATAAACGATCCCTTGAATGTGGCCGGATCCCGGACGATCGAGCCGACGGCTGTGAAAACGGTGTTGCCGCGAAGGTTGGAAGGCTCGCCGGCAAGGGCGGGAGCGCAACAGGCAAGCGCGGCAGCGAGGCAGAGGCCGAAAAGGCGTGAACGTGTACTCATGATTCCATCCTCCCGAGATTGGCGTATTTTTCCTTGATCACCGCGCACAGGGCGGGCAGGTCCACCACGTCCCGGCGGCCCTTCTTGCGCAAGGCGTCGATCGAGGGCTTATGCGCGCCGAACAGGAGCCCCTCGTGGCGGGTGATGAACGCCTGATCAGTGGCAAGCTCCTCGGGCGTGATGACGCCGGGGATCCCCTGGCCACTCTGGCTTTCGACGAAGGATTCGGCTGCCGTCACGAAGACGATGAGGTCATCGAGAAATCCGATGTTCGGCACGTTGTCGGGGACGAGATCCTGCTCCTCGGCGAGATAGAGGAAGGTGCCGATCAACACCTCGCGGCGATCCTGTGGCAGATGCGAAAATTTGGCGTATCGAAGAAAGCGATTGATATATTTGACAAGTAATTCTTCGACTTGGGCCTGAAGAGTTGGTTTCGAACTCACGATCCGGATCCTCCGTTTCTCTCGTGCGATTCGGGTATGGCGGTCAGGACTTGTCCTGGGTGGTCGGGGCGAGTCGTGCATACTGGAGTCTGAGGCTCATCAGCTGGGCGTCGACATCCTGTTCGACACCGGGCATGCCCCAGCGTCCGCGCATTTGCTCGGCAGTGGCGGTCAACAGATCGATAGCGATCTGGGTCTGGCCGAGGTCACGCTCCCGGCGTCCCGTTTCGGGATTCGGGACCAGGCCCATCGTGATGAAGGCTTTCTGAAGAAGAATTTCCATCATGAAGCCAGCGGTTTCGACGACATGCATCGATACCAGCGACGGGCCGCGCATGCCGCCTCGCGGGGAGCGGGCCTGAGGCGCGCCA
>DATCTT010000139.1:0-5328 GCA_036567845.1 Candidatus Ozemibacteraceae bacterium | reverse complement strand
CGCGACGCATCCCTGGCCAGCTTGTTCGAGAAACTGAGCGGAACCGCCGGGGAACCCGCCGCCGCCGCCCGCATTCTCGAACAGCACCTCCGGATGCATCCGACCTCGTATGCAACACGACGCCTCCTCGCGGCCGTTTTGGCCGGTCTCGACAAGGCAGCCCCAGCCCTCTCGCTCATCGAGGCCTGCCTTGCTGAACAGCCGGGCGTGCTGGCCGATCTGCTCGACGCTTACCGGCTTGCGATGCGCTTGGGCGACCTTCCCCGGGCAGAACGGCTCGGACACCGGGTTCGTGACACCTACGGCGCGCTGCTCGACGCCTGTCTCGAGCTGGCCCACGCCCGCCGCGGCGGGCCGGCCGACCAGCTTCTGGACCGTCTTTTCAACCTGCGCGAGCCTTCGATGAACCTGTACAGCGCCATGATCCAGCTCAAGGCCGGCCAAGGGGATCCCGAAACCGTTCTCGAGCTGCTGACGGAGCTGCTGCTGGCCAGGCCGGGAAATGCCGTCGTCGTAGCCCGTCTCGCGACACATCTTCCCCCGGCCCTCGCCGAGCTCAAAACCGCTCTCGCCCTCTACGCCCGCAGTCTTCAGGGAGCCCCGACGCCGCTTCCCACCTGATCCCGTCCAGCCCTGCAGCAGCCCGCATCGTCTGTCCGAGACCCATCCAACCCGCGGAAAATATCAATATAAATATATTATACACCAGTTGTCTGGTTCAACCTTCTTCCACGGGATCCTCAAAAGTCGCAGCCAGTTTTGCCGCCTCAGAGTGAAGCCGCCAGCCGGGCAACGCCACGAAGATCACGACGATCAGCGCATACAGGACGGTCAGCATAGATATTGATAGATATATTCCGGATTCCCGGGGATTCGCCAGATTTGACAGCAGCGTGATGAGCCCCGCAAGTGAGCCGATCATGCCCGCAGCGAGGCTCAGGATACCGAAGGATGCGAACACTTCGGCATCCTCGCGGAACCGCGCCGCCGCGATGCCCGCTTCCGCTGGGGCCCGCAGATCGCCCAAAGCGCGCCAGACACGGCCCGGAGAATGAACCGCGAGCAGCAGCAGCGCCGGGAACACCCAGGAAGTCAGTGCCGACGGGAGATCGACAAAGACGTGAATCTCGTCGCTGATGCGGAGGACGACCAGAAATGCCGCCATGGAAAGCACCCACGAAACGATCCGGATCATCTGACATCCTCCTTGCTCACGATCATGAAGATGACGACCAGAACGCTCATGTATCCGGTCGCCGGAAACACGAGCAGAAACAGGTTATACAGCAGATCATCGGTGACGGATGCCCCTTTCCAGCCAAGAACCCCACGCAAGCGCAGCTGAAGCGGGTACAGGATCAGCCGCGACAGGATCAACGCATACAGGGGGGCCGTGAGCGCCGTGGCGACGTCCGGGCCGATCAGCCCCAGCTGATCGAGGTGAGAGAACATCGAGACGATTCCCACGGACATCAGAAGCACCCCGAGGCCGAGAACCAGCATGTCGAGAGTCTGGAGAACCCGCAAAGCCTGCTCCATCCGAACCGGCTCCCCCGATGGCATCGCCCCCTCCCGTAACGCCCGCAGACTCGGCATCATCCCAGGGATCGCGGCCGCAAGCAGCAGACCCATCAGCACAAAGCCGAGCCCCGACTGCCAGTGGATAACCGCCTGATACCGCATTCCGAGCAGCGCAAGAGCGCCCAGCAGGACCACCCCCGCGGCAATCAGGATCGCAACGCGTGTCGATCTCATGGCTCTTTGCCTCCCTTGTCATTTCCGGCGTCCAGCCGGCTCTCGCCGACGACCGCAATCCGGTAGTGTTCGAACGCCCGGCCGGCGAATGCAAGCAGCTTCCGTTCCCCCCGGCCGGCATCGCAATCCGGCAGGCGGGCTTCCCGGGCACCAACGGCAAGAAGCAGGAACAGCGCGCAGCTGACCGCCAGCTGCGATACCCCGCGCCATCCGGAAGTTACCTCCCCGGGGACATCCGGAATGAGCGGCTCCGGCATTTCGATCCGCTTCAACACGGCTTCCCAGGGCGGCGGCAGAGGGACTTTTGCTTCCTTCCGCGTATGTATCGCGAGATTCGCTCCCCGGTCGAAGGCTGTCCGGCAGGCAGGGCACGCATCCAGATGCCGGTGCAGATCGTCACCGGTTCCGAGATCCGCGGCGTTCCGGAATCGCACACACGGAAGGGGCAGGCGGTTTCCATTCATTCGTCTTCTCCCAGCATTCTGCGCACCCGCTGAATGACTTCCCGGGTTTTGTAATGGACCGTTCGGACCGAGCATCCGAGAACTTCGGCGATCTCCTCCACCCCGATCTCCCCGTCGAGACGCAAGGCAAGCAACTGCTGATCGGGCTCGGTAAGCCGGAGGAACGCCCCGGCGAACTGGCTCGTCATCAGCCGGTCCACGGCCGTCTCCTCCGGGAGGGGCTGCCGGTCCGGCATCGCCTCGGCTGAGGAAGGATCCAGAAACGCCCGTTCTCGGCACCGGCGCGCGCGATCCCGGCACTGGTTCAGGCAGATCCGAAGGGCCCACGCCCGGAAACGCCGCTCGGGGCTGTAGGCGGCCCGATATTCCCATATCCGGACGAAAACATCCTGCGTGATATCGTCGGCCTCTTCGCGTCTGCCGGTGAGCCGCAGGGCAAGCCGGAAAACACGGTCTGCATGCCGCCGATAGAGCTGTTCGAGGGCGCTCACCTCGCCCCGGCACAGCCTGCCCATCAGGAGGTCGTCATCCACGCAGCTGCTTCCTTTCACCAGGCCTTCATCCCTGTCAACGCGCGGAGTGGCAACCACCTGCAAAAAAAGATCCGCCAGGACGCCTCCAAAAACGAAAACCCCGATCGGGAGAGGAATCCCGACCGGGGTCTGTTTGTTCTTTCACACCCACATGGTGGGTAAACGGGGCTCAGTGGCCGCCACAACCGCCGCAGCCGCCGTGTCCGTGGCCGTGATCATGGGCTCCGCAGCAGCCGCCTTCGTGGCTTCCGCCGCAGCAGCCTTCGTCCCCGCACCCGTCCGCGGCCTCCCAGGCTTCGGTGCCTTCTTCGCCTTCTTCGCGGATATCCACCACGCGCAGCTTGAAGGTCAGGGTCTCGCCGGCAAGGGGGTGATTGAGATCGAGCGTGACGTGGGTTTCGGTGACATCGGTGATGACGGCCATCATCTGATGGCCTTCGGGGGTCTGGAGAGCCAGCTGGAGTCCCTTGGCGGGCTCGAAGTTCCACTCGGTGGATTTGCGCTCGAGAGTGAAAATGCGCTTTTCATCGCGATCGCCGTAGGCATCAGCGGGGGGGATGGTCACGGTGCGCTCCTGATCGATGTTCATGCCGATCAGCGCCTGATCGAAGCCGGGAATCACATGTCCCTGGCCGACCTGGAACCGCAGGGGGTCGCGGCCTTCGCTGCTGTCGAAAATTTCCCCGTTTCCGAGCGTTCCGACGTAATGGACCGCGACGAGGCTGTTCTTGTTCACTGTGCGCATGATTCGTTTCCTTTCACCATCCGGAGCTACTTCACCGGCAATACAAGCTCTGCCGCATCGCGGTGTTCTCGTCAGGGTACCTCACCGCGCGAGGAATTGCAAGAACAGCCCCGTGTTTCTCGGCAAAAACCAATTCGGTATTTCTACGGTAGTTGGGTATAATCAGAATAAATCCGTCCATGCGGAGTGAGGTGCATTCATGAAACATTCTTCGTTCACACCCCGAACCCTCGCGGCAGCCGTCATTCTCGGCGCCCTGCTCTTTGGAGCCACCCCGGCGACAGCTCAGGTGGCGCCCTTCGACGGAAGCCAGGTCACGGTGACATCCGATGATGCAGCCTCCGATTCGACGTCGGTTGCGACCAGCACCTCCGTCGACATCCTGACGGCTGAGGAAAAAGAGCTTCTCTCCATGAAGCTCCTTCCGTCCTATTATCCCTATCTGAAAAAAGCGATGCAAGGCCCGCTCGGGAGCGTCGACCGTGCAAAATCCCTGGCCCGGGCGATGTATGACTATCCGAACGCCGTCTTTTCCCCCCGCTTCGGCGACCCGAAGAGCATGCTGGAATGGGCACAACGGTACCGGGGTGATGCCGCGATGGTGAAGCTCATCACCACGGCCCGGCGCGGCGACATCATTCTCAACGGCCACCAGTCGGCCGAAGGCCAGAAGAACGACCCGATCGCCATCCTCACCGGCGGCCCCTACCACCACGCCGTCGTCGTCTTCGACGGCCCGCCCGGCGTCATCATCGAGGCCATCGGCGTCACCGGCTCCAAATCCGACCCGATGAACAACCGGGTCCGGTTTTCGAGCTGGCACGAATACCTCGGAAGCTGGGCGATGATCCGTCTGGAACGGCCCACCGCCGGCCAGCCCGCCGAGGAGGCGAAGAAAAATATAGATGAAGCTATTAAATATCTGACCGACCAGCTCGGCAAGCCCTACGATTTCGGCTTCACGAACAACGATGCGAACCGCGCCTTCTACTGCAGCGAGCTCGCCTGGAAATCCTATTATCTGGGCGCGGGCATGACCAGCTACAAACCGGCGAAGTCCTCCAGCCGCGACCGGATGATCGTCGCCCTCAACGCGGTCGTCGACGGCCTCGAGCCAAAGGATCGCACCGCCATCGCCACGCGCGTGGTGCGGTTCACCGGGGAGTTCACCTCCCAGAAACCGCCCGATCTGAAGAAACTGGTCGATTTCATCGTCGACGAGCTTACTCCGGGCTGCGGCGCCCTGTCCGAGGCGTTCCCAACCCCCGAGGCGCGCGAGAAGCAGCGCAAGGTGCTCGAGAAGATACGCAACAACTACGCCTTCCCCCGCTTCCTCGATGCTCAAAAGAAGTTCGACGAGGCGAAGAAGTCAGGCAAGTTCGACGCGGGCTGGGGTATCGGGAAGGCCCGCAAACTGGCTGCGGAAGCCAAGATTGCCACCTCGATCGTGACGGATCTGAACAAGCTCGCGAAGGAAAGCGGCGCCGGGTATCCTGCCCTCGCGAAGATGTTCTCGAAAGTCATCGGGCCTCTGTACAAATATATGGGCACCTATGCAGACTTCCTGACCGGCATGGACAAGGAGGGCAAGGTGAACGTGCCCGAAGGCGCCAAAACGGTTCTCGCGATGACCGACTGGCTCGCCGAGAAGCGGGAGAACGTCAAGACCTGGCCCCTCGTCGGTTCGAAACTGGCTTCGCTCCTGCCCGGCAACGGGGACGGCAAGGTGCAGGACAGCTTCGTCAGCCCCACCGACCTGGCCGGCACGACCTCCTTCCACGTCGATTACCCCTGACATCGGGACATTCCGAACGCCCGGCCTGCATCCCCG
>DATCTT010000138.1:0-23919 GCA_036567845.1 Candidatus Ozemibacteraceae bacterium | reverse complement strand
TGGTGTATGAGCCATCGCGATCACCGAGAGGATCAGGCGGCCTTTCTGGAACGTAGTTTGGGGGTTGGAAAAACTTGGGGTTGTCCCGGGGATGGGATCTTGGCGAGGGCCTCCAGGCTCATGTACCGCCGGCTGATGGTCCACTCGTCGTGGATCTCGGCAAGGACCGAGCCGACCAGGCGGATGATCGCTGCTCGGTTGGGGAAAATGCCCACCACGTCGGTGCGGCGGCGAATTTCCTTGTTGAGGCGCTCCAAGGGGTTGTTCGACCAGATCTGCTTCCAGTGTTCCTTGGGGAAAGCTGTGAAAGCCAGGAGATCAGGGGCTGCCTCCTCCAGGAGGTTGGCTGCCGCAGAGAACTTCTCCCGGAGCTGCTCTACCACCCTTTCCAGTTGGGCATGGGTCGAAAGCGCGTCGGGTTGGGCAAAGATCGTGCGGACGAGGGTTGCCACGAGATCCTGGGCCGACTTGGGAACTCGGCACAGGAGATTTCGCATGAAATGGGTCCGGCAGCGCTGCCAGGAGGCTCCCGGTAGGGTGGCGGCGATGGCATCTCGAAGGCCAGGATGCGCATCGGAGATGACCAGGCCGACGCCATGAAGCCCGCGGGCCACCAGGCTTCGCAGAAAGGTCAGCCAGCCGGATCCGTCTTCGGTCGTCACCACATCCAGGCCGAGGATGGCCCTCTGGCCCTCCTCGGTGACACCGGTGGCCACCAGAACCGCCACATTGGCGGTGCGGCCACCTTCCCGGCATTTCTCGACGAGGGCATCCAGCCACAGGTAGCGAACCCCCTGGCTGTCCAGAGGGCGGTTGCGGAACTCCTCGACCTGGGCATCCAAATCCTGAGCCATTGCAGACACCTGCGACTTGGAGATGCCCGTCACGCCAAGGGTCTGGATCAGGCCTTCCACCCGGCGTGTGGAAACGCCGAGGACATAGGCTTCGGTGATCACATTCGCGAAGGCCTGCTCGGCCCGGCGGCGCGGTTCAAGCAGCCAATCGGGGAAGTAGCTTCCCCGACGAAGTTTCGGAACGCCCAGGTCAATGGTCCCGACGCGGGTGTCCCACCGTCGATGCCGGAGCCCGTTTCGGGAGTTGGCCCGGTCGGCGGCTCTCTCACGAAACCCCGCCCCACAGAGCGCGTTCGCCTCTGCATTCATCAGCGTCGCCGCCATCGTGGTCAGCATCTCCCGCATCAGGTCCTTATCGCTCTCCAAAGTCTTGCGCAGCCACTCCAAGGGATCTATTCTGGTCACAGTCACCGTGGTCTCCTTTCGAATCTGGTTCAGCACCGATTCTTTCGGAGATCGCGGTGGCTCTCTTTAGGGCCCCGACCAGGGGACCTTCTTACACCACATCCGTGGACTCTAACTCGCCTTGGGGAACGAATTCTGGCCATAAATGCAGGGAGTGAACGATGGATTCTTGTTTGTTTCTTTTGTTGAGGCTGGTCTGGTTCGTGTTCATTGGTCTTCCGTTCGGGTGGCTTTGTCTCAACGTGGGATGGTTTTTCATGGTGACGATTCTGGGCATCCCCCTGGGGCTCTGGATCTTCAACCGCATTCCTATGATCATGACGCTCCAGCCCGATATCGAGGACAGATACCGGCTCCAGCTTGCGGAGAACGAGGTTTTTCACGGAAGCGTCGTTCAGCAGCCCCTCCTGTTGCGGATTTTGTGGCTGATCCTCGTGGGCTGGTGGCTCTCCCTGATCTGGATGAACATTGCCTACCTGCTGTCGGCCACGATCATCGGCATCCCGCTCGGCTTCTGGATGTTCAACCGCCTCCCGATGGTCATCTTCCTCACGAGAACCTGATCGCAGAACCTGAGGCTTGATTTCGCGGCGGCGGCCATGTAGGCTGGAGCAGTGGGGCACAGATACAACAGACAGCAGCCCTTTCCGAGAGACGATCAACTCACCGCAACCGCCACGCCGCGGCAAGATGTACGCCGCGTTCGACCTTTTCCGTACGGCCCATTGAGACGAATTTTTTCAGGAGGATCATCATGGCATACGCGGGAACATATCTTCGGATCAATCTCACGAACGGCACGATCACGACCTCACCTCTCGATCCCGACCTCGCACGGCGGTTCCTTGGCGGCCGCGGACTCGCCACAAAACTGTACTGTGATGAGGTCGATCCAGGCATCGATCCCTTTTCCCCTGGCAACAAGCTGATCTTTGCCACCGGTCCGCTGTCTGGCACGATCGCGCCGACCGGCGGCAGGTATATGGTCGTCACGAAAAGCCCGCTGACCGGCACGATCGCCTCGAGCAACTCGGGCGGTTTTTTCGGCGCACAGCTGAAGTTCGCTGGATATGATCTGATCGTCTTCGAAGGGCGGGCCGCGAAACCGGTCTATCTCTCGATTCTCGACTCGGGGGTCACCCTCAGGGATGCAACCCAGCTCTGGGGCAAGACCGTTTCGGAAACGACCGACGCGCTCGTCGCGGAATCCGGTGTCTCTGATGCGCGCGTCGCCTGCATCGGGCCGGCTGGCGAGAATCTGTGCCTGATGGGGGCCATCATCAACGACAAGGGACGTGCCGCCGGCCGTTCCGGGGTCGGAGCCGTGATGGGCAGCAAGAATCTCAAGGCGATCGTCGTCGGCACCTCCAAAAAGCGCCCCGTCCCAGCTGATGAGGCTGCCTTCAAAGCTGCAGTTCAGGAGAGTATGAAACGGATCAAAGCCGATCCGGTCACGAGCCAGGGTCTGCCGACATACGGGACGAAAGTGCTCGACAACATCATCAACGCGAGCGGCATGTATCCCTGCAACAACTTCCAGATGAGCAGTTTTCCGGACGTCGAAGAAGTCTGCGGCGAAGCCCTGGTCGAGAAAGGCTACCTGAAACGCAAAAAAGGCTGTTTCGGCTGCCCTATCGCGTGCGGCCGAGATGTGACACTGCCCAATGGCATGCAGGGCGAGGGGCCGGAATACGAATCCGGCTGGAGTTTCGGCGCCCTGTGCGGCGTGAAAGACCTGATTGCGATCACGGAGGCGAATTTCCTGTGCAATGAGCTGGGCCTCGACACCATCTCGATGGGAGTCACCCTGGCCGCCGCGATGGAGCTGCGCGAAAAAGGCCTTATCGGAAAAGACGAGCTGGGTAAAGGCCCAGATCTCAAATTTGGCAGCTCTGAAGCCATCCTTTTCTATACCCGCGCCACGGCCTTCAAGCAAGGCATTGGGGCCAAGCTCGCCCAGGGTTCCTGGCGGCTCGCGAACGGGTATGGGCACCCCGAGCTCTCGATGTCAGTGAAAAAACAGGAGCTGCCGGCCTATGATCCGCGCGGGGTGCAGGGCCAGGGGCTTGCCTTCGCGACCTCGAACCGCGGCGGCTGCCATGTGCGGGCGTATCTGATTGCCCTTGAAGTGCTATCTCACCCGGAACCGGCAGATCCGCAGGAGATCCTGAGCAAACCTAACTGGGTCAAGGCCTTCCAGGATCTGACCGCCGTCATCGACTCGACCGGCATGTGCCTCTTCACCTCGTTCGCCCTCGGGGTTCCCGAATACAACGCCTTGATCAATGCCGCGACGGGATGGCAAAACACGCCTGAACAGATGATGGCCATCGGCGAGCGCATCTGGAATCTGGAGCGCCAGTTCAATCTCCGTGCAGGCCTGACGGCCGCAGACGACACCCTTCCGCCGCGCCTGCTCGAAGTGCCGATCGCGGAAGGACCGAACAAGGGGCGGGTTGTCCGCCTGTCGGAGCTTCTGCCAGCGTATTACAAAATTCGTGGCTGGGGCAGCGACGGTGTCCCGACCCCGGAAAAGCTCGCGGAACTCGGCCTGTAACGCCCATTCACGGCCATGATCATCCGTGTCCGGCTGTTTTCCCTTCTGCGGTCAAAATTCGGCCGGTCCGTCGTCGATGTGGAGACGGACCGGCCGATCCCCCTCAGGGAGCTCATCACCCAGGTCGAGTCGCGCGCCGGCCCGGGACTCGTCGGGGAGCTGATCGATGGGGAGAAGATCCGTAAGGGAACGCTCCTTCTGGTCGGCGGGAGAAACGTCATTTTCGGTGACGGGCTCGACACCATCGTCGACGGGACGCAGGAGATCTGTTTTTTTCCCCCATCCGGAGGTGGCTGATGGACCGATATGACCGACATCGGCCCCTGTTCGGGGAAGAGGCCTTCGAACGTCTGCGTCGTTGCCGCATCCTTGTTGCCGGCGCGGGCGGGCTTGGGTCGACCGTCCTCCAGCTTCTGGCCCGCGGGGGATTCCATGATATATATATCTATGACGATGCCAACATCGACCTCCCGGATCTGAACCGGCAGCTTCTCTATGACACGAGGCACCTCGGAAGGTCGAAACTCGAGGTGGCCTGTGAGGTTCTCCGGGACATCAACCCGGACGCGACTCTCCATGGGGTTCCCGAGCGGATCACGGCTTCCACCATTCTGCCCGATGTCGATATCGTCGTCGATGCGCTCGACACGTTTGAGGCGCGGTCCGTTCTCGACGATCTCTGCCATGGGCGCAGGATTCCCTGGATCCATGGCGGCGTCTCTGATTTTTTCGGCCAGGTGACAACCTTCGTTCCGGGAGTCACACAGCGGTTTCGCGAACTGTTTGGCAGCATGCCCTCGCTCGAAGCAGCCGGGGGTGTCCATACCATTTATCCGCCCGTCGTGACTGCCGTAGCCTCGGTCATGGCATCCGAGGCTTTCATGCTGGCTGGTGGAAACACTGGGAACCTGCTCACCGGGAGGCTGCTGACCATCGACCTCCGGGTGAACGCCTTCGAGTGCATCGAACTGGCTCCACCCCGCTGATCAGCGCAGGTGGTCGAGGACGCGGCGGACGGCGAAGGCGATGTCGCGGCGGGTGAAGGGTTTTCCGAGAAAGTCGCGGAAGCCGCATTCCGACGCCTGTTTCGCGACCTGGGAAGTCGCCGTTCCCGAGCAGAGGATCATGGGGACGGGGATGTTCAGCCGGCGCAGCTCGACGGCGAGGTCGAAGCCGGTCATGCGGGGCATCGCGAGATCAGTGATGACGAGATCGATGCCGCCGGGATGGTCGCGAAGGAGCTGGACGGCCTCTTCGGCTCCTTCGCAGGTTTCGACGGTGTATCCGAGCTTCTGGAGAATCTCCCGCACGAGGGCGGTCAGACCGGGTTCGTCGTCAATGAACAGGATCCGTTCAGTACCGGAGGGCAAGCGCTCCTCGGCGCTTTCAACGGTCTTTTCCGCCGGGATAACCATTTGGGGAAGGTACACGTCGAAGATCGATCCCTTGCCGACTTCGCTCGTGACATCGATCGCACCGTTGTGACTGCGCACGATTCCATGGGAAACCGATAACCCGAGACCCGTTCCCTCCCCCTCGGCTTTCGTGGTGAAGTAGGGATCGAATATTTTAGACAATATATCTGAAGACATGCCACAGCCCGTGTCGCGAACAGTCAGCTTCACGTAATCCCCGGGGGTGAGGCCCGGAATGGATTTTGCAACAAGCGGGGTCAGGGTTTCCCTGGTGAGGTTGATCTCGAGAACGCCCCCCTTTTCACGCATCGCATGGAACGCGTTCATGCAGAGGTTCATCACGACCTGGTGGATCTGCGTCGGATCGGCGAACGAGACACAGTCCCGATTGATACTCTGGCGGATCTCGATCGTGGGGGGCAGGGTGGAACGGAGCAGCGAGACCACTTCCTCGATCACGAGATGAACGGCGAGAGGGACGCGCTCCTGTTCGGACTGCCGGCTGAAGGCGAGAATTTTCGCCACCAGATGCTTGGCCCGGCGAGCTGCCGGCATGATCTTCGCGATATGCTTCGCCGCTTCACTCGATGGTTCGACCGTATGCTCCGCCAGTTCGGCAAAGCCCATGACCGCTGCAAGAATGTTGTTGAAATCGTGGGCAATCCCTCCCGCAAGGGTCGCAATCGCCTCCATTTTCTGGGCCTGACGAAGTTTTGCCTCCATCCGCACCTGTTCCGATGCATCCTCGAAGGTAACGATCTGATCGCCATTTGCGAGGAAAGAGGGGTGGTATCTGACCTGCTTCAGAGAGCCGTCCCGGCAACGGATGCGCACCATCCAGCTGTCCGGGAGTCGATCACGTTCGTCATTTTCCACCAGCCGCCATCGTTCGGCGATCTCCTCCCGTGCCTTGAGGTCGACCAGCGCCTTTTCACGCCATGCCTGGAGGGTGGGCAATTCCGCCGCTTCATAGCCGAACAGCTGGACGAATCGAGGGTTGATATATCGGAATGTCCCCTCGCGGTCGACGAGAACTACCCCGAGGGGAAGCTCGTCGACGAGGTGCTGGAAGCGCTTTCGCTCCTCGGTGAGCGCCTGCGTGGCCGCTTCAGCCTCGAGCATTTTTTGCTCTAGCTTGTGCACGAGCAGTTCGTTATACAGCCGCAGGATATCTTCATCGGGGGGCAGGGATTTCGTGTCTGCAGTCCTTGACACCGTCTTCCCCGAGGTGGCGGCTTTGACCGCAGCAATGATCTGCTCGGGTTCGCAAGGTTTCCTGATGAACTGGTCTGCCCCGATCTGGAATGCGAGTTTCTCGTCCTGCGAGCTGGTATAAGTAGCCGTATAGAATATGAACGGAATGCCGCTCAGGGTCGGGTCGGCCTTCACCTTCCGGCAGAACTGGAAGCCATCCATAACGGGCATCAGGATATCGCTGATGATGAGATCGAATTTCGACTCTTTCAGTTTTTCGAGAGCACGCACCCCGTTGGCGACACTTTCGACCTCATGACTGTTCCCCCGAAGCAGGGCCTCGAGCATATACCGCCCATCCTCCCGGTCATCCAGAACGAGTATCTTCATCGGGAAACTCCTCTCAGCATCGCTCGCCGGGCAGGAATGCGGCGATTTCACTCACGAACGTTGCCGGATCGATCGGTTTTTCGATGTATCCGGTGGCACCGGCAGCCAGAATTCTTTCGCGGTCCCCGACCATCGCGCAGGAAGTCACGGCGATGATGGGAACATCCTTCAGAGCTGGCAGTTTCTTCAACTCGGCCGCGACGGCATAGCCGTCCATCTCTGGAAGCTGGATGTCCAGCAGAATGGCATCCGGAAGGAGCTCGGTGGCCTTTCTGAGTCCAGCCCGCCCGCTGGTGGCCTCGTGGACCAAGTATCCGTGCTTTTCGAGCAGGAATCGCATCATGTATATGTTCTGCTCATTGTCTTCGATGATCAGCAGGGTGGCTTGCATGGTTCCTCCTCGTGTTCGGTTGTCAGTGGGCCGGCAAGCTCCTGGAGGATATTCCCGGTGAATCCGATGATCGAGCGCACCTCGTGGGATATTGTCGCCAGAAAGGCGGATTTGATCCTATCGGCCTCGCGAGCATGGCCCACTGCACTGTAATGTTCGTGGATGCAATACTCGATGCACGCCGTCCGCTCGGGGGCGCCAAGCATGGGGACGATGGTGAAGAACATCAGGAATACAGCCGACAGAAAGACTGCCAAACGGAGGCGGCATAAATATATACGTATTACTATATATAATTCCGACATGAATCCTCTCATAGAAACAGCTATTTTTTATACTATGCCATCAGGGCTGGGGGTTTGTCAATGTCCGGTGACGGGATGAGGTGGGGCGGGTGCCAGGCAGGGCGCACAGCCCGGGCGAACGGCTACCAGCCCCAGAGATACCGCAGCAGGCCGCGTCGTTCGTAGGGGTGGGGCACCCCATTCACAAACCTGCACCGACGATTGTCAGGCGCTGCAATCCCGACGATCAGGCCGCGTGTTTCTGTGGCATACGCGGTCCGGATTTCCCGGCCCCACCAGAGATATGCGATCTTTCCTTCAGGGACGACGACGTCCTGTTTATTGAGTATCGTTTCCCGCATGGCCCAATCAGGGACGTAGTGGGAACCCCATGCCAACAATGGTTTCGTATGTGTCGCCAGGAGAAGCTCCCCGTTTCTGGAAATCCTTCCATGATCGAGGAGAAGAACATCGCCTGGGGTTCCAAGGATGCGCTCGCAGATCGTCGTGGAGCATTGGACGAGATCCCCGTTCCGCAGTTCCCTGACGGGAAGCTCGCGGAGAACGAGCCGGTCACCGGGCAGGAGAATGGGCGCCCAGAATGGCTGGCCATAGATCGTGACCTGGTTGGGAAACCCGTAGAAATACCGGGTGGCCACATGGGAGATAAGCGAGAATTGGAGCGTGACGACGACCAGAACCAGGAAGGTCGCAGCGTTCCGGTGCATGGTGCCTGCCGACCCGGGTCGGAGCCGGTCTCCGAGCGTCCATACATGCATGTGCATGAGGCCGAGGAAGATGCCGAACACGAGCATGTGCCGGTTGACACCGTCGACAACCCCCTCCGTCAGGAGGCTGGAAAACCCGGCCAGGAAGATGAGAGTCGTGGCGATGGCCAGCGCCCCGATGAGCCATCTTCCCAGATACAGATAGCCGGTCCCAGGAATCAGCACGGATAGCCAGAGTTCAGGCGAGGCGAGATATCGTTCGAGGGTTTCGGAGAACCTGCTCCAGGGCGCCCCCAGGCGACGCAGATACCGGTCGGCCCGCATGGCCGACTCGCTCAACCGGACCGATGCATCAGTCCGAAAGTCACGTTGCGAGGCGCGGGGTGGCATCGTGCCGCCGAATCCGCCCGCGACCGGGGCCTGACAGTTCGGACACCGTGCCGCGATCTCAGGCAGCGTTTGGCCGCATTCAGGACATTGCATGGGGTGTGATGAGGCTCAGAAAATCCATTTGAAGAGATTATAGATATCCATGACAGCCCGTTCCTTGAACGTGTCGCGCCAGGCTTCGAGATCCTCGGCCGTCACCTTGCGGGCACGGGACAGATCACGCCGAAGCACGATCTCGAACGAACGGGCAACCCGCCGGTCCTCGATCGACAGAACGTCTTCCGAGTCGCAGGCGTGGCTGCGGGAGTTGACGTTGTAGGCGCCGACCGTCGCGGCCATGCCATCGAACCAGCTCACCTTCGAATGGAGGGTCTGGGCGCCGCGCCACTCGTAGATCTCGGCGCCGGCCTTCATCACATCCTCGTAATTCGCCCGGCCGGCGATCCCGGCCTGGGGATGGTTGTTGCTCTCGACGGAATTGGTGAGGATCTTCACCTTGACGCCCCGCCGGCACGCCGCCACGATCGCGTTCTTCAGCGTCGGGGTCGGAATGAAGTAGGCGCTCTCGAAAATGACTTCCCCGGACGAGCGGTTCATGTACTCGATGAACAGGTCAAGAATGTCGTCATCGTCGGAGCGGGCCGGGAACGTTTTCAGGAAACGGACTCGCACGTTTTCGAACACCGGCGGCTCTTCGAAGTAGACGGGCAGGGGGCCGGGAATCAGCTTCGAGCGGTCGGGGAGGATCGGAAGCTTCTCGTCCTTATCCTTCACTTCGGCAACGCCCGGGGCTCCCGTCTCGGCGCGTTCGTCGATGACAAGGCGCTCCCAGTTGTTCTCGAACAGCTCGCCGATCTCATCGACGACCGGCCCCGTGACCATGACGTCGGTGTCACGCCAGCCGTATTCCTCGATCTCGCCCTTGGCATATTCGGTGGCCATGTTCATGCCGCCGACAATGGCGACGCCCTCGTCGACGATCAGCATTTTCTGGTGGGAGCGGAAGTTGGCTTTCAGCGTGTTCCGGAGGAGCGGATTGTTGATCAGCACGCGCACGCCGCCGTTCTGCATGCGCCGGATGATGCCCTTGCGGCGGGTGAAGGCGAAGGCGTCGTCTACGATGACGCGCACATCGACGCCGTCTTTCACGCGCCCGATCAGCAGGTCGGCCATCTTGTTGCCGATCTCGTCGTCGTTCCAGAGCAGGGTCTGGATGCAGATCGAGGATTTGGCGGCCCCGACGAGCTCGAACCGTTTCGTAAAACTCGAGCGGCCGTTCACGAGCATCGTGATGGTGTTGGCGGGAATGAGCCGAGAAGCGGTTTTCTCGTCAATTGTGCCTTTCTCGAAGGTGTCAGCCACGACAGTCTCGTATTCGTCGAGGAGCTGGCGAAGTTTGTGAGCCTCGATCCGGCGCCCGCCATCCGTGACCAGCCATTTTGTCCAACGCGCAGCCTTGACGGGAAAGGCGAGCCACGAGGTTTTCGAGGTCGCCGTCCAGGCCGAGATCGAGGCGAGGCGTTTTGCGTCAAAAGCTTTTCGCTGAGTGCCGATCCGGGTTTCAAGATCATACTGTTTCACGCGCGCGGCGGCCTGCCGTCGGATCTCTGGGTCTCGAGTCGTCGCAGCAAGCTCGTTCAATGTTTTTTTCGCTTCCACGACCGAGCCGGTGCTTTCCATGAGAAGTTCGGCCAACTCCCAGGTCGCCTCAACCTTCAGGCGGCTCTCGAACACCCCTTTGATGAAGGAGCGGAGCTGGGTGAGCAGGCCCGCCGGATTCGATTTCCGTTCGGGGCCATACAGCTTCACGAGCAGGTTCTCGAAGGCCTGCCGTTCGGAGGAGAGGCGTCGTTTGGAAGTGCCGGTGGTGTCACTGTCTTGATCTGATGAGGACTCCTCCGTGCTGGACAGATCGCCTCCTGTCGAGGAAATAACGTTGGAGGAGGGGATCATGGCGGCGTCGGCGGTCGAACCTCCCCGGACGGCGCGCTCATACTCGGCCTGGGCCGATCGCAGCTCGGCGGCGAGCTTCTCAACCTTTTCGGTGGCGCTGTTCTGTCGTACGGATTCGGAGTATTCTTTATATATCGCTACATATCTGTCATGCGCTGCCTGGACATCGTTCGTGGAAGTGGCTGCAAGGGCGGGGGCGTAGAACACCGATGCCGCGAACAGGCCGGCCGCGAGCAGAAGCTCGAGACGATTCCCGGAGTGGGCTCGGGCACGGAACGGGTTCGTATTCACACCACACACCTCCGATGAATATGCAACGGAAAACCGCGGTGAACGGGCACCGCTTCATCTGATTATACGGGCGGTACCAAAAAACGCAAATTTCCCCATGCCCTGTGAAAACAGGATAAGGTTTACCACAGTGACACGGCGAAACAGAGACTTCACTCGCTTCCTGCAGTTCTCTGCGGCTCTGCGCCTCTGTGGGGAGCCAGTCAGGTTGGAGTGGCCATGAAGCCGTTGATTTTTTTACGGAGGGGCTCAAGTTCTGCGCGAACAGCCGCAATGTCGAAGGACCGTTCCGAGGTGAGGGTGCGGACCTGCGACCGGATCTCGGTCTGGACCATGTCGACCCGCTGGATGAGGGACTGGCGGATAAAGTCGACGGCATACTCGACTTCGAGGCCGACCTTGTCGACGAGATCGGTTTTCATCTCGAGGAGCGTCTCCTCGCTGACGGTGGCGTGCTGGAAGAACTCCTTCACGGAGCGCTTGTTTGCGATGACCTGGGAGGCGAAGTAGGCGGCGCCGGCAAACATGCCGACCGAGACCCCGAAGAAGATAGCGGCCAGATACGCGAAGCTGAGAGAGGAGACGATCTTCCCCGGGACATCGCTCAGGTCATACTGGATACTGAGACTGCGCTGCTCGACGAACCGCTTGTCGTCGAGGACGGCATCGAACGTCTGGCCGAGCTCGGCATACAGCTGGTCGAGGGTGCACTTCATGCGTGTCGTTATATATTCATAGAGTTCTTTCAATCGCGAGTTGACGATGACGGGGTCTCGCTGGAGGCGGTTGAGGGCGGTCAGGTCGCCGATGGCGCGTCCGATCTGATCCCGGAAGGTCTGCTTGAGGTCATGTTCGGCCGCGGCGATTTTCATCTCCGCCTGACGGAGCGTCGTGCGGAGCTTCCCGAGAAGGGCCGCGTTCTCCTTCATGCGTGCCATGACGGACGCTTTCCCGACGGTGTCGGCTTCGTGTCGTTCATCGAGAGCGTGCTCGATGCGCAGGATGCCGCGCCTCAGGAAATGGTGGAGCATCGCCTCGATCTCGACCTCGCGCCGCTTTCCGCAGATCTCCAGGATGCGGCTCCAGAGACGCCGGTTCGCGTCGCAGAAGCCGCCCTCGGTCTTCCGGCCGGGATCGAACCCAATGCTGCGGGAGCGGGACGAGCCGTCGACCGGGGCTCTCTCCTTCGCGCAGACGGGGAACACCTCGACATCCATGACGGGCATGTACAGCGTCTGCCCGAGACGGGCGTTGATTTTATCGTATGACGTATTCAGGGCGGCCACGAGGGCGTGCCGGATCTCGGTGACAAGGCCTTCTCGTTCCCCGGCGTCGACCTCGTCGATGCGGTTCACGACGAAGACGAGCTTCTTGAGATCATTCGCGAGCAGCCGCTCCTCGAGAAAGAGGCGTTCGGATTCCGAGAAGGGCTTGAGGGCCGAGATGACGAAGATCACGACGTCGGCCGTCGGAATGAGACCATAGACGATCTCGGCCCGGGATTTCGCAATGTCGTTGATGCCCGGAGTGTCGATGACCGTCAATCCGGCGGGCATGGCCGGGTGTGACATCCTGACGAGCTCGATCCGGTCGATGTTTTCGGGGTCTGTCAGGAGCTTGGCAAACGCCTCCCAGTTGAAGGAACCTCCAGGAATACCATAGCCTGGAGTATGTGATTTCCCTGGTTCAATCCGGATCGGATCTTTTGTTCCCATCGGCTTGACCTGCACATTGAACGGGCCGGAATCGATGATCGTGACGAGGCTGGTGGTGGGGGTTACGCCGGTAGGCAGCAGATCTTCGCCCAGCATCGAATTTATCAGCGAGGATTTTCCCGTGTTGAACTCGCCGACGACGAGCACGTGAGGCGTCCTTCCGATGCGGTTGAGCAGGAGCTGATGATCGCCGATGTCGAGCAGCATGCGGCCGGCGATTGCTTTGAGCGGAGGAACGAGCTCAAGAAACCGTTCTGACGCCTTATTCTCTGTCATAGCATTTCTTGAGGACGTAGATTTCATTCTCAACCTCCACTCTCACACGGTCATGGGCCGAGATCGTGCGATCCAGCACGGCTTCGGCAATGAGCTCCTCGAACTTCATGACAATGCGCCGCATCGGGCGGGCTCCGAACTGGGGATCGAATCCCTTCTCGACGGCCTGCGCGGCGGCGGCATCCGAAACGACGTAGGTGATTTGCTTCTGTTCGAGGATGCGGGCGGCGCTTTCGGCCGCAAGTTTTTCGAAGATGCGCTTCAACTCGGCCTTCGTGAACGGCGTGAAGGGAATGATGCTCTCAATGCGGTTGATGATTTCGGGCCGCACCTTTTGCTTCAGCTCCTCGAGCACCTTTGCCTGGATCATTTCGAACTTCTTCTCGAAGTCATGCTGTTCGAGGCCTGCGTAATACTGGGTACCAACGTTGCTGGTGATGATGATCAGGGCCTCCCGGAAACTCGCTGTGTTGCCCTTCATGTCCTTGACATAGCCCTCATCGAGCATTTGCAGGAAGATGTCAAACAGCTTCGGATCGGCTTTTTCGATCTCGTCGAACAGAACGACGGAAAAGGGATTCTTGTTCATCAGCTTCACGAGCAGGCCGTCCTCATCGCTACCGACGTATCCGGGCGGCGAACCCACGAGCCGTGCCATCGTGTGATCATCGTAAAACTCGGACATGTCGAACCGGATCAGACGGCGCTCGTCTCCAAAAAACTCGGCCGCGATCGTTTTCGCCGTTTCGGTTTTGCCGGTGCCTGAGGGGCCCAGGAACAGGAAGCTTCCGATCGGCTTTCCAGGCTTCCGGATACCGGCGCCGAGCATCTTGAACGCCGAGAGGATGGCGTCTTTCGTGCGCTTCTGGCCGATGATTTTCGTCTCGAAGGCAAGGGTCAGGGCCCCGATGCGCCGGGCAACTTCGTCGAGCTGCCGGTCGCCGACCACTGCACCCGTGCGTCGCGAGAGAATGTTCGATACGTCTTCGGAGGTCAGGGCGGTGTCGAAAAACGCGGTTTTCTCGCCGTCCCATTCGTCGAGAGCCTGAGAAAGCCGGTCGATCTCGCCCTTCTCGATGCACGTGATCTCCCGGGCAAGCACGCTGTCGAGAGCTGTGAGATCGCGGCGAAGACGGTCTTTCCCCTCACTGAACCGTTTTTCGGCAATCGCCTCCTTCATCAGGTCGATCGCTTTATCGGGAAAGAAACGGTCGCGGATGTACTGATCCGAAAGCTTGATGATGGTGTCGATCGTCCGGTCGGGAACGACGACGCGGTACCGCGAGCCGATTTTCTTCCCCAGCCGTGTGAGAAGCGTCTTCAACTCGGTTTCGGGCGGTTCACCGATCGCGATGCGGATGAACCGGCGGGCGAGGGCAGGGTCGTTTTCCTCGATCCAGCGCTTGAACTCCTGTTCGGTCGTGGCGCCGATCACCTGGAAATCGCCGCGCGCGAGAAACGGCTTGAGGTAGTTGGCGAAGTCGAAGCCTCCCGTCGAGTTCGTGCGGGTAAGCAGGTGCAGCTCATCGATGAAGAGGATCGTGTTCTTCGATGACTGGAGCTCCTCGATAACCTTCTGGACGCGCTCTTCAAGCATTCCCCGGTAGATCGTGCCGCTGGTAATAGAGGCAAAGTCGAGCTGGAACAGGCGTTTCCCTTTGAGTTTGTCCGGAACCCTTCCCGTGACGATCTCCTGGGCGAACCCCTCAACGATGCAGGTCTTGCCGACCCCGGGCGGGCCGATCAAGACGGGATTGCTCTTTCCCTCGAGCGTCAGGGCGTCGGCTATACGCCGGATCTCGGCAGCGCGGCCGATCAGGGGCTCGAGGGCCCCCATCGCGGCGAGCGCGGTCAGATCCCGACCGAATTCTTCGATCATGCTGAAGATCTCCTCTCAACCGGTTTACTCTCTCCGATGGTAACACACCGGAGGGTGGCGTTGAACCTGAACCGGGACGGTTCAATGATGAGCCCTGATATCATTTTTGGATGAAGAAACGGGGAGATGACCGCGAATGATTTTCAAGGTACCCCCTGCACACCTCCTCTGTTGAGGAGTATAATGAAAAAATATCATTACCGGGGGACACACATGCAAATGCGTTCATGGTGCATCACCACTCTTCTGGCAGTTTTTCTGGCCTCCTCCTGTTCTGCAGCCACACCCCCGGCTGATACGACGGCCCGCGTCCACGCCGAAACCCTTCGGATGCTCGACTCGGTCGAGCAGGCGCATCCCGATGTTCTTCCGCAGCTCGTCAAGATCCGCGAGCGTGTCGATTATCTGTATGGTCAAACGAAGTCCGCTGACGATCGTCAGAGCGAGGTCATTCCTCTTCTCGAACGCGCCGAACGCCAGGCTTCACAGCGGCGCCGGTATCGTCGCGGCGAGGACCCCTTCGCGGGTCTCGACCAGCTGAGCGACAAGGTTCTTATCAGTGAGTTGAACAAGCGCATCAGCAATAATCTTCCGCTCGAGTATTCGGCTTCGCGGCGCATCGTATTCCTCACCCTCGACAACCGGGAGGGGTATGTTGAGTGCGTGTATACAGGCCGCACCGAGCACCTCACCCAGATGCCGAACGACACAGACATGAACATCGAACACAGCTGGCCTCAAAGCCTGGGTGCGACCGGCGTCGCCAAGGCCGACCTGCATCACCTGTTCCCAACCGACAGCAAGGCGAATGGAATACGTAGCAGCCTGCCGTTCGGGCCAGTCAGCAATCCCAGTTGGTCACAGGGTGGCAGCAAGTGCGACGGGAACACCTTCGAAGTCCGGCCGGCCAGCCGCGGCAACATCGCTCGTGCCCAGTTCTACTTCTCGGTGCGGTATGGCAAGGAGATCCCGAACCAGGTTGAGGCGGTTCTGCGCCAATGGCACGCATCGGATCCGGTCGATGCGGTCGAGCTTGAGCGCAACAGTAAGGTCGAAAGCATTCAGCATAACCGCAATCCCTTCATCGATCACCCCGAGTTCGTCGATAAGATCAAGGATTTCTGATCCCCCGCAAACGCTGAAAAATTCACGAAGCGGAGAGCCGAATACCGGTTCTCCGTTTTTTTCTGTGCCGGATGAACGAAACTGGTTTGACCATGGCCCCTCTGGTATAATGATTGTCTGACGATCATGTACCATACGAATTTCGTACACCTTCACGTCCACAGCCATTACAGCATTCTCGACGGGGCAGCGTCGGTCAAATCGATCGTCGATGCGGCCCGTCGGTTCCGCATGCCGGCCATCGCGATCACGGATCACGGCAACATGTTTGCGGCCATTGATTTCTACCTGACGGCGATCAAAAAGGGCGTGAAGCCGATCATGGGGTTCGAGGCCTATCTGACCCCCGGTAGCAGATTCGAAAAAGAGAAGGACCGCACGCGCGCGCCGCTGCATCATCTGGTGCTGCTCGCCCGCAACCTGGCAGGGTACAAGAACATCGTCAAACTCTCGTCCCTGGGATTCACCGAAGGGTTCTATTACAAACCCCGCATCGACTGGGAGCTGCTTGAAAAGTATCACGACGGCATCATCGCCCTGGGCGCCTGTCTCCAGGGGGAGGTGCCATGGAAGCTTGCGCGGGGTGACGAGGCTGGCGCACGCCAGGCCGTCCGGCGGTATCAGGACGTGTTCGGTCGGGACAACTTCTACCTCGAGATTCAGAACCATGGCCTGTCCGAGCAGATAGACGTGCTGCCGAAGATCGTTTCGGTTGCGCGGGCCTGCGAGGCCCCGATCGTGGCGACGAACGACAGCCATTACGTCGGCGCCGACGACTGGGAAGCTCATGACGTGCTGCTCTGCCTCCAGACACAGACAAAGATGACGGACCCGACGCGGTTCCGGTTCGGCACCCACGAGTTTTACCTCAAATCGCCCCAGACCATGACGCAGCTGTTCCACGAGTTCCCCGATGCGATCACGAACACATTGCGGGTTGCCGAGCGGTGCAACGTGCAGTTGTCGCTGGGCAAGTCGATCCTGCCGCACTTCCCGATTCCTGAAGGCAAAACGTCCGAGAGCTATCTCGAAGAGCTGTGTCGGGCGGCCCTTCCGCGCCGGTATCCCGAATCCGAGAGGGAAGTCGCCTCGAAGCGTCTCGATTACGAATTGAGCGTCATCCGGCGCATGGGCTTCTGCGACTACTTTCTGATCGTCTGGGATTTCATTGCGCGGGCCCGGGAAATGGGCGTTCCGGTCGGCCCCGGTCGCGGCTCTGCGGCCGGCTCGATCGTCGCTTATCTGCTTGCTATCACGGATCTGGACCCCATCAAGTATGCGCTGCTGTTCGAGCGGTTTCTCAACCCCGACCGCATCAGCATGCCCGATATCGACATCGACTTTTCCGACGAAGGCCGGCAGAAGGTCATCGATTTCGTCGTCGAGAAGTATGGGCGGGAAAAGGTTTCCCAGATCATTACGTTCAACCAGATGCTCGCGAAGCAGGCGATCCGCGGGGTGGGGCGGGTGTTCGAGATGCCTCTTCCCGAAGTGGACCGCATCGCGAAGCTGATTCCCGAAAAGCCCGGCACCCATCTGAACAAGGTGCTGAGCGAGGTCCCGGAACTGAAAGAGATCGTCGAGAACGGCACCGAGGCTGAAAAGCGGCTGCTCAAGATCGCGAAGACGGTCGATGGCGTGGTGAGCCACACCGGAATCCATGCTGCGGGCGTCGTGATTTCGCGCGACCCCCTCGACGATATCGTCCCGATGTTCAAGGACAAGTCGAACGAAATCGTGACGCAGTATGAGAAGAACGCGATCGAGAAGATCGGTCTTCTGAAGATGGATTTTCTTGGCCTGAAGACGCTTTCGGTCATCCAGCGGGCCCTCGATTACATCAAGGCGTCACGGGGTATCGACGTGGATCTGTCGGTCCGGACGTTCGATGACCAGCCAACGTATGACCTTCTGTGCCGAGGTCTGACGAAAGGCGTATTCCAGCTCGAATCGGACGGTATGCGCAATCTGATTCTGAAGCTGAAACCGAGCGTGTTTGAGGATATCATCGCCCTTCTGGCGATGTACCGTCCTGGTCCGCTGGGATCGGGCATGGTCGATGATTTCGTCGAGTGCAAGCACGGCCGAAAGAAGATCGTGTATCCGCACCCCGATCTCGAACCAATCCTGAAGGACACATACGGCGTCTTCCTGTATCAGGAACAGTGCATGCTCACGGCCAGCGTAATGGGCGGCTTCACCATGGGGCAAGCCGACCAGCTCCGCAAGGCGATGGCGAAGAAGATCGCCGACGAGATGGAACGGCTCGGCAAGCTGTTCGTCGAAGGGGCCGTGAAGAAGGGGATCGACCAGGCCCTTGCGCAGTCGGTGTTCGACCAGATGGCTAGCTTTGGCGAATACGGCTTTAACAAGTCGCACTCTGCAGCCTATGCGGTCGTGACATACAACACGGCGTATCTGAAGGCTCATTATCCAACCGAATTCATGGCGGCGGTTCTTTCTTCCGAAATCAACGACACGGATAAAATAGCTGAGTATATTGATGAGTGCGATGAGATGGAGATCCGGATCCTTCCTCCGGATATCAACCGCAGCAGCGTGCTGTATACCGTCGAGCCTGAAGGCGTCCGGTATGGTCTCGCCGCCATCAAGGGGGTCGGCACCGCCGCCGTCGAGGGCCTGATCGCGGCACGCGCAGAGGGCGGCCCGTTCAAGAGCCTGAGCGATCTGACAAGGCGCGTTGACACGAAGCTTCTCAACAGCCGCGTTCTCGAATCGCTCATAAAGGCGGGGGCGATGGACCAGTTCGGGCTGCGACGCAGCCAGCTTCTGGCCATGGTCGGGGATGCCCTCAAGAGCGGGCAGAAGGTGCAGAAGGACAAATCCACCGGCCAGGCAACGTTTTTCGACCTGCTCGGGAACGAGGCCAGCGATATTCTCGAGGCCGAGGCGCCGCCGCCCGACATTCCCGAGATGGGAGAGCGGGAGCGGCTTGCGGCCGAGAAAGAGGCGCTGGGCTTCTATCTGTCGGGCGATCCATTTTCGGAAATCGCACCGATCGGCCGCCTGTTTTCGACCAGGCGCATTGACCAGTTCGAGTCAGCGAGCGACGGGGGAGTGTACCGCATTGCAGCGATGCTGAACGGCGTCAAGCGCATCACGACGCAGAAAGGCGACATCATGGCGTTCCTCTCGATGGAAGCCGACAACGCGACTCTTGATGTGACGGTGTTTCCGAAGTTGTTTGCCGAGGTGTCGAAGAATCTCGTTCTCGAAGAACCACTGTTCATGGTCGTCCGGAGCGAGCTCAAGGGCGAGGAGATCAAGGTCAATGCAGAGCAAGTGCTGACGCTTGCCGATCTCAACCGTGAAGGGGGCGCATCCCTCGTCTTCACGATTCCACCATCTTCGGCAAACCGCGAGACGTATGAAAAGCTGATGAAACTGCTTCGCGGAAGTCCCGGCGTGCTGCCATTCAAGCTTCGCGTGATGACGCCGGAGCGTGACTGCGTGACAATCCAGCCCCGTGCCCCGTTTCGGGTCTCTCTTGCACCAGCTCTGATCAAGGGCTGGGAAGAGATCTGCGGGAAAAACAGCGTCACGGCCGAATTTTTCGGGATCAGCGAGGGCCGGAGAAACAACGGAAAGAATGGAGCCTGGCGGCAGAAACAAGCCGCAGGCTGATTTCGAGAGTATCTCGTCAGAGGAAACAACCTTCATGGGTTCATCGGGAAGATATGTTCTGGGCCGGCCGGGCCTTTTCCTGGCCATCGTGTCCCTTCTGTTCATGGCCTCCGTCACGCACGGCATCGAGCTCGATGATGTCTACCGCATGAGCGGCTCATTCCGCGTGTGCGTCGAGGACGGCCTGCGCGTCTACTTTCCCGAGGCCTGCAATCCCGTCATGCCCCGGATTCTCTCGACTCTTCGACGGGTGCGCGACCGGGTGATGGCGCGGTATGCCGACCAGGGGCGGTTCGAGGTGTCAGTCATCCTGATCGACCATGACGACCGCGAGGGCAGCTTTTCGGATCCGAAGTTCGACACCATCACGATCTCGCTGACCGAGGAGATCGGTGCACTGAGCACGCGCGGCTATTCCTTCGAGGACCGGTTCGCCCTCCGGCTGTCGAATCTGCTCATTCTCCGGGCTCTCGGTCCAGCCAAAATCGCTCTGAAACGGCGGCTCGGCATTCTTTCGATGCCCCCCTGGTTTCTCGAAGGGCTGGCCCTCTACAATGCATTTCCGCTCGATGCCCTGCATGTCAGCCGTCTGTATGACATGGCCCGGAGCAACCGGCTCTACTCGATGGACGACCTCTCCCTCATCAACAGCCGCGACGATCTCGTCCGGGAGGAGATGAGCTTCCAGGCGCATGCGTTGATGCTGTTTCTGCACAACCGCTCCCGGCCGGATGCCGGATATCGTCTTCTGAAGAGGATCGCCCAGAAACCCATCCGGTTCGATGAGCTGTTCAGGCAGGAATTCGGCCTCACGCTGAAGGAGGCATTCCGCGAGTTTTCCAGTTTCGTCCAGGCCGAGTGCCGGCGTCACGAATGCCGTGATCGGAAGGCCGCCCCGTCGGCGGGAGATTTCGGCGGCGGCAGGTTTTATCAGGGACTACGTCATTCTCGCGCAGATGGGGCATGGGTGTGGGTCAGTTCTGCCAACCGCCGTGAAGAGACCTACGACCTCTGGCGGCTGCCTCCCGGAGCAAAGGGGGCTCGCGGAAACGCCCGCACCATTCTCCGGAATGTCCATCCGTCGTTGCTCGTCGATCAGAAATCCGGTGCGATATATATAGGCAGGTATTTCGTGAATGACCTGAGGCAGCGGCGGCTCGAACTGTGGTGTGTACCGCTGAAGGGTAAGCCGTTCCCGTTCGTGCGTGAGGCCGGAAGTTTCCGGCCGCTGGTCATTGAGGACGGGCGGCTCTGGTATCTGAACATCACGCGAGGCATGACGATCGTTAAGTCGGTGGCCCTCGAAGAACCGTCGACCCCACGAATCGAGTTCGAGTTCCCTCCGTACCTCCGGCCGCTCGATGTCGCCGTTGATGCAGGCCGGGGTGAGCTTCTCTACGTTCTGCAGGACGGTATCCACCGGCAGCTCGTCAGCATCCCCCTCCCGGCTGCCGGGGAAACGAAGGCGGGGGTGCCGAGGCTTCCGACGGCTCGTATTCTCCATTCCGCCGACGGGATGATCCGGTATCCCATGGTCTGGGGGAGCGACATCCTGTTCTGCGCAGAGGTCGAGAACCGGACACTCCAGCTTCACCGCATTGCCGGCGGGGCTTCGGAGGCCGTCCGACTCACCCAGATCCCTGGCGGGGTCTGGGACTACACGCTTGGACCGGACGGGCTCCCCATCGTCGTGACTCTTCAGGACGGCGGCTTCCGACCTGTCCTCGCGGATCTTACGGCACCTCTCACCGACCTCGGAACAGCCACGACGTCGATGTTCGACAACCGCTCGTTCACCGCAAGCAGTACCGCGTGCCCTCCCTCGGTTTCCGAGCAGGTTCAGAGCGTTCCCTACAAGCCCGAATACCGGAGTTCCTTCTGGCTGCCGAAGATCAGTCGCGATGACCAGGGCGCCGTGTTCGGCATCTACAGCTACCGCGCTGACCGGCTCGATCGGGACCGGATCGAGTTTTCCCCGACATACGGCTTCAAAAGCAGGGAATGGGGATATACCGGCGGGTATCAGCACCGGTTTGGGCTGTTCCGGGTGAATACGGCGGTCGAGGACCGCATTGTCCGAAAAAGCTACCTCTCGAACTCGTATTACGAGCGAGTCCGGTCCCAGGATTTCAGCTTCAGTTACCCGTTCAGCCTTTCGACTTCCATCACGGCCGGTGTCAATCTGACGCACCGCGGCATCGCAGAGTATCCCGACAAGGGAGAAGTTCCAAGCGTTGGACGGGATCATTCCCTGTATGGAATCATGTATCACCGTGCCATCCGGACCGAGCCGTTCTGGCAGATTTTCCCTCGGAAAGGGCGCGAAGTCACGGCTTCCTGGCGTCGGGGCACGTCGATGGCCGCGGGCGAGCTCATTTACGACTCGTTCGGCGTCCGGTGGAACGAGTTCGTGCCCCTGGGGTGTACGAACTGGGTTGCGACGCTGCGGGGCTGGTTCGCCGAGGACGACAAGCAAGACGAGATCCGGCGGCCGGACGACCTGAATCTGGGCGGCAGCGATTTCCTGCGCGGATATTCCGGATCGGTGCGGTATGGCGACTCGCTACGTGCCGCCTCGATACATCTCGGGCGAACGATTCCGCTCAGTTTCCCCTGGCTTCGTGCCTGGATCCAGAAGGAGATCGTCGTCGGCGAAGCGTTCTGGGAGATGGGGGATGTCCGCACCCAGGGCCGCGAGTTCCGGTATCTGTATGATCATGGCTTCGAGGTGCGGTCGCGCTGGCTGCTTCTGCGACGCATTCCCCTGACATTCCGGGCGGGGGTTGCCTGGCCGCATGACGGCGGCATGCGCCACTCGTATGTGGCCTTCGACATCACGACCCTGAGCGGGCTCGTGCAGTAATCCGCGCAGATGCCCGTCAGATCGCTCATTTCATCCGGAGTCGCCCTCTGCCTGGCTGTCGGTGCCTTTTTTCTCGTCCGGATCGAATGCGCAGCATCCCACAACTCGATCGTGGATATCGCCATCGGAGTGACGGTCTTCCGGAATGCCTGTATTCTCATTCTTCCGGTCGTCACATACGGGATCTTTACCGGGATACGAGACTTCCGGACACATGCAGGCAGCCGGATACAGAACGGCCTTGGAATTTTTTCCAGCCTTCTTTTTCTTGCCGGAACCCTCTATCTGCTGAGGATACTTTTGACGTATCCTCTCTGACAACGCCATGCTTATCATCAGGTCACACGTCACGCGAACCCTCTGCCTCGGTTTTCTTCTGCTTTTTTCGTGCACGACGGTCGTATCTGCGCAGGAGTGGAAGCGATCCGTGCGAGGCCTCTTCGGGGAGCTGTCCCAGGCCGTAAGCATTCAGGATGTCGGCTCGCTGCCTGCGGGGATTCACCCCGTTCACCAGGCGTGCCTTTCGGGACTCGTGATCGAACCGGGCATGGCCGAGGTCGTGCCCCACGCATGGGACGGCCCGCCCGGCCTTCTCGATCGGTATCGCGAGGTCGCCGGGAATACTCCAGGCCTCGTTGCGGCTATCAACGGCACCTTTTTCGGGACACAGGGGGTTCTCGGCCAGCTCGTGATCGACCGGAAACGGCCGCGCAGTATACGTCAGATGCCCGCCTCTTTCAGCCGCTGCTTCTTCGCCATTCTTGCGGGGCCGTCGGGCACGCGCTGGGTTCTCGGCGAGACCGCGGTGCATGGCGACCCGCTCTGCCAGGCCGAGTTCTTCACCTCGAGCCGATTCAACCGCCCTCTTCAGGCCGGGGAGTGCCTCGAACATCTCGTCGGCGGCGGGGGCTGGATCGTCCGTGACGGGCGGGATGTCCACATGGAGGCTTACGGCAGACAGAAGTTCCGGTTCCGGAAGGCCGACCAGGACTCCCGGCACACGGTCGTCGCGATGGACCGCAAGAACCGGCTGTATCTTCTCGTCGCCGAGACGGGAAACAATCTCGAACGCGTCTCGGCGGTCCTCCGTGATCCTGCCGCTTTTGAATCAATATCTGATGCTATATTCTTTGACGGCGGTTCGTCGTCGGTCCTGATCGCGAACGGAAAGTATCTCGTCGCCCCCCTGTATCTCGTCGACAAGGCGCGGTATTCGGCGCTGTTCGTCCGGACTCCCCGAGCCGAAGGGAACGTGACGCCATGAGCTGGTTCCGGTTTCCGCCGATTCACGCCATGGGAAAAACCGACCGTCAGGGCTGTATCGGGCCGTTTGACGTCGTCCTGATCAGCGGAGACGCGTATGTCGACCATCCAGCGTTCCCGGCGGCGGCCGTGGCGCGACGTCTCGAGGCTCTCGGCGCGAGCGTTGCCGTCATCGCCCAGCCCGACTGGCGTTCTCTCGATGATTTCCGGGTCTTCGGCCGTCCGAACCTGTTCTTCGGGGTGACGGCGGGGGCGATGGACAGCATGGTCTCGAACTACACGTCGATGAAGATGCCCAGGC
>DATCTT010000137.1:0-7836 GCA_036567845.1 Candidatus Ozemibacteraceae bacterium | reverse complement strand
GCCCGGTGCTTCTGCGGCTGGGGCGGATGGCTTTTATAACTGGCGATATAAATACCGGCATCCGTATGGTGAAGGAGGCCGCGGCTCTCGGCCCACTCGATTATGCCGGACGATTCATCATGGCGTTCGGTGCCGCGGCCGGGGGAAACAGCTCCGCCGCCTATCGGGAGCTCCTTCAGCTCGCGGCCCTGGCGGTCGGCCAGCCTGGAAACAGGAACGAGCCGGAGTTCCGGACACTCGTGGCGGCCGCACTCAGGCTGTTACAGAACCAACCGGCCGGCTCATGAGCGAGCTGGGCGGATGAGGCGGCGCGAAAGCCGATGGCAAGGGGTTGCCAGAGGCGGAGGGGTGTAATATGATGACCGAAATTTCAAGCGCAGCGGAGGGACCACATATGCCACGGCTGGTTGCATCTGTCCATCGAAGGTCTTCCCTGCTCGCGAGCGGGTGGCGCCGGTGGATGCCCGCGCTCGGCGTTCTCCTGACTCTTCAGACGGGGCCGGTACTGGCAGCGAAAGACTGCCCGGCTTGCGGAAAATCCTTTGATGACGGGGTCAACTTCTGCCCGTTCGACGGCGGAAAACTCCGCTCGGCCGATCAGGCTGAAAGTGGAACCCTGATCGTCAGCGTCACGCCGGCCGATGCCGCGATGAGCGTCGACGGCCTTCCCCGCGGCAGCGGCCCCGAACTCAAACTCCGGGTACCCGCCGGGGAGCACCGGATCGAGGCGACCGCTCCGGGCCACGGGGCGCAGAAAATGCGGGTGACCGTCACGGCCGGTCAGGAGCAGCGTCTTGCCCTCGAGTTGACACCGATTCCGGCCGCCGATGCCCAGAAGAATGGGAAAAACAGCGGATTCCAGGGGGAGATGGTCGAGGTGAAGGGCGGGGTCTACATGCTCGGAAGCGAGCGGGGAAACCCCGACGAGCGGCCGATGCGCAAGGTCAGGATTTCGGGCTTCCGGATCGACAAGTATGAAGTGACGTGCAGCGAGTATCAGCGGTTTCTCGATGCCGTCAAACGCGAGGGGCACAAGTGGTGTCACCCCGATGAGCCGCACCAGAAGGATCACGTTCCCTATCATACCTATGCCTGGGCCCTGCGGTTCAGTTGGCTGGGAGGCCGGCCGCCGGCCAGTATGGAGGATGCCCCGGTCGTGCTCGTCGACTGGTTCGATGCCTATGCCTACGCAAAATGGGCAGGAAAGCGCCTGCCCACCGAGGATGAGTGGGAAATCGCGGCGGGTGGCGGCGACGGCCGTGAATACCCGTGGGGCAGCCAGTATTCGACCGAAAACCTGAACACGGGCGGATATCCCGTCCGGGTCGGCAGCTTCCCTGGCGGCGTCTCGCCTTGGGGGGCGCTGGACATGGCCGGAAACGTCGCGGAATGGACCGCCACCTGCTACGAGCAGGACGCACGTGACGGGCGCCTCTTCAACGGCCATACCGGCCAGCCCATCATCCGGGGGGGCTCCTGGGACGACGAGTCGAAGGGCTGCCGTGTCAGCGCCCGTGACGTACACCGCTCACCGTTCTATCGCAGCACGACCGTTGGCTTCCGGTGTGTCGCGGATCCGCTTCCCGAGTCGAAAAACTGAGCGCCGGGACGATGTCAGCCGGCTCCCCGCGGTCCCGCTCGCGGAAAAACCCCGCTGCTGAAGCAGCCTGGCCCAACGGGCTGACGGTCGGGTTCCACCTTTCGATTGCCGCAGGGCCTGAAACGCTGTTTGAACGGTTCCGCGTGCGCGGCTGCACCGCCCTCCAGATTTTCACTGCCAGCCCACGGGTCTGGGAAATGAAGCCCTGGTCCGCGGAACTGGTCGACCGGTTCCGTGCCGCGCGGGCGGCTGCCGGCTTGCCGCCGCTGATCGTGCATGTGCGGTATCTGGCGAATCTGGCTTCGGCGAATCCCGTGGTGCGAAAAAAATCTATTGATGTATTACGGTTCGAATACGAAATGGCGGCCCGGTGCGGGGCTGATTACGCCGTCGTCCACATGGGCAGCAATCCCGATCACGCCGATGGCATGCGTCACATGAAGGGGAATCTGCGTGCGGCTCTCGGCGATGTCGCGACGGCCTCCCCGTTGTTGCTGCTGGAAAACACCGCCGGCGAGCGGAATGATCTGGGCGCCGATCTGGCCGATATCGCCGAGGTGCGCGCCGCAATGCCGTTTCCGACGGGAGTCTGTCTCGACACCTGTCACGTGTTTCAGGCGGGCTATGATCTGCGCGAAGTCTCCGTGCGGGATGGCCTCGAACGGGATGCGGCGCGCCTGTTCGGCCACGACGGCGTTCGCGTCATCCATCTGAACGACTCGATGAAGCCGTTCGGCGCGCACCACGACCGTCACGAGAATATCGGAAGCGGCGTCATCGGCGCCGAAAACCTCGCTGAGCTGTTGCTCAGACCCGGATTTGCAGGCCGGCCCGTCATTATGGAAACCCCGCAGGCCGGCAACGAAGATCCCGCCGACGACCTGAAAAACCTCGCCCGTCTCCGCGCAGCCTTCGCTTCGCTCGCAGCCTGACACTGGAAAACGAGGAAACAGCTCATCACGGAGAGCACGAAGAACACAGCGGCTACACGGAGATTGAACCGATCCTCCATGAATTCTCTGTATCCTCTGTGTTCTCGGTGATGAATCGGTATTTTCGGGGTGTTTCTTCCGATTTTCACGGGCGGAACAGAAAGATAGGGGCGGGTTTCAAGCCCGCCCCTACAGGTGCAAACCGGGAATTGTAGCCTTCGAGATCAGCGCTTGCCGACGATCTCGAGGGTGTCTTCGGCGATCACGAGCTCCTCGTTCGTCGGAATGACGAAGTTGCGCACCTTCGCGTTCGGCGTGGCGATGTCGCCCTCGGCGCCGCGCCAGGTCTTGTCGTTGACGACGGGGTCGATCTCGATGCCGAGCCAGCCCAGCTCCTTGCAGACGATGCTTCGCACGATCGGGCTGTTCTCGCCGACGCCCGCCGTCCAGACGAGGGCGTCGCAGCCGTTCAGGACGGCAATATAGGCACCGATATATTTCTTGATCCGGTGGGAATACACGTCGAGAGCCAGGTTCGCCCGCTCGCTGCGGGTCGGCCAGCCTTCCTCGAGGTCGCGCAGATCGCTCGACTCGGCGCTGATGCCGAGGACGCCCGAGTGCTTGTTGAGCAGATTGTCGACCTCGTGCGGGGTCAGCTCGTGCCTCTTCATGATGTGCAGAATGATGGCGGGATCGACATCGCCCGAGCGTGTGCCCATGATCAGGCCTTCGAGGGGCGTATGGCCCATCGATGTCTCGACGGATTTGCCCTTGTCGATCGCGCAGATCGAGCAGCCGTTTCCGAGGTGGATGGTGATCAGCTTCAGCTCTTCGAGAGGTCGTTTGAGAAGCTGGGCGGCGCGCTTGGAGACGAATCGGTGGCTGGTGCCGTGGAAGCCGTAGCGGCGGATGCGCTCCTTCTCATAGAAGGTGTACGGAATGCCATACAGAAACGCCTCGGGCTTCATCGTCTGGTGAAAGGCGGTGTCGAACACGCCGACCTGTCTGATCGTGGGCAGGATCTCGGAGACGGCTTCCACGCCCTTCAGGTTGGGCGGGTTGTGCAGTGGCGCGAACACGATGCAGTCGCGGATGGCCTGCAGGACCTCTTCGGTGAGCAGGACGCTACTGGCGAACTTGTCGCCGCCGTGCACGATGCGATGGCCGACGGCCTCGATCTCCTTGAGCGATTTGACGACGCCATTGTCGGCGCTGGCCAGAAGATCGAACACCTTCCGGATGCCATCCTTGTGATCGAGAATCTCGGTGTTGATCGTGACCTTGGGGCCGTCATCGCCCTTGCGATGTACGATGTTCGAGCCGGCAATGCCGATGCGTTGCACGAGGCCCTTCGCCATGACGCTCTTGTCGGTCATGTCGAACAGCTGATACTTGAGGGAGGAGGAGCCGCAGTTGAGTACAAGAATTTTCATTCGTTCGTCACCTCTGGGAAATGGCGGCCGGCGCGCTCAGCTCGCCGATCGAAAGGCCGCTGCCGTCGATGCGTCTGCCGTCCGGGCCGTAGCGGTAGAAGCCACGGCCGGACTTGATGCCGTTCAGGCCGGCACGGACCATCTTGCGGATCAGCTTGCTGGGAAGGAAAGCGTTGTCGTTCGTCTCGTGGTGGAGCTGCTCCATCCAGGAGAGGAGGGCGTCGATGCCCATCTGGTCCGCCAGGGCGAAGGGGCCCATGTTGAGGCCGAAGCCGAGCTTCATCGCCGTGTCGATGTCCTCGCAGCCCGCGATGCCCTCGTTGAGCACCTTGGCCGCCTGGTTCAGCATCGGCAGAAAGACGCGGGTTGTCACGAGGCCGGGATACTCATACACCTGGATGACGGTCTTGTCGAGCATCTTCGCGAACCGTTTCGCAGTTTCGAACGAGGCATCGCTCGTCTGGATCCCGCGGGAGACCTCGACGACCGGCGTCTTGCGGACGGGATTGAGGAAGTGCATGCCGATGAGCCGCCCGGGGTACTTCATGCCATGCGACAGGTCGGTGACGGTGGAGGTTGCCGAATTGCTGATCAGGAGCGTGTCGACCGGGCAGATCCCGTCGAGTTTCCGGAACAGGTCCCGCTTCACCTCGAGCCCCTCGGGAATCGTCTCGATGACATGGCTGGCCTTCGAGGCCTCTTTCATGTCCGTCGAGGTGCGGATACGGCCCAGGATGCCCTTCTTCTCGCCTTCCGTCAGGCCCCAGCGGGCGATTTCGGAATCGAGGGCCTGCGAGATCTTGCCGAGGGCTTCCTGGAGCTTCTCGGCGGATTCATCGATTAGCACGACATCACATCCGGATGTCGCCACGGCCTGCGCCAGCCCCTGACCCACGGGGCCGATGCCGAACACCACGACCAGCTTCTGGCTCATCATTCTTCTCCTGACGCAAATGACAGCTATCCTGCATCTTCCGGAACACCTTCCGGTTGCGAGGGATCAATGTACCAGCGGCATTCCCTCTTGTCAACCGGAACTCGCCCGGGAACGGCAGCGGATGAAAATCCCCGGAACCGTCGGGCGGGTTCCGGGGATATAGATGAGAATAAATACTTCGATCAGTTGCCGTGGATGGAACGGAACCGCTCACGCACCGCCTGAACCGCCTGGACCTGGCGCTTCGTGAGGATCGTGCGCTCGGGATCGCGCAGCACGTTGGTGCCGCAATGAATCTCGCCCATCGAGGTGTGATACGGCTGATCGTCGATGAAATGCACCGTATTCCCCTGCGCCCGGAACCGGGCCTCGATCACCTTGTCGAAGCTGGGGATGTGGCAGGCGGGCACGAGCAGGTGGTTGCGCACGACGGTCAGGTTGACGACACCGGGAAGATAGGCGCAGCAGCCTGACGGGTTCGAGCCGCCCCGGCCTTCATACAGCGAGGGCCAGTAGACTTCGGCGATGTCCCGGTCGGGGTCGTTTGTCGCCGTGCGGATGAACTGCTTCAATTCGCCGACGTTCTTTTCGATGATCTCGCCGATCGCGCGGTTGAGCTCGATGAACGCGCCTTCCGCCGTGCCGCGGCCCGCGGCGGGGTCGGTATACTGGGCATTCAGCACCCTCTTCACCCGCAGCAGGAAATCCCGGTCCGAGGGGTTGAGCCGGCTGAGCTCGCTGTCATCGATGTTTGTCAGCAGCTCCAGGGCATACCCCGGATCGGCCCGGACGATCGAATACCCGCCCGGCGCATGGGCAGTAGGAATGAAGGAAATATATTCGTCGATATGTCCGACCGTCAGCCAGCGCGTGTCCGGGGTGGCGAGGCGGCCAGCATATCCCATCTTCTCGAAGAAGGCCTTGCATTGTGGGGTGATCGTGTTTCCCGCGACCATGATGTCGTCGAAGGGGGTGACTTCGAGATTGCCGCCGTAATCCCCATGGGACATCTGGGTGGCCGGGTTCTTGAAATACACCAGATCCCATAGCTCGGCCAGCGTCTTCGGAAGACCAGCGAGACCGCGGCCCCGGTTGCTGTCGAACACGGCCTGAAGGCGCTTCCCACCCACCCAGGCCGAACAGATCTCCATGCAGTCCTGCATCCAGATGTCACTCGACCGGAACTTCGGATTGATCTCGACGTAGGCTTCGGCATCGGCGGCGCTGATGCCCAGCTCCTTCACCGGATCGTTCCCTGAAGTGACGATGTGCAGCTTGAGTCGGTCGGCACCGGAAAGATGCTCCTGCTCGTTGATCTGCTTGACGACCGTGAACAGATCCTTCACGAAGGCCCCGTTCCCATACGTGTATACCACGAGCAGCTTCTGCGGAACGTGATTGTTGTTGACCAGCTGAATCCGCTCGGCCTTTTCCGCCGCCGGCGCGGCATCCGCCGGAAGAGAGGCCAGACACACCGCCGCCGCGAGCACTCCTGCTGCCAGTGAACGAAGCTTCATCGATTTGCATCCTTTCCTGAAAACGACTCATTCCTCCCTCCGCCGCGCGAAGGGTACCCCATTATACTCTCCGGACAGGCATGCCGGGAATCGGCCATGCAATCACCAGGGCGAGCAGTGTTCATTCGCTCCTTTCCGGTTACATTGATCGCCCGTCCCGGGAATGATCTGTGGCACGTTCTTTCAGGGGGTCAGACGAGGAAATCCTTCAGGCTGGCGACGAACTCTTTCTGACCGAGAGCGTCGAGTGCCTCCTTCAGGATTTGGCGTGCGCGTTCCCGGGTGAACCCCATGCGCCGGCCGATCTCGGCGAGCGATAACAATTCCTCGCGGAACCCATAAAACAGCTCCACCACCTCCCGCTGCCGTTCGGGAAGCAGCGCGATTGCTTTCCGGCATGCCTCGGTTTTCGCCTGCTCCATCGCCACCTCTTCGGGGGAAAGGGCCGTGCGGTCGGCGATGAAATACTCCGGGGCCGACTCCTCGTCATCGGATGCATCGGGTTTTCCCGCTTCCAGCGAGATCGGCGTCTGGGTCACCTGGATGATTTCGAGGATCCGGTCCTCCTCGAGATCGAGCACCTGCGCCAATTCGCGAAGAGTGGGGGCCCGGAACAGCTCCGCTTCCATTTCGCGAATCTTCCGACGGATCTTGTGCGCCACGGCCAGCAGGTGGTGGGGGACCCGGACGACCCGCCCTTGCTCGCTGACTGCTTTCTGCATGTAATACCGGATCCAGTAGGCGGCATAGGTCGAAAATCTATAGCCCAGCGTATAATCGAATTTGGAGATCGCCCGGATCAGGCCGATGTTCCCTTCCTGGACGAGATCCATGAGGCTCAGGCCACGCTCGGTGAACCCATTCGCAATCCGCACGACCAGCTTCAGATTCGCCGTGAGCAGCAGCTCGCTGGCATCCCGGTCACCGGCGAGTTTCCGGGCGAGGGCCAATTCCTCCTCGCGCGACAGGGGCTTTTTCGACAGCTCGTCGAGATACAGCTCGACAAGCGTCTGGCGCTTGATCCGGTCGGCGCGCGCAAGCCTCAGCCGCTTTTCGGCGAGAACGTCCTCGAACAGATCCTCCGTGATGATGCCCATGTCCCACCCGTCTCGATAGTGGCACTTATCGCAGGTTCGGTCGCCACAGGTGATCGCGAGCTTTTCCGCCGGGCCCCGTGGTTCGAAAAATTTGAAACATCGGATGATCCGCCGCTCCCGGACGGGGCATCGGGGATTCGGACACTCCATGACTTCCCAGCAAAAGCGCATGCCTGGCTTGCCGGTGGCGTCGGGAAGCTCCGCCGCCGAGGGCGAAACATGAGGCGGGGCTTCCTTGGGCGGGGGGGGCTCTGGAAGAAGGGTCGCTGGGGCAGTTGGTGTAGGTTCCGGAACTGGTGGTGGGACGGTGGGGGGCATCG
>DATCTT010000136.1:0-3792 GCA_036567845.1 Candidatus Ozemibacteraceae bacterium | reverse complement strand
AGCCGCTCGGTGACGGGGCGCAGGAGGCGGCGCGCCGCCTTCACATACCGGAAGGGTTCGATCTCGTGCAGTTCGGCGCCGCTCATTCCACGATCTCCTTGAGGATGGCGTTGACAAGCCGGCCATCAACCCGCTCGTCGCGCATCAGCTCGGCGAGATTGTCGCGCATCGTGACGCAGCCGTCTTTGCGGGCAAGCATCAGGGCCGAGCGGAGCTGGTTGGTCTTCTTCTCCCGGATCATATTGCGCATGGCGGAGTTGAGGATCATCAGCTCGTATGCCATGATGCGCTCGTTCTTGTTCCGGCTCGGGATCAGGATCTGGGAGATGGTGCCGAGCAGCGAGAGCGAGAGCTGGGTGCGGATCTCGTCGTGCCGGTGGCCTGGGAACACGTTGACGATGCGGTCGATCGTCTGCACGGCGCCGACGGTGTGGAGCGTCGAGAGCACGAGATGGCCCGTCTCGGCGGCAGTCAGCACCATCTCGATCGTGTCGATGTCGCGCATCTCGCCGACCAGCATCACATCCGGGTCTTCGCGGAGAGCATGCATCAGGGCCGAGTGGTAATTTGCGGTCATCGAACCGATCTCGCGCTGGGTGAACAGCGATCGGCGCGGCTGGTGCACGAACTCGATCGGATCCTCAATCGTGATGATGTGGCGCGAGCTGGTCTTGTTGATTTCATGCACCATCGCAGCGAGCGTGTGGGTCTTGCCCGAGTTGGCCGGGCCGGTGACGAGGAACAGGCCGCGCGGCCGCTGGGCCATTTCCTTGAGCTTCACGGGCAACTTCAGGCCGTCGATGCTGGGCACGCGGGTCGGGATGAACCGGAACGCACCCGACAGACAGCCGCGCTGCCGGTAGATGCAGCCGCGCACCCGCACCTTGTCGCGATACGCGATCATGAAGTTCGCTTCCATCGTGGTGCGCAGCGACTCCTGCTGGCGCGTGTCCATCAACGGCAGAAACAGGTTCGGCATTTCCTGATGGGCGAGCGGCTCCTCGGAGAGCGGGACGAGCCGGCCGCCGATCCGGAGCACGGGCGGACTGCCCGCCTTGAGATGCAGGTCGGAGGCCTTGCGGGAAAGGGCAAGATCGAAATAGGTGTGGATGCGCAGCATTCCCGTCTCAATCCTTTCCGCCAAGCAGCTTGCGAAGGGCCGCCGGGTTGGGGGATGCGATCAGCGCCTCCTCAGCACGCACTTTGCCCTGCTTAACCAGCGCCGCGAGCGACATTTCCATCGTGGTCATGCCAAACTCCGAACCGGTTTCGAGAAACGAGGGAATCAGATGGATCTTGCCCTCGCCGATCAGCGACCGCACCGCCGAGGTGTTGATCAGCACTTCGAATGCGGCGACCCGCCCCCCGTCCGTCTTTGGCAGCAGCGTCTGGGAGACGACGCCGCGCAGCACGGTCGAGAGCTGGTGCAGGATCTGCCGCTGCTGGTTCTCGGGAAACACGTTTACGATGCGTTCAGCGGTCTGGACGGCGGAGGTCGTGTGCAGGGTCGCAAGCACGAGTTTGCCGGTTTCAGCAGCACTGAGGGTGAGCGCGATCGTTTTCGGCTCACGCATCTCGCCGACCACGACGATGTCGGGGTCCTGGCGCAGCACGGTCAGCAACCCCTCGTAGAAGCCGAGGCAGTCGCTGCCGACCTGGCGCTGGTTGACGATCGACTGGCCGTCGTCGAACTGGTATTCGATCGGATCCTCGATCGTGACGATGTGGCGACGCGCCTGGGCGTTCACGTAGCTGATGTAGCTGGCGAGCGTCGAGGTCTTGCCAGCGCCGGTCGGGCCGGTGATGAGGATGAGGCCATTGGGCTGCTCGATCAGCTTCTGAGCCGCGATCGGCAGGCCAATCTCGTCGAAGCTCATCACCTGGTAGGGAATGACGCGGAACACGGCCCCAGAGCCATTGATGTCGCGGTACAGGTTCACGCGAAAGCGACAGATGCCCTCGAGCGCGTAGGCGAAATCCAGCTCGTTCGTCTCATCGAACTGCCGCGCCTGCTCGGGAGTCAGGATCGCCTCGAGCAGCCGGGCGAATTCGTTCCGGGAAAACCGCCCCCGGTCGAGGTGCTCGATCATGCCATCGATACGCACCGCGGGTGCCTGGCCGGCCTTCAGATGCAGGTCCGATCCATGGCGCTCGAACGTGAGTTTCAGCAATTCGTAGAGGGTTGTTCCGCTCATGGAGGGAAGTATACCATGAGTTCACGTCGCACTTCCCCCCCGGGAACGGGCGTGATACACTCCGTGTTGGTCCGTTTCACACTCTCACCATTTCAGGAACCAGACGATGCCGAACTCCCCCGTCGACGAGCTTCTGTCCAAGCTGCAGCCGCTCCTGGCCGGGCTGATCACCGGTTTCCGCACAGGCGATTATCATCAGCGCCGCGAAGCCGCCATCGCGCTTTCGAAGTTCAAGAGCGAGCAGGCAACCGCGTTCCTGCTTGAGAACTTCGAGAGCGACAATATCCAGGACTTCATGGCGCTCGCCCTCGGCAACATCGAGAGCACCCGCGCCATCTCGCTGCTCGTGCAAGCCCTGAACGATTCCCAGCAGGAAGTGCGGTTCAATGCCGCCCAGGCCCTGGGCATGATCAAGAATCAGGAGGCGTTCAACGTCCTGATGGAGTCGTTGAACGAGTATGCCGACACCAACGTGTCGGGCGGCACGGCATCGAGCGGCTCTGGCCGCATTTTCTTCGAGGAGGAGGCGATCATCTCGGCGATCAACGCGCTCGGGAAGATCCGCAACCACCTTTCGATCCCCCTGCTGAAGCGCATCCTCGCCCAGGAAAAGAGCCCGCGCATCCGGGCCTCGATCATCATGGCGCTCGGCCAGATGTCAAATGAGCGGATGCTACCGATCTTCCAGGCCTCGCTGCGCGACGAGGATCCGCGCGTGCGCGCAAACGCAATCGAGGCGATCGAGGGGATCAAATCGAGCTCTATTGTAGGCATTATACAACCATACCTTGAGGATCCGAATAACCGCGTGCGGGCGAACGTCGCCAAGGCGATCTGGAAATATGGTGACTTCGATGTTTCGGACACGCTGACTCACATGCTCAGCCACGCCGACAAGCTGTACCGCGCCTCGGCGGCCTATGCCATGGGTGAGATCCACGACGTGCGCTTCATTCCCCGCCTAGCCCATGCCCTGAAGGACGACGATCCCGACGTGCGCCGGAACGCGGCGAACGCTCTCAAGAAGCTCCAGTCGGCCGACGCCGTGAAGCTGCTCACGCCGCTGCTCGACGACCCGAACTATGACGTGCGCGTCCAGGTCGTGCAGGCGATCGCGCGGTGCGCTCCGGCTTCGATCGGCGAGCTGCTCGCGCCCCGCCTTGGCTCCGAGGAGAACCCGATCGTGCGTGCCACGCTGATCAGCAGCCTCGGCGAGACGGGAACCGCCCTGTTTGGCGAACGTCTGCTGCCATATCTCGCCGACTCCGACAGCCGTGTCGTTTCGAACACGATCGAGGCCTTGCAGAAACTCAGCGGATCGGCCCCGGCCCCCGCCCTCGTCACGGCGCTCAAGCGGCTGCTTGCCCACGAGGACAACCGCATCAAGAGCAACGCGATCCGCGCCCTGTGGTCGTGGAACGAGCATTCCGTGCTCGACAACCTGCATCAGATGCTCTGTCACGCCGATGCGCGATACCGCCAGTCGGCGATGTACGTCTTGGGAGAGATCGGAACCGCGATCAGCGCCGACTCCCGGCTCAACTCGGCGGTCAACGCCCTCGTGGCGAAGCTGCTCGAGCCCGGGGCCGCGGAAGCC
>DATCTT010000135.1:0-39851 GCA_036567845.1 Candidatus Ozemibacteraceae bacterium | reverse complement strand
CGGGTTCTCTTGTGCCGAAGTGGCTGTCGATGCGCCCTCCGCGGCCCCATCCGTCTGCTGACGCGGTTTTCCGGGCACATTTTGGCCTTTCTGACCCTGAGGCCTGTCACGGCGCGGCCGTCGTGCATCCCCGCCGGCCCCTCCACCCTGGCGCTCTTGGCGGCGCTGCCGCTGTGTCGGGATCGCCACCTCTTCGCCAGAGGCCAGACGCGTGAAGGCTTCAAGCACCTCGTCGCGGCCTTGGCTGGTCTGCGTCGAAAAGACAATGGCCGGGGCGTCGGCATGCAAATCCTTCAGGATCTGACGGAACATGCGCGCCTGCTGCTGGTTCGACAACTTGTCCGCCTTGTTCATCACCGCGAGATACCGGAATCCGCGGTCCTGGATCCAGCGGAACATCTGCTTGTCGAGCGAGCTGGGCGCATGTCGCAGGTCCAGGATCTGGACAACGGCTTTCAAGGCCGAACACGACTCGAAGAACTCGTCCATCATCTTCTGGATCCGCTCCCGCGTCACTTTGGACGCCTTCGCATAGCCATACCCCGGCAGATCGACGATGTAGAACGCCTCGTTGAACTGGTAGAAGTTGATCGTCAGCGTTTTCCCGGGCGTCGAACTGGTCTTCGCGAGTTCGCGCCGGCCCGCCAGGGTATTGATGAGCGAGGATTTTCCGACGTTGCTGCGGCCGACGAGGGCGATGATCGGAAGCCCGTCGGCCGGCAGAGCGTCTTTTGCCGTAACGCAGGCACTGAAGATGGCCGAGGTGACTTGCACGGTCATACCTTCGGGCTCCGTTTCCGATGCGATTTCTTGACTGCAATTTCCCGCTTCTCGCGGCCGAGGTCCTTGAGACGCTTTTTCTTCCCGGCCTTCTCACCGAACGGATACCCCGGGAACTCGAGCGGCGTCTTCTTCGGTTCGCCCTTGAGGGCAAGCGCGAGAACTTCCGACGCGCTCTTCACCCGGGTGATGTTCATTACCTTCCGGATCTCCTCGGGGATCTCGGTGAGATCCTTCTCGTTCTCGACCGACAGGATGATGTTGTGAATGTTGTGACGGTGCGCAGCAAGCAATTTCTCCTTGATGCCGCCGACCGGAAGCACCTTGCCCCGCAGCGTGATTTCACCCGTCATGGCCACATCGCTGCTCACCGGGACCTCGTTCAGCGCAGAATATATAGCTGTCGCGATAGCAATACCTGCCGAAGGGCCGTCCTTCGGAATGCCGCCCTCGGGGAAATGCACATGCAGATCGATCTTGTCGTAATCGATCGGCCGCATTCGCAGCTCCTCCGCGTGGCTGCGCAGATACGAGATGCCGGCGTGGACCGACTCCTTCATCACGTTGCCCAGAGAGCCGGTGAGGATGATCTTGCCGCGGCCGGGCATCACTGCCACTTCGATCGGGAGGATCGTGCCGCCGACTTCCGTCCAGGCGAGTCCCGTCACGACGCCGATCTCATCGCGCTCCTCCTTCTTGTCAAGGTGGAAGGTCGGCACGCCAAGATACGATTCGACGTTTCCGGCCGAAACGACGATCTGGCCCACCGCTTCCCGAGCCGCTATCTCGGCTTCGGTCAGCTTCGGTGCCTTCGCCTCGGCAGCGCTTTTTTCCTTCTGCTCCTTCGATTCCTTCGGCTCTTTTCCGTTCTTCGGCTCTGCTGCGGTTTCGGCCGGAGCCTCCTTCTCGTCCTTCTCGTCGGTGTCCGCGGCCTTGATGTCGGCCTTCTGCAGCTTGTGGATGATGTTTCGGGCGATCTTGCGTCCGATCGCGGCCAGCTCGCGCTCGAGGCTGCGAACACCCGACTCGCGGGTGTATTTGCGGATCACGTCGATGATTGCGGAATCCTCGACCTTCACGTCATACTTGTCGATGCCATTCGACTCGAGCTGTTTGGGAACCAGGTATTTCTTCGCAATCTGGACCTTTTCCTCCTCGGTGTAGCCGGGGAGGTAGACGATCTCGAGACGGTCCTTCAGGGCGGGCGGAATCGTGTGAGGCACGTTCGCCGTCGTCAGGAACAGCACCTTGGAAAGGTCGAATGGCGTCGCGATGAAGTGATCTGAGAATGTGTAGTTCTGCTCGGGATCGAGCACCTCAAGGAGCGCCGAACTCGGATCCCCGCGGAAATCCATGCCCATCTTGTCGATCTCGTCGAGCAGGATTACGGGGTTGCGGGTGCCGGTGTCGCGCAGGGCCTGGATGATCCGGCCGGGCAATGCGCCGATATAGGTCCGGCGGTGGCCGCGGATTTCGGCTTCATCCCGCATGCCGCCAAGCGAGATGCGGGCGAATTTGCGGTTGAGAGAACGGGCGATCGACCGTCCCAACGACGTCTTGCCAACGCCGGGGGGCCCGATGAGGCACAGGATCGGCCCCTTGATCGATTTCTTGAGTTTACATACCGCAAGATATTCTATGATCCGTTCCTTGACCTTCTTCAGGCCGAAATGATCCTCGTTGAGGATGTTTTCGCATTTTTCGATGTCGATGCGGTCCTTCGACTGCTTGGCCCACGGGAGCGAAACGAGCCAGTCGATGTAGTTGCGTGACACCGTCGCCTCGGCCGAGCCGGGCGGCATCTTCATCAGCTTGTTCAGTTCCTTGTCGGCCTTCGTCCGCGCATCCTCGGGCATCTTCGCCTTCGCAATCGCTTCCTTCAGCTCTTCGAGCTCGTCGCCGCGATCCTCGCCCTCGCCCAGCTCCTTCTGGATGGCCTTCATCTGCTCGCGCAGGTAGTATTCCTTCTGGATCTGCTCCATCTGCTTGCGCACCTGGCCGCGGATCTTCTTCTCGACCATCATGATCTCGAGCTCGCGATTGAGGATCGTCGCAATCTTCTCGAGCCGGGCACGCGGCTCGAACGCCTCGAGAATCTCCTGTTTCTCCTCGACTTTCAGCGTCAGGTGGGCCGTGATGATGTCGGCGAGCCGCCCCGGCTCCTCGACGTTATTCGCGACCATGATCACCTCGAGCGGGATCTTCTTGTTCAGCTTCACATACTGCTCGAACAGGCTGATCACGTTCCGCATCAGTGCCTGCAGCTCTACCGTCTTCTCATCGGCGATCGTCACTTCCGCGACGTCCACCTCGAAACAGTCATCCTCCTTGAGGAACTTGTCGATCCGCACCCGCGTGGTGCCCTCAACGAGAATCTTGAGAATGCCGTCGGGCAGCTTCAGCAGCTGGAGGATCTCGGCGACCGTTCCGGTCATGTAGAGATCGTCGACGCTCGGATCGTCCGTCTTCGGATTCTTCTGCGCGCAGAGGATGATCTTGCGGTCCTTCATCATCGCTTCCTCGATCGACCGAATCGACTTCTTGCGGCCGACGAACAGCGGCACGACCATGTAGGGGAAGACGACGACATCACGCAGGGGGAGGAGCGGATACGTACCCTTGATGCCTTCCCGGCTTGAGCCGGAGGGAGGATTGGTGGGATTGGTGGGATGATCTTCGGATGCGGTCATTCGTGTATTCCTCCTGCTGGATGGTTGGAACGATACGGATATAAAGTATCTGAAATATTTGACGACATGGAAAACACACTTCGTGATCTCCCGTTCATGCAGCACCTCCGGCCGAGGCCGTCACCATGGGTTTTCCTGCGGTGGCAAGGAACGGCAGTCGGAGCAGCTGTTTCCGGAACCGGTGCAGCAGGGAGACCCGCCGCTGAACGTCCGGCGTTATTGGGGATGTTTCGGGAAGATCCATCAGGCAGGCCTCTGCCTCGATCCGGCCCGCGACAAGCTCGGTGTAGATTCCGGTGAGGGAAAGGCACTGAGGCTTTTCGAGCCGCTCCAGACATCCGGCAAGTGCCTTTTCGGGAGCCGTCTCGGCCTGGTAGGGGAGCTCGGTGGGCGGAAACGATGCAAGGCGCGTCTGGAGCCTCTGCAGAAGAGTGCGCAGCAGCTCCGTGTCGGGAGGCGGCCCTTCCTTCCAGGTCCGGGCTGCATCGAGAAACGAGGCAGGATCGAGCCGGTCGTCCGCCGAAAGCCAGCCGAACCGACGGATGTCAAGCCCTTCCCGCTGCATCCGGCGTCCCAGGGCGTCAAGCCAGAGCCCCTGCGGCACCGGATTTTCGGGGCCGTCCAGGGCTTTATATATATCGATATATATACTTTTTGCATCGAGCAATGCGATGATCCGGTCCATGAGCGCTTCCCGCTCAGGTTCCGTCGCGACGTTGCGCAACTTGGTCAGGAGACCGGCGAGAGAGCAGAGAAGCGCCGTGCGGCTCTCCGGAACGATCTCGCGTCCGGCCCAGCAGCCGGCGGTGTCACGCAGGATCGCGACGGTTTCCGGGGGCATTCCCTGCACCTCAGCAACGAGCGGAAGCATCTGCCCGGCAAGAGCGGGGAACCGGCGGACCGTGCTGAAGCCGTATTCCGACATCGTCAGCAGGATGACACGGTCGATGAGCGCCTCCTGCATGTTTTCGGAAAGCCCCGGCATGCCGCTGAGAAACTGGGCCTTCCGGGAAATCGTCAGGGCCGCGTCATACAGCGTGCCTCCGCCGGAAATCGAAGGGAGAAGCCGAAGTCCTGCGGCGAGCTCGTCGAGGGGCCGGGATTTGTCTTCCCGCCAGAGATCAGCGGCGATCTTCAGCCTCGAGGTGAGTTCCCGCGTACGCACCTCGATTTCGTTCGGGGCAAGGCTGCGCTTTTCGACAAACCCCACAATTCCGGCCGTCATGCCGCCCCGCGACGATTCGATGGGCAGATACGCCGGCGAATCACAGAGAATCTGCAGATATACCGGCTCAGGAAGACCGGCAGCTATCTCATCCGTGAGGTTCAGCGTCACGGGCTGGGGGCGTTCGACCTCGAACGTGATCCGGTCGAGATGCTGACGCTCTTTCCGAATCGTTCCCCCCGTCGCGACGATCGACTGGAAATGCGATTCGATCTGCTTCTGACGATCTGATGGAAGCGGGCTCAGTCCGAGACCGTGCATGATCCCCGGATACTCCGAGGCGGTCGGAACGCTGATCTTCCTGAACACCCCCCCTTCGAGCAGGCCGGTTTCGCGCCCGGGCGTCACCCCGTCGACCACGCACGGCAGGAGACGGTCATCGAGCAAGGCGCAGATATAGGCCGGTGGTTGCGGAAACAGCATCTCGGCCGCCCAGGGCCGGCAAAGCCAGGGGAAGGTGGCAACGATGGCCGGAATGAGCTTCGGAATCAGATCCGCGGCAGGTTTTCCCTTCGTGCCCCGTCGGGCGAACAGGAACTTTTCCCCGTCCACATCCTTGATGAACAGATCCTTCGACTCGACACCCTGCGCCGATGCGAAACCATGCGCAGCCGGTGTGGGAAGGCGATTGAAATCATACGCGACCGAGGCCTTCGGACCACGTATTTCGATCGTCTGGTCCGGTTGGGATTCGGGAATGCCGTCGACAAGCAAGGCGATTCGCCGGGAACTCACCCAGACACGGGCGCGTGCAGAAGGAAGCCGCTCCCGGGTGAAGACTCCCAGCGCGAGCTGCGGAGTATCCCGGAAGTCACGACCGAGAGCTCCGAAGGGGAGCCCCCAAAAACCGACTTCGAAGAGAAATGCGTGCGGCAAAAAGATTCCCCGATGAAAGAGTTACGAGGCCGATGCATTATATCCGGGGGTCCCGGGGAAATCAAGGAATGATTGGAGGCGGGGACAAGGCGGTGTCGATGACATACGTGGCCGTCGCGCCTGGGGATGCCGTTACCGGTCCGGCAGCAACGAGCCACTTTCCCCCCAACCCATGCTTGAGCCGGAACAGTTCGGTTTCCCCGTCACGATTCAGCGGATGAGCTCCGGGAAGTGTTTCGACAAGCCTGACGGAGGGGCTGCGTTCGGCTATCGACAGGAGGGAAACCCGAAAGCGCATGTCGCCCCGCTTCACGTCAGGTGGAACGATAATCGTGCGCTGCACCAGGCGTTTCGTTTCTACACCTGCGAGATGAATGTCGTGCCCTGTTTTCGCACCAGCCTCCTCGAATCCGGTTCCCGCCTCATCGGTGAGCTCCGCCGCCAGGATGAACGGCGTGCTCACGGACGCGGCATCGACAAAATACCGGTACTGGACGATGTCGTTTGGGCCGGGTGCCGCGGGTGATTCTCGTTCGGTGCTGCCGCCGTAGGAATAAAACCTTATCTTGGGATCAAACCAGACACGTGCCCCGGACGGCGCCTCGACGACCGTCCAGGATGCTGGCGGCATCACCGGTGTGTTCACGTTTTCCCGGGGCTGAATTTGCCAGAGATATCCCCGTGGTTCGATACGAAACCGACTCCCAAGAACGTCGACGGCATCCGGTGGATACACGAGTGAGCCGAACATCGGAATGCGGGAGACTTCGGGAGCGAGATCGGCCGCATCAGCGTCGGTGATCGCATCCACGAGGCGAATGCCGATATCCGACCGAAAACCATGCACCAGGCGCAGATAATAGAATGGACGGAACTCGATATCGTTGTTCATCAGCAGCATCGATCCGGGAGGGGCAACGGATGCCAGCCTCCGGGTGAACTCTTCGGGCTCCCTCGTTCTCGGACTGAGCCCCGTGGCGCCGAACAGAACCGAAAATACCGCAAGAACCGCCACGGCCACACGTCCCGCCTTCCAATACCGTTCTTCAAGCCATGAAAGCGGAATGGCCGCGAGACCGGCCAATCCCATCAAAGATGGAAGCAGCATCGTCTGGGCTTCGAAGGCGTTGTAGTTGAGCACGAATCCCGAGTTGACGGCGATGATCCAGATGCAGGCAAGCGAAAAATGCCTCGCTTGGATTGCGCCCCGGAGCAGAGGAATGAGACCGACGCCGGCCAGAACGGGCATGGCGACGCCGGCACCGGCGACGGTGCTTCCCCATCCGCCAAGCCGCTGGATCAGTTCGGCAGGTCCGAACACCCCAAGTGCCTTCCGGTACTCCGCCCCCGTGAAGAAGCCCCAGAACCCCTCGAAGCCTCTTCCGATGAGTGGATCAATGAGGATGCGCCTTTCGCTCTGGAGGCGGAGGTAGAGATCGAGCGCCGGAAGCCCCCCGACCAGGATGCCAGCAACGAAGCACGCCACCCCGCGGGAGGTGATCCGGCCAGAGATGCCTGTTCCGGAGATCAGGATGACTGCTGCGAATGCCAGAAGCAGAAACGTCGGGCGGTGGGTCAGCCCAAGAGAAAGGGTCAGCCCTGCAAACAGTCCCTTCCATCCCGTCACCGGTCCCTCACGGCACGCGGTGGCAGCCAGCAGAAACGCAGCCAGGATAAAACATTCGAGTGTATATACTTCAGACGAGGTTGCCTGTTCCCAGAAAACGGGAACCGAGGCAATCCAGATGGCGGCGCAAACGGCCGCCCGTTGCCCAGCACCCCACCTCGTCAGCAGGGCGGCCCAGAACGCTGTCGCAAGCGCCCCGAGCAGGGCCGAAAGCAGATTGACCCGCCAGGCTGGCTCGCCCCAGGGAACGATCCCGATCGCGAGACGGGCAAGGCGGGTGAACAGCGGGTAACCGGGGGAATGCGGAACATCAAGGGTCATGGCGGCGCAGACAAGCTCGGGGGCATTGTACCAGCCGATTCCGGGCTGGAGCATCGGCAGAAACAGTGCGAGCGCCGTGAGAAACACGATCACGCCCACCCCAGCAACGGGAACGGGCCTTCCGGGCAGGTTCAGCATTTGTCAAGAAGGGCCAGCATGGCTTCGCGTTCCTGAGAATCCGCTGGGAACACAAAAACCGAAAACTTCAACTCAGCATCCCCGCCATGGGTCTCGCGAAACCCGACCAGAAGCCTGTCCAGGTCCTTCCTGATCCGGCGCTGGAACGCCGCAGCCCCCTCTCGGTTGGCCTCGCACAACAGGATGACAGCCTTGCCGTCGCTCAATCGGGCCGTCAGGTCGGTGGGCCGCTGATGCATCGTGAACACGCGACCGACGCCCCCGATCAGCCGCTCCCGTGCCTCGTCCGGCGTGGAGTCTGCCGGGCCGTTCCCCAGCGCGATCGAACACGACGCGACGACGAAGGAAAGACTGAAATTCTCCTTTTTTGCCTTGAGAAACTCGGTGGCCATGCACTCTATAAAATAGTCTCTTGAATACAACTGCGTCGATTTGTCGATGACCTGGCCCTCGAACGAGCGAAGCTTCATGTTCGTGTCGCGCAGGCGCTGATTGAGCTCCTTCATGATGCCGAGGGCCACTTCGGGGTATTCGGAGATCAGCTCGCAGAAATCGTTCTTGCGCAGCACAAGCAGACGCGAAGCCTCGCGGGCCATCGCCGTCGCTGCGCGCGGCTTGTCGTCGTAGAGCCCCATCTCCCCGAAGAAGTCGCCCGTCTCGAACACCGCGAGAGTCTTGAACTTCGGCGGAACACCGGTAATGATGGCGACGCGGCCCTCAACGACGAGATACATACAATCGCCGAGCTGTCCTTCCTGAAACAGCACTTCGCCGGCGGCGAACTCCTCCTCGCTGACGACTTCGGCAACCATACGCAATTCCTGGCTGCTCAGGCTCTTGAAGATCGAGATCCGCTTCAGGAATAGGATTTTTTCGATGGTGATCATGTGCTACACCTGTTGTCGTGTCGGTTCAACGCGCCCCACCGGGAACGAGGCGCGCAAGAGTCCAGTCGGAAACCGTCGCGATGCCGACCGAAGTGGCATCCGTCTGTCGTATTTTTTTCACCGCTGCCGCAAGGTCGGACAGGCCAACGATCCCAACGGTGTAAATCGCCGCTTCCTTGAGCAGCGGATCGATCGAAACGAGATACTTCCCGATCACGAGACGCGCCGTGCGGGTCTCGATTCCGAACGCCCTCCGGCCGTATTCCGCGATCTGTTCGAGCGGGAGCCCCTCGAGAACGGGCAAAATGTGGTAGATCAGAGTCCGCTCCCCCATCGTCTGAAGCGCCTCAATCGCGTTGCTCATCATCTCCTGATTCGGTGAGTAGAGGCCACGGAACACCGTCCGTGCTTCGCGGTTCTGCTCGGGGGCCACGAGGGCGAGAACGAGCCGCAGAAGGGCCTGGGCGCGCTCCCGCAGCGCCATCATCAGATACTCCGCCTCGTCGGACGGCAGTTCGCTCTTCAGCGACATCTCGTCGATCTTCAGCTCATAGATCAGACGGATCTGGGTGAAACCGAATCTGGAAAGGCGGCTCTGGATGCTCGGGTCCTGCGAAAACGTGAGCAGCCGCACGGCGCTTTCCTGAGCGTGCAGCGATGCCTGCGGGTCATCGAGGATCATCAGCAGGTCGGGGAGAAGGTCCGGTCCCCAGCCGGAAAGGGCTTCGAACGCAAGTCGTCGGTTGCGCGGGCTCGCGTCCCCAAGCGCTTCGAGCAGCAGGTTCGCGCTCTGTCTCGCCCGTACGCGGCCGCAGATCTGGATCGAGAGGGTTCGGATTTCTCTGACGGGGTCGTGAATCAGCTGCTGAAGCATATCGAGATGCTCGTATACCTCGCCGGCCTGGACCATCAGGTTCATCGACCGCATGGCAGCCAGCCTCAGCCGTGGTTCCGGGCTTGTCAGAAACGGCCGCAGATTTACCCAAAACCGCTCGTCTCGCATCAGGCCGAGCGAATGAATCCCCAGGGCGACGTGCTCGGGCTCCTTCGCATACAGCATGTTCTGCAGCACGAGCAGTGCCTTCATCATCTGGACCAAATCCCCGCCCCGCACGACCCCCGCTGCGGCCATCGCCCGATGACGTGCGTCGGGATACTCCAGGAATTCGCAGACGCGGCTTCGGATCACGTCGTCATGAGGATAATTGATCAGGGCTTTCAGAGCCGCAAGCCGCACGTCGTCGTTGGGATTCTCGAGGGCCTTCAGCAGGAACTGCCGCGTGTCCGGCCCGGGAAAGGCATTCAGCTTGGAAAGGAGAATGATCTGGAGGGTGGTGCGGGCCGTCGCTGCCTGCCGCAACAGAGCGAGCCGCGCCGATGCGCTTCCATAGCGAATCAGAAGATCGGCGGCCAGTTCCGCGACCTCGTCGTTGTCGTCCCTGAGTGCATCGATCACGAGCATCTGGGTCTGGGCATCGAGTGTACCGAGATCCTTCTCGTCATTCGACAGGCTTTCGATCTGGGACCGCCGGAGGAGTTCAATCAGACTCCGGCTGTACACCTGCCGCTGCCCCCAGGCGAGCATGACCCAGATCGCCGCCAGGGCAACGGCAAACATGACGAACATCAGCCGGTGTTCCTTCATCAGCATGATCATGAGACCAGCGATGATTGTGCCGAGCGGGATCATGATCCCTTCGTTGAAGGCAATCGAACGAGCGCGGCGCTTGGCCGGAATTGCGTTGTAGAAGAGGCTGATGACCGGCTGAAACACCGCCCGCCGCAACCCCTCCTGGTTGAACCGGGCGAAGATGCCCGGAATCAGCGAATACGATGCCGCAGTGCCGAGAAAGGCCAGCAGGGTCGAAACCGGGTAGAACAGGTTCGCGTTGCTTACGCCGAGGCCCTGGATGAGCCGGCCGGTCAGCAGCCCCTGGACGGCAAGAGCAGCCAGGTTCGACACGATCGTGTAAACCCCGATGAACCGGGCCAGCGCCGCCTCGCCGGCAAACTGCGCGTTGAAGATGTCGCTGTACTGGTACTCGATGAAATACCGGCAGATCGTCATCATCAGCATCGACGCGGCAAGAAGCATCAACAGCGGTGTGGAAAAGACGGCCCGCGTTTCGTAGAACCACCTATCCAGCCAGCCCTCACCGGCATATTTCGGGGTCTGTTCCTTCTCCTCCCGGTTCCAGAGCGATGTTTTGAGGCTTCTTCCCCCGGCGACGAACCAGATCTCGCCGATGCCCAGCAGAAACACCCAGACCCAGAGCAGGTTTGCCGTGCCGAACCGGGGGGCGCACAGACTGACGATCAGACCGCCGGCCATCGAACCCGCCACGGCCCCGCCCAGGATCATCGGGATCAGCCGCTTCGCGTCAAGGGTCGTGAATTGGCCCGAAATCAGGATCGTGAAATGTGCCGCGAGGAGGGTGGCGATGGCATTCTGAGAGATATATAAGAGAATGAATCCCACCTGGATGTCGCCGACAGACCAGCCGGTCGAAATCATCAGGATTGAGCACAGGACGGCCGTGACGGCCCCAACAGTCAGCAGCGACGAGAGGCGGCGGCGCTCGATGCGCTGCTGCAGCTCCTCGTAGACGAGGCCGACGGGAATCGCGAACAGCGAGCAGAGAATGAACATGTATGGCAGGAACTCGACGCCGACACGTTTGAGAAACAGCGCCTCGCCGACCGATTCCCCGATCGTGAGTCCGGTCCAGAGGAGGGTGTTGAGCAGCCCGAAATACACCAGATCGCCCCACTCGTCGGGGCGAATGTTCAGAAGGCGTTCAAGCCGCTCGCGCAAAGGGATGCGACCTCAGTTTCCGAGGGCGGAAAACATGCCCTGCCAGTAGCCGATGATGCGATACCCGACATAGGCGGCCACGATCAGGAACAGGAGGGCCGGCAGGATCTTCATCACCATGCCGATGCGGTTTGCGGCCTCCTGCTCGAAGAAGGTGGCGGTCTTGTCGAGCATCTCGGGAAGCCGTCCGCTCTGCTCGCCGACGGTGATCATTTCGCGTAGCGTGCCGGGAAGACAGCCGGACATCTCAAAGCCCGACGCGAGCCCTTTCCCTCCCCCGACATGGCGCGGAAGATGCGCGAGCTGTTTCTCGATCCAAGGGTTGCCGCACACCGAGATCGAGGTCTCGAGCGCCTGGACCAGCGGCACCCCGGCGGCCAGGCCGACCGATAAGGCGCGGGTGAACCGCGCCAGGGCCGTCTGTTTCATGATGCCGCCCAGGAACGGCAGATGCACGAGAACCGAGTCGACCGCTCCGGCCAGCGAACTGCTCCAGATGGCGATACCAGCGATGATCACTCCTGCATAGCCCCCAAGATACAACAGGGCTGTCGGCACCCCTTCGCTCCATGGGCGGCCGGCCTGAATGGCATTGATGACAGGGATCAGAACCAGAGCGACACCCAGGACGAAGCCGGGGTACAGCATCGCGTTCACGACTTCCTGCTGCAACGACAGTTCCCGCTCGGCATGCCGTGCCAGGGCACCGCATACCTTTTCGAGACACCCGGCCTCTTCGCCGAACCGGATGAAGCTGACGTGCATCTTCGTGAACGGCGCGCCTGCCGAGGCCATCGCCCCCGACAGGGTCGAACCGCGGTCGACGCTTTTCGCGATCTGGGTCACTTTGCCGCGAAGCCGCCACGGAATGTTCTCCGAGATCAACTGGAGCGCACGTACGATCGGAACCCCCGAACCCAGCGTCGTCTCGAGCTGCAGGAACAGATTTCTCAGATCACTCATGGCGCCCCTCCTCTCAGAATTTCCAGTCGTATTTCACACCGAAGCGCGTGCGGTTGCGCGGCTTTTCGACCTCGATGTTGATAAAGAACCCTCTCGGAAGTCGGTACTCGAATATATACGTTTTTTCCCCTTCGTTTGAAAGCGTTCCCTCGTAGGCAATGAATATATTCCGTCCGAGATATTTTCCCACCCGGAGGAACGACCGTGTAATGCCGGTCGTCCGGTCGAAGAGGGAACCAAAGAACACCTCGTCGAGGTTCAGCGCCGTCGAGATCGTCGAGCCGATAAGCCCCGAGAGATACGTATTCTTGAGGCCCTCGAGCACCTCTTTTTCGAAGAGATCCTTGGCATCCGTCTGGCGGGCCTGCTCCATGCTGCGTCCCAGCGTGAGCAGGGCAATCAGATCGCTTTCGGCCAGCGGCGGGGACGAGTGGAGCCGTGGGGAGAACGAAGAGACCGTTCCATCGAGCGTCAGATAGATCTGGGTGTTCTGGACATTCGTCACGGACTTGATGTACAGATGCGGGTTGATCACCTCATCTTCGCCACCGAACCGGATCTCGCCGGTTTCGAGCTGGAACTTGCGGCGTTGGAAGAACAGCCAGCCCTGTACACTCTGGATCGATCCGCTCAGCCGGAACCGTTCGAGCGTGCCGAAGGCGCTGAAGTCGCCGCGCATTTCGGCGTTCATGAACGAGTTTTTTACCCAAAAGTTGCGCGGAATCTCGATATCGAAGCGGTAGTCAAGCTCCTCGAGCGGCAGAGGCAGCTTCGCCATCGAGACCGCCTTCATGTCCCCGATCAGGGCGCGGCCCCGGGGCACTTTCACACGGCCGCGCACGATCGGCCTGTACAGAGATCCCCCGAGATCGATCGCCGCACTTGCCCCCGAAACCTCGACGGCATTCCAGTTCAGATCAAGTTTCTGGCCCGAGAGGTGCGCCGTGACCGCTCCATTCCCGTCCTGGAAGTTCACTTGGCCGTTTCCCTCGAGCACCCCCCGCCCCATCGTTGCACGGAGCGGTTCGAGCCGCACAACCCCATCGCGGGTCGTCAGGCCGATCTGCACCTGCTTCAGCGGTATTTTCATTCCACGCAAACCAAGAACATCCGCGGAGAGCCGCATCTCACCGGAAACGGCGGGCGCACGAGGCCGTCCGAAAAGTCGGAGCGAAGCCTGCATCGTTCCGCTTGCTTCGGCAAAGGCCTCGGGAAGCAGCAGCGGGAGATCGTCGATCGGTCCAGAGGCGATCTCGAGGGCGATGTCGATCGGCTCCGAGCCTGTCCCCCCCGGGATCGGAACGGTACCAGTGATACCGATCGCAGAATGACGCAGATTGATGTCGACATCCTCGAGCCGGAGCAGGCCCGGGGTCACTTCGATCTTCCCGGTCACTTCGGGAATCACCCGGTTTTGGTAGGCAAGCTCCTTCACGTCGATGTCTGCATCGAGTCGGAGGCAGGGGAACGAGCCGACGATGCCGCCGTCGAACGAGAGACTTCCATCCGCCTCCCAGTTTGGGATTTCGAGGAGGCTTCCGAGGGCACGAAGGGAAAAGTCTCTTCCGGTAAGGGTCAGCGCCGTCATCCCGGTGGGATCCCATGTGCCTTCGGCCCCGAATACCCCCTGCCTGTATTTCAGCTCGAACGAGCGCAGCTCGAGGATCCCATGCTGATACAGGAACTGCATCGGCCTGTTCGCCACGATGAGATCTTTTCCACGCCGGATCTCCATTGATTGTACATTCGCTTCTATTCTATCTGGACGGATGCCGGCGGCGCGTCCTTCGACGCGGCACGAGCCCGTCACGAGAAGATCGTTGCGCTGGAAACTCCGGAAACCGAACGCCGCAGGAAACGCCGAGAGGTCCGTCCGGTTCATCAGGACCTTGCAGGAATACGAACGATCCCGGTCCAGCAGCATTCTGCCAGTGAGCTGGATGCCCATCCGATCGAACGAAACGCGGTTCAGCGTCAGGCCGCTCGGGTCGATGACAAGCTCACCGCCGCCATTTCCCAGAACCCGGTCCCCGATGTTCAGATCGCGCGCAAGCAGAGTGAGCCGGCCGGTGGGCATGATATCGTTCCAGACCAGCGTTCCATCAGCGGTCAGCGTGCCATGAAGCGGGGAGTCGAGCTGCATGATCGTTCCGATGACCGACATGTCGACGTCGCGGATCGATACATCCCCGGCATACCAGGCATCGGACAACTGATTTCCGTGCAGCGAGATCGTCCCGTTCCCGGTCCCAGCGCCGATGGCGAGACGCTGGAGCTGGTGATTCGACCAGACCCCCTCGACGGACAGGCCGTTGAACGGCGCCGAAGCAATATGGAGCCGGGGAGCGATCAGCGAAAAGCTCCAGCCGTCCTCCCGGGGCTGCTCGAGACGCTCGAAGGACGCATGAAAGATGCCTTCCGGGCGTAGTCGGCGGCTCTTCTCCGGCAGAAGGTCCGCAAACATCCCGATACTGGCGTTTGTCACGTCGAACCGAGTCGCGACAAGCTTTTTCGCGGGAATGTCGAACCCGAGATAACCGTGGATTTCACCACCTCCGGCGATCTCCGCCCCCAGATGTTCGAGGGACAGAAGCCGTTTCGAGCCGCTGATCTTCGACCGGAGCAGCCGCACATCACGCCCCCAGAGCCTGATTCCTTCGGCCCACAACTCCCCGGTAAAGCCCGGATTCTCGGGTGTGCCACTGAGATCGACGCGGAACTGGCACCGCCCATCGATCTCGTTCGTGTCGAGACCGAGAAAACCGGCAGCGACATGGGTCCCCGTCACTTCCCCTTCGAGCGCGTCGGCACACACCCGCCCATCGAGACGAAGAGCACTTCCGGAGGCGATCACAAGTTCGGGATCGATGACACTCCAGTGCGCTCCGCGGATTTTAAGGCCCGCCACAACACGATCGGCTCGACGGTTTTGGAACGAAAGTTCCTCGATCTCGATCCGACCTTCGAACCCCGAGCTTGCCACAAGCCCAAGCGGGACAAAGAGATGTCCTTCCCCCGAAATGCGTCCCTCAACGTGCTCCGCAAGATCCGGAAGGATCGCGGAGGGCAGTCTGGTCATTCGGAGATCCGTTTCAATGATCCGTGATTCCGGGTTCCAGGAACCATCGGCAAACAGGTGCCCGCCCAGCGAAGCAGCTTCGAGACCGAACCGGATATCTCTGCCTTCCGCCACCGCATCGATGTGACCGGATTCGACGGGGAGACGGCCAAACGTCCAGCCATTCACAACTGCTGAGAGATTTCCCTGCCAGCCTCTCCCCGGTGGACGGTGAATCTGGAAGCCGATCCGGGAGGAACCCGGCTTGATTTCCTCTGGAACCGCCGTGAACTGGGCGATCAGGTCCCTGGAATCGGATCCGAGACGTGCCGAGCCACTCGCGCCGAACCCCCAGCCGCCAGCCGACCGCTCAGCGGCGAACTCGGCCGAGAGATGCGATGTATCTATACTCACCTCTACATTTCCATCCCAAGCATTGGGACGGGAAGGCGTTGTTTGGGCCATGGCATCGATCGAGATCGCATGCTCCTTCCAGCGGACAGTGAGTCCCGATACGGCGAGAGTGCCTTTCATCTCTTGGGCAACCAGTTGTTCGAGATGCGATTCGATGGCTTCAAGACGGCTTCTGAGATGACCGCTCCAGTTCAGGGAAAGCGTGGCTGAACCGGTCTCGATACCGATTCCCCAGAGCCAGAACAAGGGGTACAACGTGGCCGCGCGGGGAATGTTCAATCCCTCCCAATCAATGGCGACAGAACTGGAGCCGAGATCGAAAGGAATCGTGAAAGCGACAGATGCCATTCCGCCGAAGGGGGTTTCCGTGAGGCGCAGCGTCCCTGCCATATCCCCGCGTACGCGGCGAAGGTCGATGCTTGCGGCATCGACGACAAAGGTTCCGATCCCGGTGGTGATCCGAAGCGCCGTCACATCGAGATGCCGTACGGGAATCGCTGCCGCATGTGTTTCCGAGGCAGGAAAGGAATGCTCGGGAATACTTCTGAGATCGATTGCCAGTCCGCTTGCGGAGATGCGGTCGACGGCCGCATCTCCCGTCAGCACATCGAGAAGCCCTGTTCCTGAAGCGAGCTGTACGCGGAGGTCTTCGATGGTCGCAAAGCAAGCGTCAGAGGCATTTTTCAGGATGCCCCCCGTCACCCTGCCCTCGCCGGTGGCGGCAGAAATTTTCAGTGAGTCGTAGGAGAACACCGCGCCGGTCTCATCGACAATGCGACGCTTGAGAAGCTCGGCAGCGGGCGTTGGGAGTTCAATCGTCCGATTCCAGGCATGAAAGAGCCAAGCGGCACCCCCGAGCGTGGCGACGGTCAGGAAAAGGGCCGCGATGAGCAGCCGGCGGCGGCTCATCGTTGCGGGATCCGTTCAGAAAGACCGGGCGGCATGCGGGGTCCCGGTCGATGCATCGTGTTCATGATCTGTCTGTCATCCGGGAGAGAGTCTGGGAGTGAAGATGTAACATATCAAGCCGCACAGGACAAGGGCATAAAAAAAACCGGTCAGTTAGCTGACCGGTTTTTGAGGACTTGATCAAGGGGTGGATTACTTCCCCTTGGAGACCATTTCCTTCAGCTCCTTGCCGGGCTTGAACTTAACAACCTTCTTGGCCTGGATGTTGATGGGCTTCTTGGTCTGGGGATTGACACCCTTGCGGGCAGCGCGCTTGGAGACTTCGAAGGAGCCGAAGCCGATGAGCTGAATCTTGTTGCCCTTCTTCAGGGTGTCCTTGAAGGTGTCGAGCATGGTCTCAAGGGCCTTCTGAGCGGCAGCCTGGTTCAGCTTGGCCTTCTGGGCAATGGTCTTCACGAGATCAGCTTTGTTCATCCTGGTTGAATCTCCCTTCAAATTTGTGTTTGAGGACTCTGACAGGATTATATGAAGCATCATTTCTAGATGTCAAGGGGGGGGATAATATTTTTTTGGGCCCCCATCAACATCTCCCGATGCACGCATCGGGAGATGTTCGAACCAGGCCTTCAGGCCTCCTATGCAGCCATTTTCAATGGCATCCATGGCTTCTCCCAGGGGGTGCTTTTTCGGAGAAATGCGTGAATTGTGATGCAGCTCAGCCTCCTTGCCACTACCCCGGCATTTGAACGGTTACAGAGGGATGACACCTTCGGACACGGGCACATGAACAGGTTCTTGTCACGGTTGCCACTCATACCCTCCAGCCATACCTTCGGAGCACGACACGACACCTTGAACATGCCGATGTTTCAACGCTTTATATGGCTTTCTTCATTGTGATCCGCGGAAGGAATTTTCTTTCATGGCGTGTACATGATACCGTTGGTGTACACGACATGTGCGTGTCGCGGTACCACAATCTCACCTCGAATGTCCATACGGCGGCATCCAATCCCCTCTTATTCATCACATCACAAGGGAGAACCAACGGTACATGAACACCCATCGTTCCGGCTCGGCCATTCTTTTCCTCCTCTTCGGCCTCGTTCTGATCTCCCTCCTCTCGTATATGGCGACACGAGGTATGGTCTCCCCATCAGCAGACTCGGGACCCTCACCCGTCGACCGGAGTTTCGCCGCTGTCTGTGCGGCGAACAAGGCGCTGATCTCCCAACAGCTTCAGATCTATGCCATCAACCATGAACCCATGACGAAGCTCGATCTGCCAACGCTGTTCGCCCCGGGCGGTTTCCAGACTCCGAAGAACTCGCCCTGTTCGTATTCTCTCGATGCCACGGGCCGTGTCATCTGTTCGGCACACCCCTGATATCCCACTCAGCTCGCCACGCAGCATATCTGCTTCTCGCAGGGTTTCCCGACGGTATCTATAGAGGTAGTTACATTTATGTAACTGTATCTTGATTTCTCGACGGATGATCATGTATTCTTCATAAAGTATTATTTCGGATATATGAGAGGCTTTTATGGGGCCAATGTTGCTCGTGGCAACTGTTGTCATCCTGGTCGCCGTCTGTTATCCCGTCATTCGTCTCATGGCCAATCATTATGGTATTCTGTCAGATATCCATTCCGATGCCGAACAGGCTCAACCCGCCCCCGCCCCCCTCGAGCAGGAGCCTGCTCCCTCCGGGTATCCTCCCGTCTGTGACACCCCTTTCAAGAGAAGATTCGGTGGTCTCCTCAGCCTGCTTTTCATTCTCGTCGGCGGGGGGTTCCTGTATGGTCTCACCTCGGGAAAAATCTCGCTCGATGCGTTGTACAACCGGCTCCATCCGCCAAAAGCACAGACATCTGCCGTCGTCTCTGAGCCATCGGGACTCGACTGGAAGCTTGTGGACGGGATCCGCTGGTTTCACGTGACCGGCACCGACTCTGCCGGCATTGGATATTCAGGCTGGGTTTCTGAACTGTTTTTTCTCTCTTCCCCGCCAAAATCGACCCCTGAAGGTAAAGATATCCTCGAAAAACTCGGTCTCCCCTCGTTCAAGGAGCGTTTAGAGGCTGCAAAGCAACTTCGGGAAGTCGGAAGCGTTCTCCAGCAGGCGCTTAAGAACAATTGAACTCTGTCTTCTCATGACTAGTCTTCTCGCGGTATCCATCGGATCTTAAAAATTCTCCTGATTTTCTGCGTGCGGGATTCCCCATTGGCCGCTCTCAGGTTTTTTCCCCATCTGACCGATAATGCAGATGTCTCATATTTTATCGAGTCGGGGGGAAGTCATGTTCAAACGGATACCAGCCTGGGTTACGGGGGCATTTCTGCTTGCGCTCGGGATGATCGTCATCTACGCGAGCGGCTGCAAGGAAGGCAGCAACACAGCGCCGCTTTCGATGACCCTGTCGGGCTCCGGCCTCGGCACCCTCACCGATACCATGACGCAGTATTCCGGCAGCTATATGCTATCGGGTTACGTGAAGAACAACAACGACCCCGTCGTGAACATGCCGGTCGAACTTCTGGTCGGCGACTCCCCCGTCACGAGCTCCGTCCTGACGACCGGTGAAGGTCAGTTCATCTTCCAGGGCCTTGCCCCGGCCCTCTACTCGGTCCGTGTCGGCCACGGCTCCGCCACCTTCACCGAAGTCATCTATCCCGTCTATATCCGGACGGGCGGAACGCAGTCCCCGGCGGATCTCACGATTCCCATCGAGAAATCCAATCCCGACACCGCGGATATCCCTGGGAACATCGAGGCGTATGTCGTCGATTCCACGACGAATCAGCCGATCGTTCTCGCGACCGTGAATCTTTATAAATACAACCCGACGACCGGAAGCTGGGGCAACCCCCTCACCCAGCTCTTCACAAATGGGAACGGGTATGTGATCTTCGAAAAAGATGCAAACAAGTATAAAACCGGACTCTATCGTCTGGATATCACCAAGGAATCCTACAAATCCCTTTCCTACCCCGTCAACATCCAGAAAGATGGGTCAATGACGCCGAAATCGCCGAGGATCAATGTCGAGAAGATCTCCGAAGCTGAAACCATCGTTGGCAGCATCGTCGGAATCGTTCATCTGGATATCTCACAGGAGCCTCTCCCCGAAATCACCATCACCTTGAAGAAAAACGGTGCGGAAGTGACCGGAAGCCCCAGAAAAACGACGTCAGAAGGCAAGTTTGCCTTCGATGGTCTCGGTGAAGGGGAGTATACCATCACAGCCTCCGGCCCCGGCTACACACCTGTAACCCGGACCTGCTACATCCGGAAAGACGGCTCTTCGGATCCTCTCAACAATGATCTCATCGTTACACGCACCAATGCGAATGAAATGATTTCTGTCACCGGCCGGGTTCTCGACTCGTTCACCCACGCCCCTCTCGAGTTCGTGAGCTGCACGCTTGTCGGTTATGGAAGCGTCATCTCGGACAGCAAGGGCCAGTTCACTTTCACGATTCCCAATGCAAGCGCGGGTTATACGATCAATTTCGTGAAAATGGGTTATGTAAGCACTTCGGCCAAGCTCACATATAGTTCAGCGCAGAAGTTTGAGCCCTACGAATCCTACATCCTCTACACGCAGGAAACCGGCAAGGGGGCTATCGCCGGACGATTTGTTCGCGATTTGAAAGACTACCCAGATGAAGCTGATTTCAGAAATGATCTTGCTTCTGCCGTTGTCCGGATTTATCAGCTTATTCCCGTCACGAAACCCTATAAGGACAATGACATTGCGACAGCTCCGATTCTGTATGAAACCTATCTCTGCCTGACCTCCAGCAATCCCGAGCCGATCAAATCCGCGAATATCGTCATCAACACGGATAATCCGCCCTATATTTATGGGACCTTCAAAATCTCGCATCTTGATCCGACGACAAATAACTCCCCGTATCTCGTCTTCATCGGCAGCAATTCTGCTGAGTTGAAAACGGTGACGAGAGGTTCCGGGCATTTCTATGATGGCATTGAAAACAAGTTTGTTGTCTGGAATAACACGGCAGATGGCTGCGTTCATGGATGGACCAATGTCTCGGTACAAAGCGACACAACCACCTATCTGACCAATTTCGAAGACAACCGGTGACAGGCCGCGATATGAAGAAACAACTCATAATCTGCCTGTTAGCCCTTGTCATGCCCCTCTCTGCATCTGCCCAGATTCTCGATTCGGTGCCGGACTACGACGGCAGAGACATCGGGGAAGCGGCGTGTGGTATCCGCGAAACAGATGTTGCGCGGACCGGAATGTGCCTTTCGGGAACGAGCGGCCTGATGTCCGTGCCGACGCCGGATTTTCAGAAAAACCGGAAGATCCAGTTGTCCTACAAGGGCGGGATCTCGGAACGGCCCCTCGCAACAACGGCGGGAGATTTCGATCTCGAGAAGAACGAACGGTGGGTCTCGGCGGCGTATTCGGTCAAGCCGAATCTCGAGATCTCCGTCAATCACCTCGAGTATGAGCGCTCCTCCAGTCCTTTCCTTGCAAACCTCAATTACCGTGAGGATGCAACGGGCTTCGGCATGAAATACTCGACCCATATCGCCTCCCAGGATCTCTGCTTCGGCGGGGTCTTCGCACCCATGGAAGCCTCCGAGATCAATGCGGCCGACCTCGTTCAGATCGAACATCTCCGGTCCGTCTATCTCACCATGGGCGAGAGTCTGACCGACACGATCAGGGGATACCTCAATCTGAAGCACTGCTTCACCGATGATCAGACCGTCAACTTGCCGTTCGGCCGCAAGCTCGAGTTCGACCGCAAAGAGTTCCTCGTCAGTGCCGTCGCTCTCGAGTATGCCCCGACGAGAACCTTCTCTCTGATGTTCGAGAGTCAGTTCATGAACTACCGCGACTTTTTCACCGACGGCGGCGACCGCGTTTCCATGAATGTCGGCATCAGGGGCGGCTCCGATGCCTTTCAGGGCGAGGTTATGGTTTTGTCCCTGAACGACGATCCCGATGTCCGGTTCGGTGTCAACGTCGGATTCTGATATTGCGCTTCTCACGCGATTTCCGAATTCCATCTTTTGTAGGGGTGGGTTTAAAACTCGCCCCTACAGATGAAAGATAGAAGAATCTCAATATGGTAGGATTTTAGGGATGACGACGTCGCGTTCGGATTTCGGGACGGAACAGATCAGATCCACGCTCAAAAGCGGCGATGGATCGCTCATCCTTGCCCTTCTGAACGATATCGAATCCGCGCCGTTTTCGAAACAGATTGTCGAGGCCCTTCAGCAGTCACTTCCAAGCGTTCGTGAGCCTGTTCTCGAGTTCCAGATCACCAAGACGATCAAGCTCCAGATGCTCCGCATGCGCGGCAACATCCAGCCGGCCACGGTCGAGGATGTTCAGCGTCAACTTTCCGAGCCCGACAGCAAAATCGATTTTGCCATCACCATCACCCGCCTCGAATCCTCAGAAGCATTTCTCGCGGTCGATCTTCTGCGAGGTTCCTCGTGGAACATGCTTGACCAGGAACTTCTCCCGACTTTGTGTCATTTCTTTTCCCGATTCGGAAACATCCAGGATTCGAAAGCTCTCATCGAACTCTGCCGCCATCCAAATCCTTCCGTCCTGACAGCAGCGATCGATGCGCTCGAGACAATCGATCCAGACAACCTTCAGAGCCTCGTCACACCTCTCCTGAACAATCCCGTGCCGGGAATACGCGCACAGGCGATCAAGAGTCTGTATCGATGGGACAAACCAGGAGCGCTTCGATATCTCGTCGAATTGATGTTTTCACCGGATCCGACCGGGAAAATGCTCGCGATTCACCATGCTGCCGCCTTCCCGTATGCCGAGATCGAGCCACATCTGCTCCGTTTCATCACCGAGGTTGATGATCCCAGGCTCCTCATCCGCGTCAGTCTTATCATGAAGGCCCACGCACATCCGGAACTTCCCTTTAAGTTGTACTGGATCTGCCGCAATCTGCGCGGACAGCATCAGAATCTCGTGAAGGGGATTCTGCTCGGCGTTGCCCGTTCCCTCGCGGATACGAAGGTGATATCGGTTTCGGCCCAGGAGTTCCTCGACCAGCTCAAGGTGCGCGTGAAAGCTGAAGAGGACAGGCTCCTTCGCGACTCGATGAAGTTCATCACGCCCGATCCCGAGGTGGCGCGACCGGAACCCGCGCAAACCACGCCTGTGGAACCACCCGAGACCCCTTCCCTTCTGCCCGACCTCGATTCCGTGCCGGTACCGACGACGCCCACCGATGGTGCCACTCTCCGAGTCTCGTCTGCTTTGGCTTTTAATATCGATGACTATGATAGTCTCGATTCAACGTCCCGCATCCAGCTTCTCAACCGACTTGCCCTCGATGGCTACAAGGTGCTCGAGACACGCCTTCCCTCCCTCGTTCGGCAGTCGAAAGGCAAGGAACTCGGCGCCCTCATCAAACTAATCGGCCGGTTCGGCACCTCCGAAGATGCCACAATCATCAAACCATTCCTCTCGAAGGAAAACCCCGATGAGGTTTCCGCCGCGATCGATGCCCTGGCAAAGCTCGATTCGGAATACCTCTGCATCTACCTCCCACAGCTGATGCAGCACAAGAACGGAAAGATTCGGATGAACGCCACACGGGCCTTTGTCGGTATCGACCGTAACCAGATCAAAAGCCTTGTCTCAAGTCTTCTTCTTTCTAACAGCCTTCGACAACGCGCTCTCGGGATCCCCGCGGCGACGCTCGTCGATTTCAGCCTTGTTCGCGAACCCCTGATCAAAGCATTCCACAACGAAGCAAATCCCGAGCTGATAGAAAAAATCGGCCTGATCCTCTGCTCGAATCCCGACCGGGAAATTCTCCATGCCGTTTCCCTCGCAGCCAAGGCCGCGGAGGGAACCCCCGTCGGGAACCAGAAGAAGGTGATTCTCGGACAGGTTGCGGAAAAGCTCTCGATCGCCCTCGACAAGTTATCTTCCCCCGAGGAACTCCTCGCCGGAGAGCTCCCCGGTCAACCAGAACCCCCTGCCAACACCACAGCCACATCTACCCTCCAGGCTGTTCCCGATAGAGCCGCCACCTCTTCAGCGGATACCGCCACTTCAAGCGCCGCTGCGGAAACCCGCGAAAAGATTCAAAAGGCGTTTACCGCCGATCCCATCAGGCAGAAACCGCGATCCGATCAGGAAGAACGGGACAGCCGGGAACACCGGGCAAAAATGACGTTGTTCGTCTGGGTCCTCGTTGCCATCGTCTGGGGCGCGATGATCGTCTCGGTCATCTACAAGTTTCTGTTCGGAAGCTGATTTCTCTCGGTAAACAGTGATGGGCGGGTATCAATACCCGCCCATCACTGTTCGGAGATCAATTCCCTGTTGCTTGTTGTGGGTGGATTCAACACCGCCCGCGAGCGCAACAGAACGATTACTGTGCCGTCAGGGAAGCCTCGGGATTCTGAGCCTGAAGGGCCTCTTCCTCGAGGGTATAATACTCCTGCATATTTTCCTGCATGTCCGTTGGAGCGCCCTTGGTACCCATCGGATACAGGCTGCGAATCGTACCGCCCATGGTATACAGCTGCCAGGTGAAGGTCTGGCCGTTCACGTCGGCATCGAACGTAAGAGCGCCGGGAACGCTGCCGAACTTCCGGGCTGACTCGATCGCGATATGGCCAAGCGCCAGAATGGCCTGGGCGGAGCAGCCGATCACGAAGCCGCCCTTCTTCTTCTTGGCGGTCGGGAGGGGGCCGGCGCCATCCGGATCCCAGGTGAAAGCGCCGGTATAAGCGAAATTATCTCCTGCGTTGGCAGCGGTGCTCACATACTGGGTGTTTCCGGACAGTTCGTCGCGGTAGAACTTGTACCACCAGTGGTAGCCGCTGACGCTGGAGCCCTTGATTTCGCCACAGATCACATGTTCGAATCCAGCCCCGGAACCGAACCAGTTCCGCTTGAGATCCGCCATCGTGGTTCCCGTGGAGCTCAGGGCCTGCTTGATGACGGGATCGTTGGCGATTGAGGCAAGAAACGCATCGATCTTCGCGCCGAGTTTTTCGGTTTCGTCGGTGCCCACGCGGGGATCAAACTGTACCGCCAGGTTGTAAGCCGCATCATAGCTTGCCGGCAACGTTCCGGAGATCTTTTGGAACAGCTTTCCACGAAGCCCCTCGTTCTTCTTCACGTCGACGGCATCACGATCGAGGCCGGGAATCGGAGAAGCGGACTTCCGGATCGCTTCACGGATGGCTTCGGCGTTGCCATTTGCCCGGGAAGCATAGAGGATGGTCGGATTCGAGGACTGATTCCGGCTCTGGGCGCGCGAAAGAGCGGCTTCGAACTCGGCGTCATCGGCGATCAGACCGGTCGCAATGCTGTTCTCGAGAACGCGGCGGAGGGCGGGATCCTGGACCGACTCGAGGCGAGCCTTGAAATCAGCCTGCTGAGCCTGTAGTGAAACCGGCGCGCAAAGAAATGCGACGGCAAGAAAGAGAGGAAGGACAAAACGGGTGCTGGTGCGCATGTGATACTCCATACTCGGATTTTTATACGACGCGCGAACAAGGATGAATAAATTGAACAAAGAGCAAATGAGGGTCACAATCCTGGGAACGATACTCAACGCGGGCGATACGGTGCCCGCATACTGAAATTCATTCTAGTCATCCACATTCCCGAAAGCAACCCCCCAAAAAGAATATTTTCGTCGCACAAACAATATTCTGATATTATGTAAACATCATGCCTCTTTTTTTTGCACGGCGTGCGCGAATTCATGGTCCTTGAGCTCCGGGTGCCGCAGACAGCACCAACTTTCGGAGATGTTGGCCATGTGAACGAATCGGCTCCCTGAAAGAGCTCCCCCCTCATCTTCTATCTCCTTTCGGATTCCCAATCCCATACAGGCGCGGTGGGTGGGTTCGTAGTATATTTAGAGAGAGAGGTTTCTCTGGGAGGTGTCCCCACCTCGTACCCTGGGCGTTTTGCGGTTCTGCCCACGACAGGAGTCACGATATGAAAGAACATTTGTTGCCGTCCCTGTGCCAGACCCTGGCCGGACTTCCATCCGACCGACGCGCGTGCAGGACGATCCAGCGCGTCATGAGATGCATGGAGGCGAGTATCGGGGCCTCCGCTGCTGCGCTCGTCTGCAAGAACAAACGCACCGATGATCTCGAGGTATCGGCCTGCCACAATATTTTCCGAGAAGCCTCCCGCCAGTATGTGAGACAGGTCGGAACCGGGGCGATCGGAAGGCTGTTTTACTCCGAGCCGCTCCAGATCATCACCCGGGAGAGTCCTCCCGCGGATTATAACGAACTGAAAATCGAGGCAGATTACCGGTTTGCCATCGCAAGCCGGGTTTCCTCATCCTCAGGGGTGTACGGTTTCCTGATCGTGTATTTCGAAAAGGAACCCGAGGATTCCCCGCTCGTGATCCAGCTTGTTCAGGCAGCAGCCGGGCTTTGCGGTGCGGCCCGCGAACGCGAGGAGCTTCTCGATGCTCTCGACGAACTGCGCAGGTTCGACCCGGAAACCGGGCTGCTCTGCTATGCCTATTTCATGGACAAACTCGGCGAGGAGATCGCGAAGTCGCATCGCTACCATCTTCCCCTCTCGCTGATCGTGATGGATATCGACAACTTCAAACCCGTCATCAAATCCTGCGGCACGCATGCCGGCGTCGAACTGCTTCAGGAGCTTGCTGAAGCTCTCAAATTCTGCATCCGTGGCGTCGATGTGCTGGGCCGGTTCGGTAGCGATGAATACATCATGTATTTCCCGAGCACCGAGCTTTCGAAGGCCGAGGCCGTCATGAACCGGTTCCGTGATGAGATCAGGAGCCGTACGTTCACGAAGCACGCCATCAAAACGTCTCTCTGTTACGGCCTCACGGCCTACCGGCAGGACGATTCTGCCGGCTCGATGCTCGAACGGGCAACCTTCGCACTCTACGAAGCCCGCCGGGCCGGAACCGACCAGCTGGCCATAAAAGTCTGACCGCGCACGTTAAGTGCGCGGCCAGTGAATCCTGTCTTTTCTGAATGTCGTCGCGAACATATGTTCGCGACGATTTCGTTACTTCCCGAACTCGAACACCGTCACCCCGCTGTTGGGCTGCACGATGAAATCCAGGCTCTTCCCATTCCCACCCCCGGCAAACTCAACGAAATAACACGCCATGGGGGCAAGTGTCAGTTCGCTTGAGCCAAGCGATGCACTTGTAACGATGTTCTTCTGTGCATCGAAAGGTCCTGTAAGGGTCACGGTGGAAAGTCCGGCACCAAAGGAGTATTCCTTGTTCCAGTCGAGGTTCGCATACCCATAAAGCGTGCCAGCCTGATCGAGAGCCATGGCCAGCATCCATTGCGCAAAGACCGTCTCGAAGGGTTTGCCCGTGAATTCCTCGACGGCACTCATCCCTGTCGCCTTCGATGAGATCAGGGAACGCATATCCCCACCCTTGTGCTTTTCCGCCAGCCACTCGCCGAAAAGGGCAACCTGGCCATACTGGGCTTCGCTTCCCCAGCCCTTGTTCTGGACAAGAGGAACTTCATTCATGCGGTCAAAATAATACTGCATCTGAAGTGCCTTTGACTGGTTTTTTCCATTATCAACCCGGAAACCGCAGGCACTCTCCGCGTATGCGGAAAGCGTTTCATTCAGCCACGAGTCATCGGAAACAACACCATTTCTTATGCGATTCGAGAAAAAGATCATATGCTGAAGCTCGTGCGCAATCGTGCTCTGCATGATTTCTTCGGTCAGCCTGCTTTCACCCTCGGCACGAAGATTCAGATAGAAAATCTTCACCTGGTTGGTGATACCGGTCGTGAGCCGTTCCGGGGGATACAGGTCACCAGAGTAGAAAAATCCTGCCAGCATGGGGTCAATCTCACTCAACTTCGGGGAAATAAGGATATAAATATCGTTACTCAGGCTCAGTCCGGTTGGAGTTTCTCCACTCATGAGCTCAGAACCGAATTTTCCATGCATGGTCGGATAGATCACATCCCAGGCATCGATGATCTTTTTGATATAGGTTTCGATCACGCCACCTTCGAGAAGGAGAACGTCGGTATCGACATACACATATAGTTTTCCAGCCACGCCGGAAAGATTCCTCGTTCCATAGTCAAAACGTTTCCCTTCAACAGGTATATATCCACCATTATTGTACACCTTGAACACATGAACTGCATCGAGAGCCACAGAACGCACGGATCCACGAATCGCCGATCCTGATGGTGTGCTGGAGATTCGGGAATACTGGTCTTCGAGATCACGAAGACCGGCATGAAAATCGGAAACGTGCGTACGCTCGAACGCACGATCATTTTTCTGGAGACTGCCCCGCACCGATGGCAATGATGCCTGGCCAGCCGAAAGAACGATCGTCTGGGACGCAGCATTGAAGTTCGCGAGCATCAGAATCGAGGCGCTTGCGCTGGAAAAGCTGGCTACGGAAAATGATGTTGCTCCTGCCGGAACGGGCCAGCCGGCCGTGACAAAGCTGCCTGTCGGGGTAGCAAGGGCGGAAAAGTCGAGGTCTCCCGTGATTCCCTGCCAATCGGTGTCAGGGGCGAGGAAGCTGCTGCCGCCCCCCCCGCCGCCGCAACCTGCGATGGCAAAGGTTAAGAGAAGAGCGCATAAAAGGGTGAGAAAAGCGGTCGGGCGGATACGGTTCATGGTTTCATCCTCATTCGTCAAAATCTGAAGAGCGTTCGTCGCTGCCAGGCCATGAAACAGTCGTTCAGGCACGGGTTCAACTTTCCGAAAGTATACCATCACTTGGAATCCGTACCACGTCCTCCCCATCGTAATTTCCTCTCTGCCGTATTTCGGTTGTACAGTCGGAAATGGTTCTCGGTCGAATCACACGTTTCCGAACATCGAAGTCTTCCGGTAACTTCCTGATTTCCTTTCCCCTTTCGGGCCCCATCAGGATATTGACGCCCCCCGGGTCTCATCCGTACAATGTCGGTATTATGAAGCAGAAATTTCGCCTGTTCGTCGTCTGGATAATGATCTTTTCGCTGCTCGCGGAAGGGTATGCGCCGCTGTTTGCCGAAACCTCCGCAACCGACCCGCTGCGTGTCGCGAGTGACCGTTACCAGGCCACATACAAGGAATACTCCGCGGCAGTTTCCTCGGGGGCGCCGCTCGACGAGATCCAGGCGAAGTTCAACACCTACATGGAGGCATACACCCAGTATCAGCGCCTTGTCACCCAGACACGCGGTGATACGGCGGTCACGAATGCCCCCGGGACAAGCGCCGGGGCAACGGCAGAGGGTGAGGCCACTACCCAGGCACCGGCTTCGGAAGACTCGGCCGGCGTCGCCGTTTCCGGCGATGCATCGACGGCATCGGGCACGCTCATCTCTTCGACGATCCCCCAGACGTCCAAGGGCTGGTTCGGGAAGATTTTCACCCATTTCAAGGAGAAATTCCTCGGGAAGGCCGGCTCGAAAGAAATGCCCCTTCTCGAAAAAATCGCCTGGAACATCGGGAAGGCCATCGTTCCTTCGTTTGCGGTCATGCTGGCCACAGCGCTGCTGGCCCCGCTCTCCCCGGTCGCGATGATCGTCGGCGGGATCGTGGTCGGTGCCACGATGGGCGGTCTCATGACGTATGCCTACGAGAAGCGCATGAATGCCAAGTATCGCGAGATTCCGAAGGAAGACGCGAAGATCTGGCGTGACGTCACGGTCAGCGGGGCCGTCGAAGCCGTCATGGCCCCGTTCAATCTGATGACGGGAGGTCTGTTCGGCATGGCCGGCCCCACCGTCGGCTCGGCCATCACCCGCGTCGCCCTCACCCAGGCTGCGCTCGGCTTCACCGGAAGCGCCATTTCGTCAGGCGTTGGCGGTGTGGTGAAGAACATCTGGGCGCGCAACGTGTTCCATTACCCGGAAAAAATCGCCGCGAACGATGCGCGGATCGATGCCGTTCTCGATGCCCACGCGAAATCCGGACAGCCTCTCACCGAAGCCGAGATCGCCGAACTGAACCGCCTCCAGAGCGAAATCGATCAGATGAAGGGGGAGAGTTACACGTCCGAGGATTTCACGAAGGATCTCAAGCGGGCCGCCGTGGGCTCCGTCATCAGCGGCTTCATGGGGTCGGTCGTCTCGGACAAGCTCTACAGTTATGACAAGGGCCGCTGGGCCGACCGGCTCTCTATCAAGTTGTTCGGTTCGACCGCGCAGGGCAAGGCTCTCTCGAGCGTCGTCTCCACGATTCCCACAAACTTCCTCAGCGGCATGGCCGGTGCGGAGCTCGAGAAAAGTTTCATCCGCGATGACATGAAGGACATCCGGACCGAGCAGGCAAAGTATGCCGCCGGCTCCCCAGCCTACCAGTATTACCAGGGTGTCCTGAACTCGATGCAGGCAAAGCACGACGCGATCAAATCCACCGAGGCCGGCTTCAATACCGCCGGGAACAGCATTGCGGTACGCGCCGGCCAGCTTTCGGTGCAGGCCCTCAAATACAATTTCTACGATGCCCCGAAGGCCCGCAAGGCGGCCATCGAGGATCTGTACCGCATGCAGAACAAAGATTGGAAAAAGGCCAACGAGAAGTACGAAGCCTACCAGAAGATCGTCGAGGGCAAGCCGGAGCTGCGCAATTATCGCAACCCCATCTCCTATGCAAGGGCGCTTCAGCAGTATAACCAGAAAGCCTCCGCAGCCCGTGCCGAATGGATGAAACAGTGCGTCACGGCCCAGAACAATGAAAAATTGCCTGAAAACGTCGCGCTCAAGGAGCAGGTGAGCCAGAAGTTCGATCGCGAGGTGAAGCTCAACCAGATGCTCGAGCTCGGCCGGCTGAGTGGCGGCGAGAAGCATGTGGAGGCCATGATGGCGATCCTGAAGGAGAACAACCCCGAGTATGCCGCCCTTCCGGCGGATCAGTTGCGCTACAAGGCCATCACAGCGATCGCAAAGTCGTATGACGACAAGTATGTCCAGTGCACCAAAAAGGTGAACGGTCTGAACGAGACCATGAAGAAATATGAGGATTACAAAGCAGGCCGTATCCAACTCACCGAGGACGAGGCGCGGGTGCTCGAAGGTCGCAAGGCACTGATCAGCCCCTCGCAATACAAGGCGGCCCTCGTTGAGCAGAAAGTGTATGAGATGAAGTCGAACAACGTCCGATGGGACGTCGTCGAGAAGCGCATGCCCGAGATTCTCACCCAGGCCGAGACCGAAACCCTGAATCAGTATGGAGGTTGGAACGGCGTGCTGATCTCAGAGATGTATGCCAACGGTCTCGCCCGGTACAAATATGATCCGGAAGGCCGTGTGAACTTCGCCGCCGAGATGAAGAAGCTCGCCGCGAAGATTCCCGGCATGGTCGAGTCGGGCATCGTCAACGATTACAAGGCGGAAGTGAACAACGCCATCACGGGCGCGATTCTGCCCAAGATCACGAGTGGCACCGCAGCCGATGATTTCCTCAAGACATTCACGAAATCCGCCATCACCACCGGGGCTGGAAACGCCATCGATACCGTCTACAACACCTCGAAGGAGCGGATCATGTCCGGCTTCAAGCGCTGACCCCCCTCCGTTTTTCCAGGCGCCCTGGCCCCCTCCCTGTGGGCCGGGGCGTTTTTCGTTCACTCCTCGTCGGAGGGCGGTGCCGGGAGGATCGGCTCGATGGTGACGGCGGACATGGATGCCGAGACCCGGGCAGCGGGGAAACGGCCACCGGCGGGAAGGGAATCACCCACGATCGTCGTCGATGTCGCAAGCGTCGAGATGCGGAAGCTCGGAACGGCGGTGCCGCCTGATCTGTTCAGGGCCGCGATATGGTAGACCCCTGGGAGGAGCTTCGTCGCAGCGGTCCATGACTCTTCCCGGAGGCCTGACGTGGCAGAATCCGGACCGAACCGACCATTTGGAGTCTGGGCGCCGGCAGACGGGGTATGCCAGATCATCCGTTGGGAATCCGCCGGCGCCGCCGGGTCGGGTTCACCGATGTAGAGATCGAGATCGGAAGCACCCGACCAGGACAGCTTCACGAACAGGTTCCGGCCGTCGACCAGCGCGGTGTACCCCGATGCGTTCATCGCCGCGAGCAGCTCGTCCCACTCGGTTGCCTGGGAAAGAGCCAGGCTGGCATACGGTAGTTTTCCATTGGGACCAAGATACCCTGCATACTCCCCTTCCGCCGGGAACGCGACGGACAAACCGGTTGCGCGGCGGTAGCGGGTTCCGAACCGAACGGTCACGGGCACCGGGAGCGAGGTGTTTATATAGTATGTCATATTATCTGCCTGAATATTCGCATTCGGGAACGTTGTGCGGAGGTTCGCCACGAGGTCGCGAAGATCGCGCTGGTCGGGGTGCTCAAAAGCCTGGACGAGATATCGTTCGGCGCCGGTGAGGTTGTCCGGGGCGTTTTCGAGGGCATCGCGCGCCCCCTTCAGCCCGGCGAGGTTCAGCGGCAGGTCCGCCCGGATGGCAGTGGCCCAGGCGCCGAACCGGGTGATCAGTCCTGGAAGTTTTTCCATGTCGATCACGGACAGGGTGCCGGAATATAGCCCAGCAAGCGGAGGTGATTCATAGGCATCCCTGTAAGCATTCGCAACCGCCTTCCCGAAGGCAATTCCATCTGTCTGGGCAGCGGATGAGGACAGGGCCTTGAACAGCCGCTCGTATTCCCAGCCGGGGGCGGGCTCGTTCGCCTGCGAGAAGGCGAGCACCTTCGTCACGCCCTGAAGCTCGGCGGCCACTTCCAGCATCCCCATCAGACAGGCATCGAAGCCCAGAAACGCAAGCGGACGCACGCCGCCCGGAACCGTGATGCCGTACCCGATCGCGGTTTTCAGAACCGGAATATCCATCATCGCGGCCGAGGTGTCGTCGGAGATCAGCGCCGATCGCACCGAAGCGGGGCGCCAGCCCGTTCCGTGGGAGGCGATGATAAGGGCGATGCGCCGCGCCGGAAACGCGCGGTGGCCCCAGGAGATGAAATCGGCGAGAACGGACGGATCGGCAGCATTCACGTCGCTCTTTCGACCGAGCTCGATCGTCGAGCCGGCCTTCAGAAGCATCCGGCGCGTGCCCAGGGCACGGTCTTCGTTCTGGATGATGACAGCCGTCCCGGCGGGGGGGCCGGCCCGCTTCATCTCTTCGATATCGGCCTCGAGAACATCTGAGAGGGAGTTGTCGCCGCCCTGGTAGACGAGGATCGTCCACTCCCGGGCGTAATATCCGCGCTGTGCGGCATCAAGGGCATCAGCTGCGGCATCGACGGCGGCCCGAACCTCGGCGACCTGGTCGAGGCGAGTGCCTCCCGCGATTTTTTCAGGGTGGCGTTCAAGCACGTCGGTCAGGGCAAGGATCGTGGTTCTGATTTCACCGTCGGTGATCTGATCCGGGTCGATGCGCCGTCCGAACCGGTCCCGCAGGGTCCGGGCGATGAAGGAACGGGCCGTCGAGTAGATCGTGATCCGGGCCTGTCTCGTGCCGATCAGGACGGTCGGATCCGCCGCCATCCATTCGAGGACGAAGCCGGAATGCTCGGAACTGCGCGCCCGCAGGACGATTTGGTCCCGGAGGGTGATCGAAGCAATACCGAACGTTCCGGTTTTGCCCGGGGTCGCCGCATAGGCGGGGTCATCCTCGACGGTGATCCGGAAGACACTCAGATCCAGCATTGCGCCCCTCACTGACCGTCGTGAAGCCCCGCCGGCGACGGGAACCACTCCGCCGAGATCAGGGTGTAGGGCCACGTCTCCAATGTCGATCGACCCCAAGAGTGTCAGGTCGGTCGGCATCGGATAGGAAAACGGCGGCAGCCCTCCCGACTGGCCCGAGCAGCCCGTGAACAGCGCAGCAAAAAAGAGAACGGCCGCGAGCAGCGGCCATTTACGCATATTTCTTATAATATATATCAAGAACCCTGTCCGCAGCACTTTTTGTATTTCTTCCCGCTTCCGCAGGGGCAGGGTTCGTTCCGGCCGGCTTCCGGGCCGCGTGCAGGGCGGGCCTTGGGGCCCGGAAGGCTGATTTCGGCATCCTCGATGTCGGCGTTGGGGTCTGCCGGCTCCTCATCGAACACCGGCAGGTCCGGGGGCGGCTCGAAGAAGCTCCTCATCGCTTCACGCCGCTCCTGGTCTTCACGTCGGACCTGTTCCTCATTGAAGCAGTCCCATCCGGACATCTCGGCAACGACATCCCCAAAAAACGTCATCGTGATGCTTTCGCGGGTGCGTTGGAGAACCTTTTCCACGGGCTCGTCCGCCATGAGCCGAAGCTCATCGAGGGAGAGATACTCCCCATCGATATTGCCGGCCGTGATCTGCATCGCGATGTCGTCCAACAGTTCACCGGGATGGATATCGGCAGCCACCATGGCGAGCATCGTGACAAAATGCTCCTCCTTCCGGGAACGCGGGCGCGTCAACAGGCGCCGGATCAGCTCGACGATCGGGGCACGGGGTGTATCGCCGCGCGCGACGAGGCAGCCGAGAGCTTCGAGGGCGAGTTCCCGCACAATCTCGAGGTTCGCCTCGTCATCGGCAAGTGCGATCAGGCCCGTCAGATCAGGGCCAGCTGTCATCGCGAGCAGGCGGGGCATGTAATCGAGCATCATTCCGCCCCATACGTGCATCAGCAGATGTTCATCCCTCGTCTTCAGGCTTTCGAGAAGCAGTGGATGGGTTCTTCTCTCGCGGAATGAGGCAAGAATCATCGCCGCGTAGATATGGCCCATGAAATCCGCCCCTGAAACCGTTTCAGGCTCTGTGACAGATGTGCGGAGCAGGTCGAGCAGGGGCTCGATCGCATCATCACGCCGCGCGACGAGTTCCCGTACTTCTTGCTCCGGGAACCGGTCGTGCGCGTGAAGCAAGCTCTCGATCAGCGTTGAGACGGAGGTCTGCATGTCAGGCAGCCGGCTCGATGTGGGTCTTGCCCCCCATGTATGGGCGCAGGACGTTCGGAATGCAGACCCGGCCACCTACGTCCTGGAAATTTTCCATGATGGCGACCCAGGTGCGGCCGACGGCGAGGCCGGAGCCATTGAGGGTGTGGACATAGCCGGTCTTGGCCCCCTTCCCTTCCCCTTTGAACCGGATATTCGCCCGGCGGGCCTGGAAATCCTCGAAGTTGCTGCACGAGCTGATCTCGCGGAAGCAGTTCTGGGACGGCAGCCAGACCTCGATGTCGTAGGTTTTCGCCGATGAGAAACCGATATCACCCGAGGAAAGGGTGACGACGCGGTAGGCCAGGCCGAGGCGCTTGAGCACCTCCTCGGCATTGGCGAGAAGCGCTTCGAGCTCCTCGTAGGACTTGTCGGGATGGGCATATTTGACCAGCTCGACCTTGTCGAACTGATGCTGCCGGATGAGGCCGCGGGTGTCCTTGCCATAGCTGCCCGCTTCGCTCCGGAAGCAGGGCGTGTAGGCCGTCATCTTCATCGTGAGAGCGGATTCCGGAAGAATCTCACCGGCATACAGGTTCGTGACGGGCACTTCGGCGGTCGGAATAAGATAGTAGTCCGTATTTTGAAGTTTGAACAGATCGGCCTCGAACTTGGGAAGCTGGCCGGTGCCGCGCATCGCGTTCGCGTTCACCATGTAGGGGGTCCAGACTTCGCGGTATCCGTGCTCGCCGGTGTGGAGGTCGAGCATGAAGGTGGTCAGAGCACGTTCGAGACGGGCGCCGTCACCGCTGAGTACCGAAAAACGGGCTCCGGCGATCTTCACGGCGCGGTCGAAATCGACGATGCCGAGCTTCGTCGCGACATCGACGTGATCCCTGGGCTGGAACCCGAACGTCGCAGGCTTGCCGACACGGCGGATCTCGACGTTTTCCTCGTCGCCGCCTCCGGCTGGCACTGCGGCATTGAGGATGTTCGGCAGCGTCATCAGGATCTCTTCGAGTTTTGCGTCAAACCCAGCGACTTTCTCGTCGAGACTCTTGATCTGATCAGAGACGGATTTCATTTCAGCTAATATATCATCAGCCGGCTGCTTCGCCTGTTTGCGCTTGGCGATCTCCATCGAGGCCTGGTTGCGTTTCGCCTTGAGCTGCTCGACTTCGAAAACAGCGTTGCGCCTCTCGGCATCGAGGGCTTCGAGGGGTGCGAGTTTCGCGAAGGGGACCGAGGCGGCATGCGGCAGAAGGGCTTCGATGGCGGCCTTCGAACGCTTCGGTTCCACGCCAGCCTTCTGGAGCAGGCTGACGACGGCCGGGTCGGAGAAATCGACGTCACAGCGCCTGATCAGGTTCGCCTTGAGACCGTCGGGGTTTGCGCGGATCCATTTGATGTCAAGCATGCTCGTCTCCTGGGAGTGACTGGAATTCTCGGGATGATCATCCTGATACGCCGGGCGAATCATGCATCGCCCGCCGTGGACGCAGTGTACCGCGTCATGACGTCCGTTTCAAGATCAGGAAGCCAAAATACAGGATCGGGATGACGACGCCGGCAAGAAAGAGCCAACGCAGGTTCGATGCCGTCTCGCCCATGGCTCCGATCTCCTGAGCGAACCGCCGGGGTCCGAGGCCGGTCATATAGATGCTTCCGTTCACATACCCGAGGGCTTTCCCGGCCGTGAACGATGCGAGCAGCCAGACCTCCTGATCGGGAAGCAGAAACCGTTCCTTCACCTGCCACGCGGCGGCAGCAGAAGCCGGCAGGCTCTCGGGAACCTCCTGCAGGAGCGGGGCCTGGTCGTGGCGGGTCTGCAGCAGATCCTCGGCGGGGACGATGCCGAGCCAGTCCCCGAATCGAAGTCTGGCGGAATCGGCGACGAGATCGAACGCCACCCCGATTTTTTCGTCTTTCACCTTGCGCAAGGCGAACCGTTTCGTCCAGGCCCCCCCCGCCTTGATATCCTCGGCAAGCATTTCATACCGTTCGGTCCGCCGCCAGAGGCAGCTCTGCGCCCCGCAGACCAGCGGAGTCGCCCCGGAAGCGATGTCGATGCGTCCCTTGACCCATGCCGGGCCATCCTGGCGCAGTGCCTCATCGAGCCGTTTCTCGGGCGCCTCGAGGGCCAGACGGCCGGCCGTCTCCTTCTCCTCGTTGACGATCTGCATGCCGAGATACCCCATCGCCGAAAGAACAAGCGACACGAGGCATACCAGCCCCACGATCCCCCGCACCAGACACCCCATCACTCATCTCCGTTCCCAAAATTTCCCATCGATCCTACGCCCCGGAACGAAGCTTTTCAAGACAGGTGTAAACGGCACACACACATATATATATGTATATTATATATTGGCTTCTGCTCGAAAATGGGACGGCATATCACAGATAGGGAAAAGTTTTGAATTTGCGGATGATATCACAGGATGTGGAGAATATCACCAGACAGACCGCGTTTTTGATCCAGGCAAATTCGCTGCCGCATAGGGGCTCTCCGCAATCACAGGTTCTAACCCTTCCCACATATTCGGTTTTATTCCAAAACCCAGGATGGAGAGGCGCTTCAAAATCTTTTTCGGCTTTCATCCGTTCGATCCTCCGCTCCCATTGGTCGGGGTCTGGGGAATTTGCTTCGAAAGCGGAAAACAACAGATCATGCATGGATGTTGTGGTATCCACGGTACATGTTCCATCATCGTATATGCCAATAACCGCTCGTTTCAGAACGGAGATCACAAATTTTGCAGCATCATCGTAGAAATCCCCCTCGATTCCTTCGTCATCATAGAAAAGACAACGACTTCGCCCGCGGATGGGGACATCCAGGGTGTGATTTTTCGTTCGGCAAGTCCCTGTTCTCAGCAGTTCGTCGAACTCCTCCTGCTCGATGCGAAGAACGGTATCCTGCTCAGCCCCATATTGCTGATATGCGTCAAACGTCATCTGCATCGGGAATGACATATTGCCCCTCCACTTTTTTTCCGGAACCATGCGCCCGAGACATGTTTCACTCCCTATTATATAATGTATAACTCACACCTGAACTCTTTTATCATTCCCCGAGAGGCAGCGGTGGGGTGTAGCCGCGTGAGGGGGAGGCGGTGAGGAGGGCAGCGGAGGGCGGACGCAGCAGGCTGTGAAGTGAACGGAGTTCGGAGGAATCGTAGACTTCCTCGCCGGGACCGAGCCACTCCTCGTAGCGGTCGGGGGGGATGATGCAGGGCATGCGGTCGTGGATGGGGGCTGCAAGTTCGTTAGCCGAAGTGGTGAGGATCGCGCAGGTCTCGATTTCGCCGATCCTGGGAGTCACGAGGCATTCCCAGAGGCCGGCAAAAGCGAAGATACCACCGTCGCGGCGGTGAAACTCCCACCGGTGCTTCCGGCCGGCCTCGATTTTCCATTCGAACCAGCCGGTGGCGGGAATCAGGCATCGCCGGCGCCGGAATGCCGTGCAGAACGACCGTTTCTCCGTGACCGTTTCCGAACGGGCATTGATCATCGGCTTCGCAGGCCAATCGTCGGTGCTCCAGGCAGGAATGAAGCCCCAGAGCACGTGGGTGAACTCCGAACGTTTCGATTGCTCATTCCGCCGGAGAATGAGGACGGGCTGTGAGGGGAAGATCTCTTCGCGGGGGGCATAGGGAACGGGCGGTTCGGCTTTCATCGCATCCAGCAGAGACTGCCAGGTGGCGATGAGGCTGAACCGCCCGCACATGATGATTTCGGATCAGGCGAGGGCGTGGAGGCCCTTGTGATTCGTGAGACGGGCCTTGTAGACCTTGCAGGCCTCGGCGATAATGAAGATGCTGCGCCGGATCTTCTCGGGATCGACGACGAGGGCGAGGCGCACCTCGTTCGTGCCCCGACCGGGCGTCTGGTAGAAGCTCATCGCGGGGGTGATGCAGACGGTTTCTGTGCCGATGTTGAACTTTTCGAGCAGGAACAGTGCGAAATCGTTGATGTCCTCGATGCCGGGGAACTGGATCATCAGATAGAACGCGCCGGACGGCCGCGGAGCGACGACCCAGGGCATGTATTCCCTGATAGCCTCCATCGCCGCATCGAGGCGGTCGCGATAGATCTTCCGCATCTCGGCGAAGAACTCGGGATGGCCGAGCACATAATCGTAGGCCCGCGCGACGCCATACTGGAGCACGTCGGAGACGCTTGCAACGGTATGTGCTTGAACCATTGCGATCTTCTGGATAATCGGGGCACGGGCGACGACGAAGCCGACGCGGGCGCCGCAGAGAGAGAAGCTCTTGCTGGCCGAGTCGATGACGATGATACGGTTCATCAGCGACTCCATCTGCTCGCCGGGGAGCTCGACCTGGAGCACGCTGAACGCCTCCTCGTCGCCGAGAATCATCTCGCGGTAGACCTCGTCGGCGATGAGGAACAGGTCGTGTTTGATCGCGAGTTTCGCGAGGCGGGTCACCTCGTCGGGCGTGAAAATCTTGCCAGAGGGGTTGCAGGGGCTGTTGAAAAGGATCGCGCGGGTTTTCGGACCGATCTGCTTCTCGATGACATCGTCGGGAGGCAGGACGAAGCCCTGTTCGGCGAAGGTGGGGACGGTCTTGAGCACACCGCCCGAAACGGCCAGAAAGCCGCTGTAAGGCGAAAAGAACGGCTCGATGCACAGCACTTCCTCGCCGGGTTCGCAGATGGCGAGGAAGGTGTTCGTGAGCGCCTGGGAGGCACCACAGGTGACGAGCACGTTCTCTGTGTCGATGACGAGGTGGCGACGCTTGTTCCGGCCGAAATAGGCGTTGAGATACCGGGCGAATGTCTCACGCAGGAATTTTTCACCGATGAACGGGGAGTAGCCCAGGTGCCCTTCGCGTGCACGCTCGGCGATAGCCTCGGGGAAGACCGGGATACATTTGATATCGGGCTGGCCGATGTTCAGCTCATAGACCGTCTTTCCTTCGCTGATCAGCTTCTTCGCGATCGCCATCATCTGCCGGATCGAGCTGGGCGACAGCATATCCACCCGTTTAGCGTATCTCATGCCTTCCATCCTTCCGCTCCTTTTCCCTGTACATGATACTCTGCACCGTTCTGTGCGGTGTCACATCGCCATGATATCACAATTTTCGGCTCATCATGTGCAATCGGATCGATGCCTCCCATGATAGTTGTGGGGGCGGTTTGAAAACCGCCCCCACAAAAACATTCGAACCTTATGTTATTATATCTTTATTTATTCATACCCTGAATCGGTGCGGGCTTGGCAACCTCCGCCGGCACGGCTGCGGAGGCCGGCAC
>DATCTT010000134.1:0-3166 GCA_036567845.1 Candidatus Ozemibacteraceae bacterium | reverse complement strand
TCATCTACCATCCGCCCCGGCCCGTCCCGGTCGCGCGGCTGGCGGCCTGGCTCGACGAGCGTCCGGACTGCCGCGATCTGGGCCTCGTCGCCCCCTCCCTGTTCGACCACCCCGAGATCGAACAGATTCTCGACCTGCTGGCGGCCCGCGGAATCCGGCTGCGCAACTCGTCGGTCAAATGGGAGCGCCTGCCCGACACGATCCTCGAACGGCTGTTCGCCTGCGGGGTGCGGGGCCTGACCCTGGCGCCCGAAACGGGCAGTCCGGAGCGGCGTGAGGGGATGGGCAAGCCGTTGCGGGAGGAGGCCTTTTATGATACGCTCGAACGCGTCCAGCGGCATGGATTCGAGCATCTGAAGCTGTATTTCATGGCCGGCCTCCCAGGCGAGACGGAGGCGGACCTCGACGCCACGGCGGGCTTCATCTGCCGCTTGACGGAGCGGTTTATGGGGGGCTTCAAGAGCCTTTCGGCGACTGTCTCGGGGTTCGTCCCCAAACGGGGAACGGCTTGGGAGCACGAGCCGGTCTGTCCGCCCGATGAGCTGCGGCGACGATTTGGCCGGCTCAAGGCGGCGCTGCGGCCGGCAGCGGACCGGATCCGCGTGCAGTTCGAGAGCCCGGCCGAAGTGGCCAGACAGGCCCGGCTGGCAACCGTCGGCCCGGAACTGGCCGAGGAATACGAGAAGGAGGCAACGGCATGTCGGGAACGAGGATCGGCGAAAAACGCCCCCGCATCGGATCTGGACTTCTAGCCGCCCTGTTCCTCGCAACCCTGCTGGCGGTGCTCGCCACGGCGGGTTGTGAAGCGCCGAAGGCTGCGCAGACGCCGGTAAAGCCGCTCCGCATCGGACTGATGATCACGCCCCAGGGTCTCAACGACCAGGGGTTCAACGACCAGGCCTACGAGGGGATCAAGGCGGCCCAGAAAAAATACGGCATCGAATCCGTCATCATCGAGCCGGCCACGATGAAGGATCCCGAAGCGTCCCTGCGGTTCTTCGCGGCCCAGCCGTTCGATGCCATCATCGTCGTGGGCATGGCCTTCCAGAGAGCGATTCAGAAGATTTCCGCCGAGCATCCCGAACTGAAGTTTTTCGCCGTCGATTCCGACTACGACGAGGGGAACATTCACGGCATTGCGTTTCGCGAGCACGAGGGTTCGTTCCTGTGCGGCGTCATTGCGGCGCGATTCTCGAAGACCCACAAGATCGGCTTTATCGGTGGCCATGATATCCCGGTGATCGATCGTTTCCGGCGCGGTTTCCGAGCCGGCGCCGCGTATGCCGCGAGCGGCACGGCGGTGATCGAGCGGTTCGTGGCCCGTGACTTCTCGGGGTTCAACCGCCCCGAGGTTGCGAAGACGATCGCGCTCGAGATGTACGGGCAGGGCTGCGACGTGATCTATCACGCGGCCGGAGCATCGGGGCTGGGAGTCATCTCGGCCGCCATCGAGACGCGCAACAACGTTATCGGCGTCGACCGGAATCAGGATGGTATGGCGCCGGGGCTGGTCCTGACCAGTATGCTCAAACGCGTCGATCTCGTGGTTGAGGATATCGTCAAAAATATTTCGCGCCCCGATGCCGATCTGAAAGATATCCGGCGTACCTACGGCATTGCTGACGGGGCGATCGGTCTGACCGAGTTCCAGTTCAGCAGCCAGCAGCTCGGCGAGGCGCTCGTCAACGAGATCGGTGAACTGACCCGCCAGATCGTCGCCGGAACGCTGAAGACCGACCCGGGAACTGGCACTTATCCGCTTTCACCGGATGCCCTGCCCCCCATTGCTTCGCCGTCGTCAGGCGTCGCGACCGGAACGGGAAACTGATGGACGACAGGCCGATCGGCGTTTTCGACTCGGGGGTCGGCGGTCTGACCGTCGTCAAGGAGCTTCGCGAGCTGCTGCCGGCCGAGGATATCATCTACTTCGGCGACACCGCGCGCGTTCCCTACGGCAACAAGTCGATCCCTGTCATCCGGCGGTTCTCGCTCGAGATCGCCCGGTTTCTCGAAACTATGCGGGTCAAGATGCTGGTCATCGCCTGCAATACCGCGACGGCGCTGGCCCTTGACTACCTTCGCCGTCAGACCGAGCTGCCCGTCGTCGGCGTGATCGAGCCGGGCGTGCGAGCCGCGATTGGCGCCGTCCGCAACGGCCGGATCGGCGTCATCGGAACGACCGCGACGATCCGCTCCGAGGCCTACCAGTCCCGGCTGCGCCGGTTCCGGCCCGACGGGGTCGTCTTGGCGAAGCCCTGCCCGCTTCTCGTGCCGCTGGTCGAGGAAAACCTGCTCGACGCGCCGATCACGAAAATGGCTCTCGATATGTATCTATCGGAATGGAAAGAAACCGGTATCGACGGCCTGATCCTTGCCTGCACCCATTACCCGCTGCTGAAGCCCCGTATCGAGGAGTATTTCAGAGGGCGCGTGACCCTGATCGATTCGGCCCGGGAAACGGCGCGAGAAGTCGCGGAACTGCTGGCGGCGCGCCGCATTCAGGCATCACCCGACCGCGTGGGGGGCGAGGAGTTCTACGTCTCGGACAGCCCGGAACAATTTTCGGCCATTGGCTCCGCCTTTCTCGGAAGGCCCCTCGACCGGGTTTTTCTCGAAGCCGTCTGGAAACGGGAGATTGGGCCGGTCACTCCGTCCGAGTGAGGGAAAGCCGATGCGAATCCCTTCTCCCCTCCCCCTTTTCGTCGTTGTTGCAATAGTTATAAGTATAATATCTTGCCCGTTTCCGGCTCCGGCGCGGGCCGGCGAGCCCGAACCACTGCGGATTGGCGTGATCGGGGCACTGACGGGGCCCAAAGCGGCCTACGGACTGCCCCATCTGAACGGCGCCCGTCTCGCCGCCGATGAAGTGAACGCCGCCGGTGGAATCGCCGGCCACCGAATCGAGCTTCTGCCGGCCGACGATCGAGGCGAGATGGGCCTTGTCGGCGAACTCGCCACCCGTCTGATCTTCACCGGCCGCGTCCTGGCGCTGCTGGGCAGCGTCGACTCGGGGTGCACGCACGTTGCGGCGATGATCGCCGTGAAAATGCAGGTGCCCCATCTGACGAGCGTCGCGACCGACCCGACCCTCACCCGCGCCGGAAGCCCCTGGACATTCCGGACGCTGGCGGATGACGACCGGCAGGCCGCCGCGGTCGTCGCCTGG
>DATCTT010000133.1:0-7515 GCA_036567845.1 Candidatus Ozemibacteraceae bacterium | reverse complement strand
GCCGTGGCCGCCACGAGGTCGATGTTGTTGAACCCCACCGCATAATTCGCAATCGCGCGCAGCTTGCCTGCCTGGCGCACGACCCGGGCATCGAGCTGGTCCGACAACAACGGAATCACCCCGTCGGCATCGGCCAGGGCAGCCTGAAACGCCTCCGTGGTCCGGTCGGCCGGCAGCACACGGACCTCATGACCGGCCTGTTTCAGCAGTTCGACCGCCGCTCCCGGCAGCGGACGCGAGATGATCACCTGCATGGCGGAACTCTCCTTCCAGCCGTTTTCCGGCTCGGGTATCGTCAGCGGCAAGGGTATCACGATTGCCGGCTCATGTATAATGCCCGGGAAAACACACGTCATAAGGAGAGGAATCATGACCACAGCTCCCGTTCGCACCGCCGGCGGCGTTCTGGTACTCGCTGGCCTGTTCGTTCTGCTCCTGACAGCCCACCTCAACGCCTGCAACCCAGAGCCCGGCCCCCAGCACTTCCCGCCGCCTGCCGCGCCGGATCCCGTGTTCCGGACCGGGTATTTCGAGCTCCACTCGACTCTCAGCGGTCTGCCCTGCAACCGGATCAGGTCGGTTCTGGCGCTCGACGAAGCCGTTCTGGCCGGCACCGAAGGAGGCGGTCTGATGATCCTCAAGGACGGCCTCTGGCGGGCTTGGCTGCCCGACTCGAAGCCACCATTCCCCTCCCGGACCGTCACGAGCCTCTCGCGCGGGGAAGACGGCACCGTGCTGGCCGCGACGCCCGACGGGCTCGTCGCCGTCTCGGGACTCTCCTCGGAACTCCGTTTCGAACGCATTACCCTCCCCACCCCCGAGGGGACAAATATATTGTCAGCAATACAATCTGGCCGGAATATCTGGGCCGGCACGGACGGCACTGCCGGCGCGGTGACGGGAAGCCGGCTCATTCCCTTCCGGATCGCCGGAGACCGCCAGCCGACCGGGTTCGGCGCCGTCGCCCGCCACGACGGGGGTGTCTGGTTCGGCTCGAGTCTGGGCCTGTATGAGGCCAGGGAAGGGCTCCTCGTTGCCCCCGTGCTCGGCGGCTTCGATCAGGGCTGGGTCCAGGGGCTGGCCCCCGTCGGAGAGTGGCTTCTCGCGGCAGGCTCGAAAGGGTTGTTCGCCAAAAAGGGGGACACAGCCGTCGAGGTGATTCCCGGCGTCTGGACGACCTGCGTCGCCGCCCCATCCGATGGTATTCGGGCGTTATCTGCGGCCCTGGGCCCTCAAGACGAGATCTGGGGAAAGCAGAACGAACTCGACTCCCTGACGGAACAGACGCGGGAAACCACGATCCTGCTTTCCCAGATGAACACCGAGTATCAGCGGGTAAGCCGCCTGTATGCGATGGGCAGCGCCCCGACCTGGGACGATTTGATCGCATATTCGGACAATCTCAACCGCCTCCAGGGCCAGGTGGTCCTGAACACCAACCCCCTTCAGCGTGGCATCTGGGTCGGTACCCAGGATCAGGGCGCAATCCTTCTCGGGATGAACGGGAAACGCAGCCGCCTCACCGCCGACAACTCGAAGCTCCCCGAAAACCGCATCACCTGCGTCACCACCCGCGACGACGGGGAAGCCTGGATCGGCACCTTCGAATCCGGGCTGCTCCATTACACGAAATATACAACAACCCGGAAACCGGTTCCGGTTCCGGTCTGGAAGGGGGAGGCCCTCACGATCGCCCCCGTCGGCGAGCAGCTGTACATCGGCACGAAGAATGAGGGGCTTCTCGCCTACGACATCAAGTCGCTCGAGCACACGGGCAGCTGGACACCGAACCGGCCGAACGGTTTTCACCGCAAAGTCACCACTATCGCCCTCGATTCTCGCTCACGACTCTGGACCGGCGGAGACGCCGGGGTCTGGATGCTGGACGAAGGAGGATGGCACAGGTTCACCCGGCGCGAGGGGCTGCCGGCGGACGAGATTGCTCTCGTCGAAACCGATACCGACGGCCGCATCTATGTTGCCGGCGCGGGGGACGGCCCCCTGTCCGGCCGACTCGCGATCTACACCGAATCGGGGTTCACCGGTTACGATGTCACCATTCTGAAATCCGCCCTGGCCCGGAAGGATGTGGCCGCCACCGACACGCTGAAAGCCCTGCAGATGGGCGGGGCCTACCAGTGCAGCTTCGATGCGGCGCAAGCCTCGCAGGCACTTTCCCTGTATGATGCAAATCCGGTCGAGGTCGCGGTTTCCGCGATGCTCGGCACTCCCCACTACCTGCTGATGGGCCTGGAAAACGGCCATCTGTATCTTTTCGACGGCGAGGCATTCAAGCCGGTTTCGGAGAAGGGAACCGGAGAACTGCGGCGGGTGGCGGGTCTTGCCCGCCGGCCGGGCGGCGAACTGGTGATTCTCGGCAAATCCAGCTGCCTGATGTTCGACGGACAGACGTTCAAGCCCACTCTACCAATGCCGGAGGCCTTCGAAGAGTTCACGAGCCTCGCCCTGGACCAGAAAAACCCCGAGCTGTTCTGGGTCTCGTTCACTTCGGGAACGGGCGGCGGCTGGGCTCTGTATCAGCACCCGGCCTGGAAAGTGGTTTCCCACCCCCGGCCCGTGCGCAGTATCGTGATCTCGGATCCGTTCGCATTCATCCTCACCCCGGAAGGGGTGTTCCGGATCAATCTCTGACGAACTCCGCGAACGCATCCCGGAACAGCGGGATATCGAACAGGCATGACAGATGCCCGTTCCGGCTGTTGTAATAAAATGTCTTTCCGTCTGGCAGCAGGGGCGTGGCAAGCTCGGCCTGGTCGCGGGTGAACAGCAGATCCGACTCGTCGATGATCATCCGGACCGGCATCTTCAGACGGCCAAGTGCCTGGGCAAGGGTCTGGCCCGGCTCACACAGGTCGAACAGGGTATTCGCCTTCGCGATGTAGATATACGAGTTGGCGTCGAAGAACTGCATGCGCTGGATGACAGTCTTTTCGATCTCCTGCTCGACCAGGAACCGGCCCGCGAAGCTCTTCGCCGGGTCCTTGCCCGCGGCGCTGCCCTCGGTGGCAAGCCGGCGGCCGAAGTTCGCATCGGCCCAGTGGTCGGTGCGCGTCGAGGTGACGAGGATCTTGAAGGCGAGAAGCAGCCCGTTGCGGGGCGGTTCGCCCTCGTAATACTCGCCGTTGTTCCAGCGCGGATCGAGCATGATCGCATCGATGCCGAGCTGGTTCGGCACCATCAGCGTGGCCGGCCGCACCATCGGCGTGGCGACGACGGAGACGATCCGCTCCACCATCTCGGGATACAGTTTTCCCCAGAGGAACGCCTGAAGCCCGCCCATGGAGGGCCCTGTCACGAGCCGCAGCCGCTTCACGCCGAGGTGGTCGAGCAAGAGCCGCTGGCACCGCACCACATCGTCGAGCGTGAAGATCGGAAAGGTCATCCCGTAGGGCTTTCCCGTGTCGGGATCGGTCGTCGCAGGGCCGGTCGTGATCACGTTCGGATTATGGGCGTTGATATTACTGAACGCGTCGCTGCAGATGACGAAATGCTTTTTCGTGTCGATCGGCTTGCCAGGCCCGACCAGCTCGTCCCACCAGCCGGGAAGCGCGTCGGTTTCGGCATACCGGCCGGCCGCATGACCGGTTCCGGTGAAAAAGTGGCAGACGAGCACGGCGTTGTCGCCGGCGGCATTCAGTTTTCCGTAGGTTTCGTAGCCCATGCGCACGGGCATCGTGCGGCCCGCCTTTTCGAAGGTGAACCGGGGAACGGCAAACTCCCGCTTGGTGACGATCATCCTTCCTCTCCTCGTTTCGGGCGGCCGTCGCGGGCCGGCGAAGTATCGTGCATCGCGAGAATTGTATACCGCCCACCGGTTGTCGTCAAAATTCCGCTCAGATGAAGGGCGCGGACAGCCGATGTGCATTGAAGAGAAGATGCACATGAACAACCGCCGCCTGATCCTCGGAATGCTGCTCGCCGGCCTGTATCTCTGGCCGACGGCACGAGCCACCATGACCGACCGGAGCGCCCCGTTCCTTTCGGTTCCGCAGCCTCCGGCTGCCGGCCGGGCGGTCGAGCGCAGGGCACAGGCCTTTCTCACGCGGCCCGACACGACGTATGCGACCTGGATGAAGAACGGCCGCGGGTATCTTGCGCGCAAGGAGTTCGAGCAGGCGATCTGGGCCTTCCGCAAAGCGCTGCGTCTCAAACCGCTTTCGTCGGAAGCGCATTTCCTGCTCGGATATGCGTTCGAACGGCGTGGTCTCGAAGGGCTTCCCGGGGATGTGACGGCCTGGGATGAGCTCGCCGAGGCGGAATACCGATCTGCCATCGCGCTCGACGACCATCTGCCGGCCCGCCACAACCTCGGCCGCCTTCTCGAACGTCTCGAGCGGTATGAGGAAGCCCGGCACGAGTTCGAGCACATCCTCACGATCGCCCCTCGCGGCCGTCTCGCGGCCCGGGCCTCGGCCGGCCTCGACCGGATGATCGATGCCGACCTGGAGCCAGCCCGGCGTTCGGCCCATCTGCCCGCCCTTTCTTCGGGCGGCGGAAAGTGAGACGGGACGAATCATGAGAAACCCCCTGCCCTTCGTCTTCGTCGCCCTTCTCGGCATCGCGGCCGTCTCGCCGCTGAATCCCGACCAGCCGATCGTGCGCGCACGGGAGCTGACGGTTGAAGAACGCCTATTCCGGAAGGCCGAACCTCTCTGCCGAGCCGGAAAGATCGAAGCGGCGATCGAGGATCTGAAGCGGGTTCTGAAGTTGAACCCGGCCCATGCCGGGGCTCTCTACTACGCCGGCGTCCACCGGGCCGGGAAGTCGGATGTGAAAGGCGCCGAGGCATTGTTCCGGAAGATTCTCGACGACGCGGAGTATGGACCGCTTGCCCGGGAACGCCTTGCCGAGCTTTCGGTGAACACGAAACAGGCCGACCAGCGGCATGCAATCCAGAGCTATCTGGACGGGGAAGCCTGGAACGAGGCGCTCGAAACATGCAAGCAGGCCCTTCAGCATGCGCCGAACGATCCGGCGCTGTTATATACGACCGTCTATTCTGCCGTCATGGCAGGCGACAAGCGGTATGCCGAAGCCGCCTGGACCGCGATCGGTCAGACCTCGGCCCCCGAAGCGGAAAAGGGCGATCTGCGCGATCTGATCGACGGCTGGTTCAGCCGTGACCAGGCCCCGCGCGAGGCGCTCCAGCGGCTCATGGGCATCACGGACGCACGGATCCGGACCACGGCCGTCCGTCGGGAGATCCGCCGACTGATGCTCGACCAGAAGCTGTATGACGAGTATGAAAAGATGCTGCTCGCCGAGCTCGGGATGCCCGGCGCGAACCAGGGGTCGATCGAGCGTGATCTGATCCGGTTCTATGTCGACACCGGCAGGTATGACAAGGGCATGCAGCTGCTCTCCCGGCGGCCCGTCGACTCGATGGAGGACAACCTGCTGTATATCCGACTGTTGTCAGCCACCGGGCAGCATGTTAAGGCGATGACCGTCGCCCAACAGCTGATCGGCATGCACGGCGACCAGCCCGAACCTCACGAGGCGTTTCTCGAAGCCTATATAGCCCTGGCCTCCCAGAAAGGCGGCCTGTCGGGGCAGCCTCCGGCGGACAAGCTGAAGTGGGAGAAGCTGGTGAAGGAGGAGATCACCCGGTTCCGCTCGTCTCTCGATCCGGCCGAAACGCCGGCGGCGGGCATGACCCTGGCCGTGCTGCGCGCCTCCGCCACGCTCAATGATTTCGAACTGACCCGCGCCCTGCTCGAGCCGGCCATGCGGCTTCGTATCGATGCCTCGAACATCTCCAGCGTCCGGAAAGCGGCCGAGGAGATGGCGGAAAACGGCTGCCGGCCGGAAAGCACGACGCTGATCGAAACCGCTCTGGGCCAGCTTCCTGACGACCCCGGCCTGGCCGGCCTGCTTGCCGAGAATTATTATCTCGATGGCCGTGCCGAAGAAGCCATCGCCCTTCTCCAGGGAGCACTCCAGACCGAGCCGCGTAACCAGCGCAACCTACTGCTGCTCGTCGACTGTCTCGTGACCGTCGGCCGCCGCGATGAGGCCCGTGACAAGCTGATCGACGCGATTTCCTGGCCGGATCTGCCGGACATGATCCGCAACCAGTTCAAGGCCAAGCTGAATCTGATCGATATCGGCGCCGCTCCCATCAGGCCCGGGGAATCCGGGACAGCCTCGCCCCCGCCCGCAGGGTTGGATACGACCTCGGCCGGGGAGGGAATCCCAACGGACACGGATTCCCCGACGGAGACCGCATCGGATGGCCCCCGCACCGGATTCGACGGCGTCTCCGCGCCCTAACGCACCAGGAACGACCCCGGGGGCTATGCCAACGGGATCATATAATATCAAAAGTTATAAGGAGGTCGAATGCTGATCGAAATCTTCACCGATGGACGGGTCCTGCTCGACGGGCAGGAAATGGGGCCGACGTACCGGGCGGAGCATGCCTTATACGAGTATCTGACCAATCCGCAGAAGCTGAACGGTCACGCACCGGTCGCGGCCCGCAAAAAGGCGGCCTGAAGCCGCAACAAACGAAGCCCCCCGTTCCATTTCGGAGCGGGGGGCTCGGTTTTATCGGAAAGACGCGGGCTGTCAGGCGTAGCCCTGCATTTTTTCCTGGACGTATTTGAGCAGAAGCTCCCAGCTTTCCTTGTTGGTGGTGAGCTCAACGACTTTCTGAAACAGCGCTTTCGCCTCCTCGGGCCGGGAGAGCTTCTCGAGAATCTCGGCCTTGGTGCAGAGGGCCGGCGGATACTCAGGGTCTTCGGCGAGAACGATATCGATCTCGCGCAGGGCGTCGTCGTATTTGTTCAGCTGGAGAAGTGCGTCGCAGTAGTTGTTGCGGGCCTTCGAATCCTTCGGCCGATATTTGAGGGTCAGGGCCCACTCGTCGGCGGCCGTCTGATACTCCCCGAGATCATAGCTGGTGTTGGCCAGGTTGTAGTGATAATCGGGATCCTCGGGTGACAGCGCGATCGCCTTTCGGAACTCCTCGACGGCATTGGTGAATTGGTTCGTCTGGTGGTAGGACAGGCCGAGGTAATGGTGCGTGTCGGCGGCGTTCGGATTGATGCGCGCCGCTTCCATCAGGGCACGAATGGCCTCGCGCAGGAAGCCCTTCTGGTAGTAGTAGTAGCCGAGATTGAAGTAGGCGTGGTCGAAGTCGGGCTTGATCTCGATCGCCATATGCCAGTAGTGCACGGCTTTCTCGTGCTGTTCCATTTTGTAGTAGGTGTTGCCGATGTTATAGAGAGCCTTGTAATACTTCGCATCGACTTCGAGGGCTTTCTGGTAGGACTCGATGGCCTCATCATACTTTTCGTGGTGGAAGTAGACATTGCCGAGTTCCTTGTACAACTCAGGGTTTTTGGGGTCTGCTTTGATCGCTTCGTTCAATCTGACGAGTTCGTCTTCCATCACCTGTTCCTGTGTGTAGGATAAAAAACACTTGAATCGCATTCTATCTGAAATGAACGCCCTTGACAATACTCCCTCCGAGAGGAATGTGAAGAATTT
>DATCTT010000132.1:0-7661 GCA_036567845.1 Candidatus Ozemibacteraceae bacterium | reverse complement strand
CGATTGTCTGCCCGGGATCTTCCAGGGGGAGCTTACAGTTCGGCGACGAAGGCCTTGAAGGCGCGCCGGGCCTCGATGATCGCCGCAGCGCGGCGGCTTTCCGCCGACTCGCCCTTGGCGGGGGCGATGGTGCCGGTAAGGAGCCCGAAGTTGGCGTTCATCGGTGAAAACTCCTTCACCTTATGGCCCTCGAACGTCACGTATTTCACGAGAGCCCCCAGCATCGACTGGGGCGGCGGAACGACCGGAGGTTTCTTGAGGCAGATGCGGGCGGCATTCAGACCGGCGAGCAGGCCCATTCCCGTTGACTCGGTATAGCCTTCGACGCCGCAGATCTGGCCGGCGACGAACCAGTCGGGGTGATCCTTCACCTGGAGGGTTGGAGTGAGAAAGGCCGGCGAGAAAAGATAGCTATTGCGATGCATTTGGCCAAGCCGCGTGAATACCGCATTTTTCAGGGCGGGGATCAAGCGGAACACCCGCTCCTGCTCCCCGTGCTTCAGGTTCGTCTGGAAACCCACGATGTTATACTGGCTGCCGAGCAGATTGTCCTGGCGCAGTTGCACGACGGCCCACGGACGGCGGCCGGTGCGCGGGTCAGTGAACCCAACAGGCTTCATCGGGCCGAAGCGCAGGGCATCCTTTCCGGTCGAGGCGATCTCCTCGACGGGCTGGCAACCGCTGAACAGCTGCTTGCGGGCATCCTTCTCGAACTCCGGAAGGTGGATGCGCTCGGCGGCGAGAAGCTGGGTGACGAACTCCTCGTATTCCGCCTTGTTCATCGGGCAATTGATATAGTCGCCCTTTTCCTCGGCTTCGCCATACCGGTTCGCGACAAACGCCTGGGTCATGTCAACGCTCTCGGCTGTTAGCACGGGGGCGATCGCGTCGAAGAAGGCAAGTTTGTCAGCACCGAAGGTCTTCGACAGCCAGGCGAGCATACGCGGCGAGGTGAGCGGGCCGGTTGCGAGGATGACGATCCCCTCTTCCGGGAACTCGGTCGCCTCTTCGTTGACGAACTCGACGTGGCTGTGGCCGGTCATATATCGGGTGATCTCCCGGGCAAAGGCCTCGCGGTCGACGGCGAGGGCGTTGCCGGCCGGAACCCGGTATTTGTAGGCGACGTCAAGGATATAGCTGCTGAGAGCGCGCAGTTCTTCCTTGAGAAGCCCGGAAGCCCGGTCGGGAAGATTGCTTCCGACCGAATTGCTGCAAACCAGCTCGGCAAACAGATCGGTACTGTGGGCTCCTGTCGGCACCCGGGGCCGCATTTCCACGAGCTTGACGCGAACGCCGCGCCGGATGAGCTGAAACGCCGCTTCGACACCGGACAGGCCGGCACCGAGCACGGTTACATTCGGATGATCATTCTTCCGGGCCACCGGTATCCCCCTCGTTCTTCTCGGGTATGCGCCTGAAATCGCAACCTTTTTTTGAGCACTTCACGAACGTGCCCAGTTTTTTCGTCGAGTGCCAGACCAGTGGGGACTTGCACTCGGGGCAGAGCTCGCCCGTCGGCTTCTGCCAAGTCGTCAGCATGCAGGTCGGATAATTTGAGCAGCCATAGAAGGTCCGGCGGCCGCCCTTGGCCTTTTTCACGACGACCTTGCCGTTGCAGCCGTCCAGAGGGCAGGCAACACCGATCTCCTGCTGGATGCGGCGGGTCGTCTTGCACTCCGGGTATTTCGAGCAAGCCATGAACCGGCCGTACCGACCGGATCGGATCACCATCGGAGAGCCGCAGGCCTCGCACACCTGGTCTGTCGGCACGAGATCGGGTCCAGCCTCGGCCTTGAGGCGGTCGAGGGTTTCCCGCAGCTGGAGACGGCCCCGGGCCTGCTCGGTCGCAAATAGGAGCAGCTCGTCGGGGATATTCTCCGTCGACTTGCACTCCGGATATCCCGAGCAGGAGAGGAATTTTCCGGTCCTGCCAAGCTTCACGACCATGACCTTGCCACAGGTCGGGCAGGTGCAGTCGGTTTCATACTGGATTTTTTGGAGTTCGGTCTCGGCCTTTTTCAGATCGCAGAGGAAGGGGCCGTAGAACTCGTTCAGCACGCGCACCCAGTCCTTGCGCCCGTCCTCGACTTCGTCGAGATGCCCTTCCATCGTCGCGGTGAATTTTGGATTGATGATGTCGCCAAATTTGGAAACCAAAAGTTCCGTTGCCAGGAACGCGGCATCGGATGGCCGGAAGCGGCCTTCGACCTTTTTGACGTAGCCGCGCTGCTGGATCGTGTCGATGATCGCAGCATACGTGCTCGGCCGGCCGATTCCCTCCTTTTCCAGCGTTTTGATCAGCATCGATTCGCTGAATCGGGGCGGGGGCTGAGTGAAATGCTGAGTGGGATTGATTCCGGCAAGGCTCAGCTGATCCCCCTTGTGCACCTCGGGCAGGCGCTGCTTCGCTTCGCGTTCGGCATCCTCTTCGGTGCCAGCCTCGGCAGCTGGGGCATCCGCATCTTCGACCTTCGCCTCGGAGTAGAGCGAGGTGAACCCATCGAAGGTCATCGTCGTGCCAGAGGCCTGGAGCAGATGCCGCCCGCCTTCCAGCTCGATCGTGACGACATCGTATTCCGCCTCCGCCATCTGGGAAGCGACGAACCGGCGCCAGATCAGCGTATACAGCTTCAGCTGTTCTGCCGTCAGATTTTTTGCCATGACTTCGGGCGTGCGCCAGACGGAGGTGGGCCGGATCGCCTCGTGGGCATCCTGAGCGCCCTTGCGGGTCTTGAACGCGCGGGGTTTATCGATGCCGTAGCGAGAATCAAAACTCTTCGTTATATATTCTTTCGCTTCTCCGAGCCCTTCGGGGGAGATGCGCACGGAGTCGGTTCGCATGTAGCTGATGAGACCGACATGGCCCTCGCCGCCCAGTTCGATACCTTCGTAGAGGCGCTGGGCGATCGACATCGTTCGGCGAGAGGTGAAGCCGAACTTCTGGGCCGCATCCTGCTGGAGGGTGCTGGTGATGAACGGCGGCGGCGGCGTCTGTTTGCGCGACCGCCGGGTAACCGAACTGACGCGCAGACCGGACTTTTCGATCTCGGCCACGACGGCGCGGGCCGTCACCCCATCCCCGATGACGGACTTCTTCCCGTCCGTCTTCGCCAGTTTGACGGTAAATGCGTGTCGCTCGTGGGTCCGGACCTTCGCCTCGATCGTCCAGTATTCCTCGGGGCGGAAGGCGAGGATTTCCTTCTCGCGATTGCAGATCAGAAGCACCGCGACGGACTGGACACGGCCGGCCGAAAGACCCAGGCACACCTTTTTCCACAGCAGCGGTGACAGCTTGTAGCCGACGAGGCGGTCAAGGATACGGCGGGACTGCTGGGCGTTGACGAGATTCAGGTCGATCGGCCGGGGGTTTTCGAGGGATTTGAGCACCTCGTCCCGGGTGATCGCGTTGAAGGTCACCCGGCAGGCGCTGGTCGGGTCGATACCGAGCGCTCCCGCAAGATGCCAGCTGATCGCCTCGCCCTCGCGGTCAGGATCTGGGGCAAGATAAATGGATTCGACCTTTTCGGCCACTTCGCGCAGCCGGAGAATCACATCCCGCCGGTCGGGCACGACACGGAACACCGGGACAAAGCCGCGCTCGGGCTCGACCCCCAGCTTCGAGTCGGGCAGATCGATGACGTGGCCCTTGCTGGCCTCGACGATGAAATCCCGGCCAAGAAACTTGGTCAGGGTCTTGATTTTCCCCGGTGATTCGACGATGACGAGATGCTTGGCGCTCATTTATTTTACATTTCCAAATATATTTCTATCAGTTTATGAAGAGGGGTGGGTTCACCCGGGGGCTGAGCGACGAGGTCGGACCGGTCGGGTTCGCCGACGTGCCGTGCTGATCCGTCTGCGGGTCGTTCATGGAGAGGATCAGATCGAGGCGCATCACGGAGACCTCACGCAGGTCATGGCGCCAAAGGTATTCGATCGTGCGCTCGAACTGAAGCGGGGCGATCTCCCCGCGATCGAGCAAGCTCAGCAGATGCCGCTGCGCCTCGGGGGTGAGCCGAATCGCCTCGGACGTGTGGAGCTGCCGGACACCGGATGCCCGCGCGGCATCGGCGGGATCGGCGGACGCGCCCGTCACCGCAGCTTCAGGGGCGGCCGGCTTCGATGCACTTCCGATCGTCAGGCTCATCAGGGAGAGCCATTTCATGGCCGTCTCGATCTCCTCGAGGCGGAACCCCCGCTTCATCAGCTTCGCGATCATCGGTTCGCCCGTCTCCCCGGCGGCGGCATCCCCCGTCGTTCCGGTGCGGTCGTTCTCCATCTGGCGTCTGACCAGGTCCATCAGCTTCATCAGCTGGCCCAGCGGCGTTCTGGTTTTGTTCACTTATTGGTGCCTCCCCTGAGGGGGTTTGATTTTCGCATGATACCTGTTCCCGGGCAGCTTCACCAGAAAATCCCGCATTTCGAGGGTCAGCAGCAGAGAAAACAGTCTGTCGCGCGTCCAACGGCCGTCCGCGAGCAGCCGGTCCAGGGGAACCGGATCCGCGGCCAGGGCTCCGAGCAGCCGGGCCTCTTCGTCGGTGAGATCGGGAATCTCGCCAGAAGCGGCATGACCAGAGTCTTCCACAGGCCGTGCGGGAAGCAGGCGCGCATAATACTCGATCAGATCCTGGGCCGCCGTGACGAGCTGGGCGCCGTCCTTGATCAGGGCCAGGGTTCCTTCGGCAAGGGCCGAACGGATGTTCCCGGGCACGGCGAACACCTCGCGATCCTGCTCGGCTGCCAGCCGGGCCGTGATGAGGGAGCCGCTGCGGGCCGACGCCTCGATGACGACGGTCGCGACGCACATTCCCGCGATGACCCGGTTCCGGACCGGAAAATGCCAGGGCCGGGCCGGGGTTCCGGGCGGATATTCGGAAACGAGAGCGCCGCCTTCCGCGAGCATGCGTTCCCGGATCTTGCGGTTCGCAGCCGGATACGCGATATCAGGCCCCGAACCGAGGACGGCGACGGTGGTCCCATGCCCTTCCAGCGCCCCGAGATGTGCGAACGTGTCGATGCCCAGAGCCAGGCCACTCACGACGACAAAGCCGGCGGCAGCCAGCTCGCGGCCGAAGTCCCGCGCGATGTCAAAGCCGAGCTGGGTGCCGTTGCGTGCGCCCACAATCGCAATGTGCGGCCGCGGATCGACCGGAAGCCGGCCGCGCACGAACAGCACGAGCGGTGAGTCGGGAATCTCGCGCAGCAGCGCGGGATACTCGGGGTCGCGGAACGTGACGAGCCGCACCCCCGCCCGGTCGAGGCGAGTGGGGTCACAGACGGGGCAAAGCCGGTCCCTCTCAGCGAGAAAGCGCTCGAGACGGTCCCGCGACCAGCCTTTGACGCGGGAAAGCGCGACCCGATCGGCTCGAAAAACCGCTTCCGGCGTGCCCAGCTCGCGAATGAGGCCTGCCCGGACAGTGTCACCGATCCAGACGGCGGAAGCCAGCCGGAGCCAGCCTGTCCGCGGATCTGCGCGGTCCATGAGGGGCTCAGACATCACCGATCGGCTCCTGGGGATTGCGGATCGCTTTCATGACCTTGTTGCACCAGAACACCACCGTTTCAGAGGCGCCTTCGGCCTGGGCAGCCTCGTTCAGCACCGGCAGGGCGGGCAGGCCGACACCGACCAGGCCCTCGGCAGCCATCGTCCGCACCGCGGCATGTTCATCCGCAAACAACGGAATGAACGCGGCGGGAATGCGCTGCGCAAGCGCAACAAGCTGGCGCTTCGCGGTGCGCAGCTCGCGCTCTTCCTTCGTGCGGGCGATGTGATCCATCATGAGCTGGATCGACTCGGGGGCCGCATGCTCGGCAAGCGCGGTCAGGGCGGCAATCCGCACGACATACGCCTTGTCGGCCAGCGCCTCCCCCAGAATCGTGCGCGCCTTGAGGCCCGGGAAGCGGCCAAGCGCCTCGGCGGCGGCCTGGCGAACCTTCTCCTCGGCATCACTCATCAGCATGACGAGCAGATCGACCCCGCGCTCCTCGGCGAGTTCGCGGATCGCAATGGCCGAGTTGCGGCGCAGAACCATCTCGTCGCTCTCGACGCACTTCGCAATCGTCTCGAATACCTTCGCCCCCAGCTTCCGGAAGGCGCGGCCGATGTTCCGGTGCACCTCGGCATTGCGGTCGGAAAGGCCACGCAACAGCGGCACCACGGCTCGCGTGTCACCAATCTTCCCGAGAGCGATGGCAGCGTAGATGCGCACCCAGTCGCTTTCGTCACGCAGGGCATCCATGAGGATGTCAACGGATGCCGGATCGGCAATGACGCCGAGGGCCTGGCAGCAGCAAAGCCGCAGCTCCCGATCGCCGAGCCGGAGGTTCTCGTGGATTTTGTCGAGATGCTGGCGGCCGGTCTTCTCGAGAATCTGGCTGATCCAGAACCGGATATCCTCGTTGTCGAAGGACATCGCGCGAAGCAACTGATCGACCCCGAAGTTCTCGAGGCGGCTAATACTTTCCGAGGCCGCGCGCCGGACGCTCCAGGAGGGGTCGGCAAGCGACTTGATCAGATCGCGGATGACGTCGGGGTTGGAGGAGCCACCAAGAGCCTTGGCCGCGAAATACCGGATGTTCTTGCTCTTGTCGTTCAAGGCCTTCACGAGGTAGGGCATGCCTGCCTCGCCGATCGATTCGAGGATGCGCGTGACCCAGTATCGGACATCGTCATTCTGACTGTTGAGCGCATCGGCAATGCGATCCACGCCCTTCTCACCCACCTCGGTGAGCGCATAGGCGCAGCTGCGCCTGACATTCCAGGAACTGCTCGAGAGGCCTTCGATCAGCACCGGCACGGCCTTGGGGCTGGCGATTTCGCCGAGAGCGGCCGCGCAGAAGCTCATCACTTCGGGCTTCCCGTTCCGGAAAAAACGGATGAGCGGCTCGACAACGCGCGAGCCCAGCTTGACGAGGCCCTTGCGCACGAGATACCGCTGGTTGTCGTCACTGCCTTCGACGAAGGCGAACAGCCGCGTCAGGCCACGGTCCCCTATGCGCACGAGGGCGATCAGACAGCCATCGCGGATCTCCTCGTTGGGCTCCTGAAGGGCTTCTATCATGGGGTCGACCGCATTCTCGCCGATGTCGGCGAGCGCTTGCGTGGCACTTTTGCGAATCGTCCAATCCGGGTCGGCCAGCGACTCGATCAGCACGCGAATGACGCGCGTATCGCCCGACTCGCCGAGCGCCGAGGCGATGACGTAGCGCATCTGCTTGTCGCCGGCGCGCAGCGATTCGAGCAGGATCTTCTGGGCCTTGGGACCGAGCCGGCCAAGCGTCTTGATCGCCCAGAACCGCACATCCTCGTCGGCTGTCTTGTTCATCACCTGCTCGAGGGCAGGGATGATCTCCTCGCCGAATTTCGACAGAGCCTCCGCAGCGGCTTTCCGGACCGGCCATTTCTCGTCGCCGAGCAGACGGATGAGTGCCGTGACACCCATCGGCTCACGCAGCTCGCCCAGAGCGGCGGCCGCGAAGTAGCGAACATCGTGGTTCGTGCTCTTGACAGCACGCAGGATCGAGGGGGTTCCCTTGCTGCCGAACCGGCACAGCACCTGCAGGGCCCAATGCTGGATATCCTCGCTGTACGAGTTGATCGCGGCGGAAAGGGCCGGCAGAGCCGCGTCCTGATATGCGTAGATCTGGTCGGCAGCCGTTTT
>DATCTT010000131.1:0-22905 GCA_036567845.1 Candidatus Ozemibacteraceae bacterium | reverse complement strand
AGCGTGCGGCTGACCTCGACCGCCCGCGGATAGGCGCTGCGGCCGTACGGCCCGCCCAGTTCCGCGAGATATCGACTCACCGCCCGGGCAACCTCGGGCGGTTTGGGAAACGAAGTCGCGCCGTTGTCGAAATATTTATTGATATACAAAGAGGCTTCCCTTACGGAGTGAAAACCGTGCCGGCAGAGGCGATGGTCTGCATGATGTCATACATGTTGGAAACGCGTCCGACGAGCAGTTTCTGCTTCAGGTCGAAATAGTCGAGGCAGGTGCCGCAAACCAGGATGCGTATGCCCTGCGACTCGAGGTCGCGAAGGGCCGGCAGAACCGGGGAGTTCTCGCAAGCCAGATTCACGCCGGCGTTGTAAAGCAGGATGGCGGAAGGCAGCGGCGTCGTCTCCCTGATCGAATTGATGCAGGCCTGCATCAGGATCTTCCCCAGTTCCTCGCTTCCGGTGCCCATGAAGAGCCGGTTCAGCACCAGGACGTAGGGTCTGGCGGCGCCGTCGAGCCGGCAATACTCGTCGGGACGGGGCCCGGTCGCGGACGGCGTCACGGCCGTGGCGCGAATCGTGAACGTCTCGCCTCTTTCCGCGCAGGCGGGCTTGCATCCGTAATCCTGAAGGAAACGCACCACGTTGTCGCGCGCCGTTGCGTTATCCAGAAGCACCTCGATTTGATCTCCCGCGGCGGTCTCGCTCAACGCCTTTTTCACGAGAATGAGCGGTCTGGGGCACAGCATTCCGCGTGCATCGATCCGCTTCTCACTCATGTCTGTTCTCCTTGCGCAAATATATAATCATAAATGTATAATATCGTCGCCGTGAGACATGTGGATGCCGGCAAGGCGGTTTGCGTGCGGGTGAGCTTCGAGGGCGGCGGGGATGCCCTGGTCAGGGCCGGTCACGACCACGTGAAAGGCCGCGCCGGGCGGCACGGCACGAAGCCAGCCCGCCTCGTCGAGAATCGCGCGGGCCACATCCTCCGACGTGACCGTCGCTCCGATGGGCCGGCCGGTAATGGCGGAAAACCGCTCCGGGCGATGGACATGCACGGCATCGAGCGGCGTTCCGACGCACCAGCCGCCGACCACGCCAACGATACAGGAGGCTTCGGCCGCGACCACCGGTTCGTGCGGTGCATGAGCTTTGACCGGCCGCTCGGCCGAGCCGTCGGCTTCGACGATCAGGCGTCGCGCGAACGCTTTGAGCGACATCGCTTCGCCGGCGGAGAACCCGTGACATTTGCCCCCTTCGATTCTGCTCGCGACCACGATCATCGGAGCCGGCCGCTCGCGCAGGCCCGTGACGATCGAGGTGAAATCACCGATCCGCACGTCGGAACATGCGTTCGTTTCATGCGGCCAGATCTTCGTCGTGGTGGTGCAGATCGCGCGTTCGCCTCGCGCGGCCCAGGCGGAGGCGAGCCGGAACATCAGGGTCGTCTTGCCGCCGCCGCCGATGAGCCAGATATCATCGTATTCGAGAAGGACATTCATCGGTCGACCAGACGGAATCGGTTCAAAACCGCTTCCAGAACGGCGCCGCTGACCGTGCGGCTTTTGTCGGACAGGGTGAAACACGCCCGAACCTCGCCGCGCGGGTCGACATCAGCCAGTTTCAGGTTCGGCGTGACCGTCAGACCATCGTGAAGGACGCCGCGAAGCACTCCCGCGATCGGGGAGCGCACCGGCGTTTCGTCGATCCAAGCCACCGGATCGCCCGCCTTCACCAGATCGCCGATCTGTTTGTCACCGCGGACGCGGCCGGCAATCGGTGCGCGTAAAACCCGCTCGGCCGTGAGGCCGCCGATGCTTCCGGGAATGCCGGTATCCGCGGCCGCGCTGCCCGTCTCGATCAGGCGGCCGAGATCATGACCCCGGTGTGTTTCGACGACGACGTGCGCGTCACGGCCGCAGACGGCGCCGGGGCCAAGGCTGATGACCAGCGGCGCCTGCGCGATCGATGTCATGCACGGGCGCTTGAGAAGCCGCGCATCGACCAGGACGTCGGGGTGCCACGTGGCCAGCAGGGTTGCCTCGGGATCAACGATGACGGCGACGTGGTCGAGTGTGTCGGGAAGCGGTACACCTGGTTTCCACCGCCGGCCCCGGATGCCTTCCACCTCGATTTCGCCGTCCCAGACGGCACTGCAGAAGGAGACGGCCCGCCGGATCGCGAGCGGCTCGCTCACCTCGGTCATGGCAACGGTGAATCCGGCCCTGAACAGCCGGTGTGCCGTGCCGCTGGCGAGCTCGCCCGCCCCGAGGATGAGCACCTTCATGCCCGTGTCTCCAGGTCGGCGGGCGTGTCGAGATCGAAGGTCACGCCGGAATCGTCAACGGGAACGAGCGTCAAATCGGCGGCATGCCGCTGGAGAATGGCCCGGCCGCCCTGGTCGCCCGTCAGCTCCCGAAGGGCGGGGAAATGATACGCGCCGAACACCACCGGGTGGCCACGTTTCCCGGCGAAGACGGGCGCGACGATCGCGCGCGGGCCGAGCGGCCGCCAGGCGGCGATGAGGGTGGCGATGGTGGCCGGAGAGATCTCCGGCATGTCCGCGAAGCCGAAGACCACCGCTTCGGTACCTGGGGGCAACGCATTGGCGGCCAGCCGGAACGAACTGCCCATGCCCTCGTCGGCGTTGTCATTGACGAGCAGGCGGACCCGGGGGCGCTGACCTGCCGGGTCGGGGTGCCGGCGGACGAGCAGGATCTCGTCGAGCTCCGGAACCGCCGTCCAGCGGTCGAGCGTGGCCTCGAGAACCGTCGTTCCCCTCCACGGCAGGCCGAGCTTGTCGCGGCCCATTCGCCGCGAGGCGCCCGCGGCGAGGAGAATCCCCAGGATCATGCGGTCCCCTTACGAAATGCGTCCGAGAGCGCGCAGGATCTTTTCGGGGGTGAACGGCCAGCTTCGGATCCAGACCCCGACTGCATCATGGATGGCCGCGGCGATGACCGGCGCCGCGCCATTGCAGGAGATCTCGGAGATCGACTTCGCGCCCATCGGGCCGAATGGATCGTTGGTGTCGATCAGGACAGCCTTGAAATCGTCGGGGAGATCGCCCATCTGCGGCACCTTGTAGTCGATGAAGTTCGGGTTCAGGCACCGGCCCTTCTCGTCGAAGATCATCTCCTCGTAGAGGCTGTGGCCGATGGTCTTGAGCACGCCGCCATAGATCTGGCCGAGCGCCAGCTCCGGATTGATCGGCGTTCCCGCATCCTGCAGGGCATAATATTTCCGAAGGTGTACTTTCCCGGTGCGGGTGTCGACGGCGACTTCGCAAAAGTGTGCCCCGTAGGGAAACGAGCCTTTCTCGGTGATGAAGTGGGCCGTCGAGATGAGCTGGCCATGGCCCGTTCCGCTCTGCGTGCGGCGCGCGATCTGTTCGTAGGTGACCTCGCCGGAAAGCCCCCTGACCACGCCGGGCCAGGCGAGCTCGAGGTTGTTCTCGGGCTCCTGGAGCATGTCCGCGGCTTCCCGGATCAGCTTTGCCTTCATGTTCAGCGCGGCGTTGAGGGCGGCGCCGCCCGAGAAATACGTGCCGGACGAAGCGTAGGCGCCCACGTCGAACGGCGTGGAGTCGGTGTCGGCGGCAAGCACGGCCACGTGTTCCATCGGGACTTTCAGGGTCTCGGCGGTGAGCTTGACCGCGACAGTCTCGAGGCCGGTGCCGAGATCCGTGCCGCCCGACAGCACCATGAACGTGCCGTCGCCGAACTGCATGATGGCCGCGTTCGCCGAGTCGAGGCCGGGTAGGCCCGAGCCCTGCTGGATGATCACCACGCCCTGGCCGATTTTCACGTCGGGATCGTCGCTCTGAACCTTTCTGCCCCAGCCGATGAGCTTCTGGCCCTGTTCGAGGGCCGGCCCGAGACCGCAGGTCTGGACGAGCTGGGGGGTTCCTTCGCGCCCTTCGCCAAGGCAGCGCAGGATCTCGAGCATGACCCCTTCGCGCACGCGGTTCTTCTCGAGGAAGGCGAGCTGGTCCATACCGAGTTTTTCGGCCATCTCGGCGGCGGCGAGCTGCAGCGCGAACGAGCCCTGCGGCGCGCCGTAGCCCTGGTAGGCACCGGTCGGGGAGATGTTCGAATAATAGGTGTGGACGTCGAACCGCACGTTGTCGCAGAGGAATAGCGGCAGCGCCTTGGAGCAGGCGTTCATCGGCACGGTCAGGCAGTGGGCGCCGTAGGGGCCGGTGTTGGCCTCGAGGTCCATATGGATGGCTGTGAGGCGGCCGTCTTTCTTCGCGCCGAGCTTGACCCGAACCTTCATGGTGTGACGGGTGCGCGAATTGATGAACTCGTCCTCACGCGTGTAGCGGTACAGCACGTCGCGGCCGGTGATCCAGGTGGCCCAGGCGGCCACTTCCTCGAGCACCATGTCCTGTTTCGCGCCGAACCCGCCGCCCACGCGCTCCTTGACGACGCGGAGACGGTTCTCCTTCACGCCGAGAATGCGGGCAATGATGCGGCGCACGTGCGACGGCACCTGCGTCGAGGCGTGGATGACCAGACGGTCGCCATCCATGCGGCTGTAGGCGATGTGGGGCTCGACGGGGGTGCACTGCACCTGGGCCGTCTCGTAGGTCTGTTCGAACACGACCTCGGCCTCGGCGAATCCCTTCTCGATATCGCCGATCCCGCCGTGGACCGATGCGGCCAGGTTGCGGTGCGGATCGGCATGGATCGGGAACTGGTAGATGATCTTGCCTTCGCGCGGGTCGACGTTCTTGTTATAGCTATCGATATCTTTCGGCGCGCCGACCACATACTCGACATGGGCGTTGTGGACGATCGGGGCCCCGGGGCGCTTGGCCTCGTCGATGGTGAAGACGCCGGGCAGAACCTCGTATTCGACCTCGATCAGCTTCAGGGCTTCGGCAGCGATCTCGAGCGTCTCGGCGACGACGGCGGCGACGCGGTCACCGACGTGGCGAAGCTTCTGGTCGAACATCCGGCGGTCGTACGGCGAGGGCTCGGGGAAGCCCTGGCCGGCCGGGTTGTACCAGACGTCGGGGCAGTTCTTGTAGGTGAACACGGCGACGACGCCGGGAAGCGCCTCGGCGCGGGTGGTGTCGATACGCGTGATATAAGCGTGCGCATGCGGGCTGGGGAGAACCTTGAGATGGCAGTGGCCCGGCCGCACCCGGTCCTCGACGAAGGCCGCTTCCCCGCGGGCGAGCAGGTAGCCGTCGAGCTTGCCGTGGGCGGCGCCGACGTAGCGCATTCCCTCGCGGAATTTCGGCATCTCGAAGGGCGTGGCGGGATCGCGGCGGCGCGCGATGGCCAGTTCCACCGCCCCGTAGATCTGTTCGTAACCGGTGCAGCGGCAGAAGACGCCTGAGAGCGCATCCCGGATCTGTTCCCGGGTCGGGCGTTCGAACTTCTCGAGCAGTTCAGCGATGGCCATCAGCATGGCGCCGGTGCAGTAGCCGCACTGGACGATGCCGGAGTCGACGAATGCGGTCTGAAGGTGGTTCAGCTCGCGCGGCCGGGCCAGCCCCTCGACGGTGCGAAGGTGCTTTCCCTCGACCTGGCCGGCGACCAGGAGGCAGGTGTTCATCAGGCGGCCATCGATGAGGATCGAGCAGGCGCCGCAGGTGCCTTCCCCGTCACAGCCGTTGCGCACCGACAGAATGCCTTCGCGTCGCAGGGCATCGCGGAGATTTTCGCCGGGCTCGGCATTGAGCTTGCGGGGGGAGCCGTTGAGAGTGATCGAGATGGACATCAGCGGGCTCCTTTCCTGGAACCGGTCTGGGCTGCAGCAGCTTTCACGACGCGCGCACCGAGGACGGCGGCGATCTGGCGCTTGAAAGCGGCACTGCCGCGAAGATCGTCGATCGGGTGGACCGCACCGGCGATCAGGGATTCGAGGTGCTCTGGGGAAGGCAGGGGCTTGCCGTCGAGACTCTTCTCGACCTCGTGCAGCCGCACCACATGGGGGGCCACCCCGCCGATGGCCAGCATCGGCTGGCGGAGCATGTCGCCATCGAGGGTGAGCGAGGCCGCCGCCGTGACGATCGAGATGTCGGAGGCCGTCCGGCTGTGGCTCGCCAGGCCGAAGGTGCGGTTCGTGGTCGGAACGATGATGGCGATGATCAGCTCGGGGGCACCGGTGAGAAACGCCTCGACCGGCATCTCGCGGTCGGCCAGGACGACACGGGCTTCCGCGGCGAGCAGAGCCGGAATCAGGTCGGCGCAGGATTTGTTGGCGCCGAGTTGTCCGCCCACCGTCGCGACGTTGCGGATATTGCGGTTGGCCATCTGATACGCGGCCGTTTTCAGGAACCCGGGAACCTCCTGGTGCTCGATGAGCTGCTGGAAGGTGACGCGGGCGCCGATGCGCAGTCCGTTCTGTGTGGTCTCGATCCTGTCGAGGCCGAGTCCTGCGAGGTCGATGAGAGCCGTAGGACGGGGGGCGTGCAGGTTGTTGACCTCGGTCCCCCCGGCCAGAAACACGGCGCCCGGCCCAAGCCTGGATTTGAGTTGTATGGCTTCGGCTGCCGAAGCCGGTCGGTGATATGCAGGAACCATGGCGCCTCCTCGATAGACAAAACGTGGGATTGAGTGAGCCATTCAGAATACCATCGCGGGTTTTGTGGGGCAAGGTGTGACCCCGTCGTTTACGGTGTCGGCAGGGAATAAACCTCGTCGAGTATCCTGATGAGCGCAGACCCGGATGCCAGCATCGGCTTCACGATCAGCCCGGTCAGAAGCTGGACGTCATCGATGGCGATCAGGTCCTGCGGGTCATCCATCGCGACGGTGAGCCGGTTGCCGATCTTGTTGATCGCGATCAGGCGATGCCTGCGGCAGATCCGCTCGGGAAGAAGGCGCGCGATGGCCGGATCCACCAGATAGTGGGGAAGACTGATGAATGAAACGCCGAGCTGGACGGCGAGATGCTTCAGGAACTCGGCCTCGTCGAGCAGCCCCATGTCGAGCAGGATTCTGCCGATCCTTCGTGGATCCCGTTTCTGCATCGCCAGCGCCTCTTCGAGGTGCGCGGGAGTGATCAGTCCAGCCTCGATCAGAATCGTTCCGATGAGCTTCCTGGAAGGCATTCTCTTCTCCTTCGATATTCCGGAGTATAAATTTTTAGTACAGGAATCGCCCCACTGCGTCAATCGGGAAACGCGACTCGGGAAGATGTGATTTCCGATCAGCTTCAGGAGGGGTTTCGAAAGACTCGAGACCAAAAGTGACAAAGATCGTTTTCATTGGATATAATTCCGACCATCATGGTCTGGTCGCAGGGAATACCTGACAGGAGAAGGGAATGCTGAAACATCTCACCCAGTTTTACCGTCCGGCGAGCGTGGAAGAGGCATGCGCGCTGCTGGCCGCCAGAGACCGCCGCAACGTCGCTCTCGCGGGTGGCACCAATATCGCGGCCGTCAATGATTCGACGATCGAGGGGCTGGTCGATCTGAGCGGTCTCGACCTGTCCTATATTCGCCGCACGAGCGATGGATACGCAATCGGCGCGATGACGCCGGTGCAGGATATCTTCAAATCCGCAATCCTGACTGGCCCCGCGGGTCAGCTTCTGCGCTCCGCCTCGGGCAGGATCGGCTCGACCCTGTTGCGTCATGCCGTCACGGCCGGCGGCAACCTGGTGGCACTCTTTCCCTGGTCAGATCTGCCGCCCGCTTTGCTGGTGCTCGATGCTCAGGCGGTCTGCCGCCGGGGCGTTCCCAAGCGCACCGTTTCGGTGAAGAACATGATTGATGCCGGTCCCCGGCATTTCCTTCAGCCCGGGGAGATCCTGACCGAAATCCAGGTTCCCGAGTTCGGCCTGGGAACCGGCGTCGCCTTCCGGAAAATGTCCCGGACCCACAACGATTATGCGCTGATGACCGTTGCCGTGCGTATCACCCTTCAGGGGGATGAGGTGAAGGAAGCCCGCATCGCTCTGAATGCCGTCTGCAAAAAGGCACAACGCCGTTCGGATGCCGAAAAGCAGCTCGAGAACATGGTTCCGACGCCGGAGCGCATTGCCTCGGCGGCCGCTGCCGCCGTCCATGACCTTGATATGACGACGGATTTCCGCGCCTCCCGCGAGTATCGCGAGGAGGTGCTGCCGGTTCTCGTGCGCCGCTGTATCGATGAAGCGCTGCACCAGGCCCGCTCCTGAAGGAAGGGGACAAAACAGATGAACGTCACGATGACGATCAATGGAACGAAACGCACGTTCGATATCGATCCGCGCACCCTCCTGCTCGACCTTCTGCGCGAGAATGGCTACAAGAGCATCAAGAAAGGGTGTGGGGAAGGCTCGTGCGGGGCCTGCGCCGTGCTCATCAACGGCCGCCCCAAAACCTCCTGTCTCCAGTTCGCTGCCCAGTGCGAAGGTGCGACGATCACGACTGCTGAAGGCCTGGGAACCCCCGATCATCCGCACCCTCTCCAGACCGCATTTGTCAGGCACGGTGCAACCCAGTGCGGTTACTGCAATCCCGGCTCGCTGATCGCCGCCAAGGCCCTGCTCGACGCGAATCCGCACCCGACGGCCGAAGAGGTCAGGGAGGCCCTCGACGGGAATCTCTGCCGCTGCACCGGGTATGTCAAGCGCATCGAAGCCGTTCTGGACGTCGCCTCGGGAGGTAAGAAGGCATGAAGAAGGTCGTGAAGCCCGCCACGAAGGCGATGAAAACCGTGAAACCCGCCAAGTCCGCCGTGAAGGCGGTGAACAGCTCATCCAGGTCTGCTGCTAAGCCGGTGAAGCCTGTCGTGAAGGCTGAAAAGCCGGCGGCCGCCGTCAAAACCTCTGTCGTCAAGCCGATCTCCAAAGCGGTCAAACCGTTGAAAACGGTGAAGCCCATCGCGTCAGCCAAACCCGCCAGATCTGCCGTGATTGCTATCAAACCCGTCGTCAAGGGCAAGTCCCCTGCCGTCAGGGCGGTCAAGCCGGTTGCGGCCGTCAAACCGGTCGCCAGGCCGGTGGTGAAAGCGGTGAAACCTGCCGTCAAGCCGGTGAAGGCTGTTCGACCCAACGTGAAACCGGTGACCGGCCTCTCCAAGGCCGTCGTCAAACCCTCGAAGCTGCCTCTGAAGGCCGCGAAGCCCGGAACGGCCGTTAAAGCTCCGAAGCCCGTGAAGCCGGCCCCTGCGGAAAAGCCGAAGCTGCCCCCGAAGGCAGTGAAGCCGGTCGGGACGTCCCCGATTCCCGAACCGGTGTTCTCCTTCGACCGTCCGGAAACATTCAGCGTTGTCAATCACAGCTGCGAAAAAATCGACGGTTTCGGGCTGGTGTGCGGCACGCAGAAATATACTGGTGACTATGACATGCCCGGCGCGCTTCACATCAAGGTGCTGACGAGTCCCCACGCCCATGCGCGAATCCGGAAGATCGATACGGCCGAGGCGAAGAAGTTCCCAGGCGTGGTCGGTATCTGGACCTGGCAGGATGTTCCCCGTGTCGCCCGGACCACGGCCGGCCAGGGATATCCCGAGCCATCCCCCTACGACACGTTTATCCTCGACAACAAGGTCCGATTTGTCGGCGATCGTGTCGCGATCGTTGCTGCCGAGACTCTCGAGACGGCCATCGAGGCCTGCCGGCTGATCAAGGTCGATTACGAAGTGCTGCCTGCGGTGTTCGATCCCGAGAAGGCGATGGAAAAAGGGGCGCCGGTCATCCACGACGAACCCGAGGCGAGAATGCCGATTCCCGTTTTCTATGACGCCAAACACAACCACTGTGCCCACGTCGAGGCGAGGTTCGGCGATCTCCCGAAGGCGTTTCGGGAGGCCGACCACGTGCTCGAACGGAAATATCATACGCAGTATGCCCAGCACTGCGCGATCGAGCCGCACATCTGCCTCAGCTATCTCGACGAGAGCGACCGGCTGACGCTTCGCGTCTCGACCCAGGTGCCGTTCCATTCCCGCCGGATCACGGCCCAGACCCTGGGCATCCCGATCCGGAAGATCCGCGTCATCAAGCCCCGCATCGGCGGCGGGTTCGGCTCGAAGCAGGAGGTCCTGCTCGAGGACGTGTGTGGGTTCGTCACCCTCAGGACACGCCGGCCCGCGCGGTGGGAGCTGACCCGCGAGGAGGAGTTCGTCTCCTCCCGCACCCGCCATCCGATGGTCATCACGATCAAGAGCGGCGTGAAGAAGAACGGCACGATCACCGGCATCTCGATGAAGATCCTGAGCAATACCGGTGCCTATGGTAGCCACGCGCTCACGGTCGTGTCGAACTGCGGTTCAAAGGTTCTTCCCTTGTACAAGACGAATTGTGTCGAGTTCATCGGCGACACCGTCTACACCAACCTGCCCGTCTGTGGGGCCTATCGCGGCTATGGCGCGACCCAGGCCGCGTTCGCAATGGAGTCCCAGATGGACGAGATGGCGGCGGCGATCGGCATGGATCCGCTCGAGTTCCGCAGGATGAATCACATCCGGCAGGGCGAGACCTCGCCGATGTTCAAGGCCCTCGGGGAAGGGCGCACGGGCGTCGATATGCGGATCGGCTCGTGCGGTCTCCCTCGGTGCATCGAGATCGGGGCGAAGGAGATCGGCTGGAAGGGAAAGCACGGCAAACCCGGTTACGGTCCCAAGCGGCGCGGCATCGGCATGTGCATCCTGATGCAGGGCAGTTCGATTCCCGAGATCGACATGGGGTCGGCGTTCATCAAGATGAACGAAGATGGCTCGTTCAACCTGCTGGTGGGTGCCACGGATCTGGGGACCGGCTCCGACACGATCCTCGCCCAGATCGCCGCCGAGACCCTCGGCTGTGACCACTCTGACATCATCGTGACGAGTTCCGACACCGACTTCACCCCGTTCGATACCGGGGCATATGCCAGCTCGACCACGTATCTTTCGGGGGGCGCGGTCATCCGCGCGGCCGAACAGGTGCGCGACCAGATCCGGGCCGTGGCGGCCTCGATGCTGGATGAACCAGTCGGAAACATCACGATCGAAAACAAGTTCGCCTGGGGCCGGAATCCGAAGTCCCGGCTTAGCTTCGCCCAGATCTGCCGGTTCGCGCTGTATGAATACAATCAGTTCCAGATCGGGGCTATCGGCAGTCACGTGACGCATGCGTCGCCGCCGCCATTCTCGGCGCACTTCGCCGAGGTCGAGGTGGATATCGAGACAGGCGAGGTCCGGCTGATCAAGTATGTGGCGGCTGTCGACTGCGGCACCGCGATCAATCCCCAGCTTGCCGATGGTCAGACCCAGGGTGGCGTGCTCAACGGGATCAGTTTCGCTCTTACCGAGGAGCTGATCTTCGACCCGAAGGGCCGCGTGCTGAACCCGAATTTCAAGAACTATAAAATCTTCAGCACGGCCGATATGCCCGAACTAAAGACCTTCCTGGTGCCGACCTACGAGCCGACCGGCCCCTACGGTGCCAAGAGCGTCAGCGAGATCTGCATCAACGGACCGCTGCCGGCGATCGGCAACGCCATCCGGGATGCGATCGGTGTCCGTCTGACACGGCCTCCCTTCACGGCGGAGAAGGTGCTCGAGGCTCTCAGAAACAAGGTTGCGGAAACGACCGCGAAATGATCCGACCGATCCACCTGCACGAACGGAGCGGAGAGCGGCGTCACCCCCTTTTGGGGGTGGCGCTGGTTTTCGCCTGCGGTGTTTCTACCGTTGTCGCACCCGCCCCGGCCGAGGCCTGGGGCAAGAAAAAGAAGGCGAAGAGTTTCACCTCGGCCCCCAGCCAACAGAAACTCGCCTCGGCCGCCTCGAAAATTCTTCAGAAGGCCCGGTCGATGCGGGAGAAAGGGAAAAACGGCGAGGCAATCGAGCTCTACAAGCAGGCCCTCGGTGCCGACTCCTCGATTGCCGAGGCCTGGCTCGAGCTCGCGGAGATCTATATCGATATCAATATCCCGGAAAAGGCCGCCGAGATGTACGAGTCGGGGCTGCCGCTCGCCGAGCAGCAGGAGGCGGATCCCGCCACCCTTGCCGACCTCTGGTGCCGGGTAGCGGAGCTGCATGTCCGTCTCGGCCGGCCCGATCTGGCATCGGGGGATCTGGTGAAGGCCACGACGCTTGCTCCGGCGAGCTCCAGACCACATAAAATATCTGGTGATATTTATGCTGCGGGGCAGCGGAACGATGATGCGTTCAAGGCTTACCGGGAAGCGGTCCGACTGGATCCTCAGGATGCCGAAGCCTGGTTTGCCCTCGGGCAGCTCGGGCTCTTGGTGAAACGGGCGAAAGAGGCGCAGGATGCCTACCGGGGCCTTCTTCAGGCCGACTCTGCCCGGGCGGCGGAGTTCGCGGAGATGATGCGCCAGGCACATCTCGAACCCGCCGCTCCGGCATCTGTTCCAACAGCGGCCCCCGCAGGAGATGATCCGTATGCGACCACGTCTGCGCCGGCAGAACGGCCCAAATCCCGGTCGGCGGTGACACCCGACCCGCACGACGCGGGAAGTGGGCCGCCGGCGCCTGGATGGCGCAGTTCGGGCGGACCCGCTTCCGTGACTGCCCCTGTGCCCAGGGCCACGCCGATTCAGACCACCCGCAAGCCCGTGATCGCTTCCGCACCCACCGTCGTCCAGCCTCGCGCCCTTCCGGCCTCCGAAGCTGTCGCGGCCCCGTCTCCTGCTCCCGCCTCCGAACCCGCGAGCGGGCGAACGCCGCTGTCGGATGCCCTGCTCCAGGCGATGGTGGACCGTTTGTTCGAAGAGGATCCGGCGATGACGGACAAGGCCGTCGAAGAGCTCGCTCTGTATGCCGACCAGGCGCTCCCTCTGATCCGCGAGCGCCTGCCCGATCCCGATCCCGACCGCCGCATCCGGCTCATCCGGGCTCTGGGTGGCATGAAATCGGTTGCATCCGCGGCCGCGCTTCTCCTCGAAGAGGCGAGCCTCGATCCCGACCCGGGAGTTCAGGCCGCCGCCGACGAGGCCCTGACCAGACTGAAGGCGGAGTGACCGCCCGGAAACGAAAAGACCGGCCGAAGGCAGTTGCCTTCGGCCGGTCTTGCGATCGGGAACGGGGGATTACTGATTCATCGGCATCAGCACTGGGTTGTTCGTATCCATGGCCTCGGCTTCACAGACCGGCTGGAACCCGCCATCCTTGAATACACCCTTGTAAAGCTCGGGATTCTCGCTGGTGGCGACCTTGATGTCGATCTGATCCTTCGCTTCGTCCCAGGCTTCGAGGACATCCTTCAGAGCCTCGATTTCCTGATTCAATTCCTGGAGCAGCTCCTTCGGGGGTTTGACATGGTAGTCGATGCCGAGGAAGCCGTCGCGGGTGTCGGAGTTCGAACGGTCGGCGAGGGACGAGAGCTTCTTTGCCTGATCCATATAGAGGTTGGTATGTTTTCTGAGCTCCTCCCAGGCCGGGTAGATGCCGCTCAGCCAGTCGGCGCCGAGGAAGCCGGACGAGCCCTTCACATCGAGGAACGTTCCTTCCTTCAGATACCGGCGGATCGCGTCGTTCGTGAAATCCTTGTCGAAGTCGGCGTTCAGGACCTCGTTTTTCTCGGCGCCCAGCTCGTTTGCCAGTTTCGCTGTGTCGAGGTTGTGCTTGAGGGTCTGGATGATCAGCACCAGCTCGGCGGCTTTCTGGGAGATGCTGATCGGCACGTAGGCGAGGATCTCCTCGAGTTGCGCCTTGTACCGGTCGATCATCGCGCGCGGCGTCTTGAGCTTGCGGTCCGAGATCTGCCATCCGAATGCATCGTGACATTTGTCATAGAGACCGGTATGGATCTCGTCCGGGCCTGATTTGTAGGCTTCGAGCAGCTTCTGGAGCGCTTCACGGATTTCACGGGTGTGGGCGAGGTCTTTCTTCGCGATCTGCTCGATGACCTTGTCGTTCTCCTTCATGGTCTTCTTCATGCTTTCGAAGGCCGTTTCCATCTGCTTGGCGAAGTACATCATCTCCTTCGAGCCGATGATGAATGCGTCGGCATCGAGGGACTGGCGCAGCAGATCCTCGTTGAAGGCACCGGTATCGATACCGAGCAGGTAGATATAGTTGAACGGGGACTGCTCGATGCGCAGACCGACGGCGTCATAGATGCCGCCCTTGAGGTTCTTGGCCATCAGGTAATTCTTGTATTTCTTCACCAATACGTAGTCGGGATTGAAGAAGACGCGCTTGATGTCGCCGTTCTTGATTTCCTTCTGGTAGCCCGTCGAGTCGATCTTGTTGCCGACCCAGGTGACGTAGGTCATAGGATTGAGAACGTGGCCGATCGTGCCGAAGAAGCCGCGTTCCTTCTCTTCCTTGGCTTCCTTTTCGTTCGGCTTCCAGGACATGTAGTCGGCCTTCTTGTGCCAGAGATCCATTAGTCGTGCCATGTCGAAGTCGGGCAGGGTGAAGCCGGTCTGGTTGTAGTAGGTCATCAGGACGCCCTGTTTTTCGAGCTCGGTGAATACGGCCTTGCCGGCTTCGTACTGTTTCTTGTCCTCGTCACTCTCGGGCTTCTGCTCGGCGATGAACTCGCCGTAGTCACGCTCGGCCAGGAGTAGGGAGGCGGACTTCTCCTCCTTCCGGAGGCTCGAGCGGTTGTCGTAGAAGGATTTGTACTCCGGATCGTTCTGGATGAGGAACCAGTGAGACGCCCGGTAGGCCTCTTTCCACTTCTTGTTGTGCTCGCCGATGATGTCGCCGATCGTTGTCAGGATCATCCAGGCGAGGGTGAGTGCCGCGACGACCTGGCCGACCACCGGAATGCAGAACATGCAGACGAGGGTTGCCACGCCAAAGGCCACATCGACATAATTCTTGACGATGGCATACGAGCCGTAGCGGGCCCCATGCAGATCGTCCGAGGTGAGCAGCTGATAGGAGGAAAGGGCGAGGCCGATCACGGCGAGGCCGATGCCGCAGGTGCGGGCCGCCCCCTTGAGGTTGGAAATTGTCCGGCCGGGGCCGGCGTTGTGGCCGGTCGTCTTCTTGACCCAGCGCAGATACGATTTGAACCCTTCACCGGCCACTTTGGGGTTGTTCCAGCACGGGGGCGGCGCCATAAATTCGAGGAACTGGAAGGCCCGGTTCTTGCCCATCGCCTTGTCCAGCTTGTTGGTCCAGGCGAGGAAGCTCTTGAACATGTTCGCACCGCGGACCGAGGGATGGATTTTCCCGAAGAAGCTGATGCCGAGCGTGGTTTTCTTGACCAGACCCCGGATATTCCCGGCCAGATCCTTGGCGGTGGCGGGAAGGCCGGAGATTGCCTTCATCGTCGAGTAGAAGCTGAATACGTCGGTCTGGCCGGCGTCCATCATCATGTAGGAGCCGGAAATCGTGGTCAGCCAGTCGCTCCAGGCTTTGGCCTCGCACTCTTCCTTGCTCGAGCCGCGAAGCTCCAGCATATACTGGAGATATTCGTCCGGGCTGAGGACATCCTCGATGTCGGAAATTCCGTTCACGTTTTCCGTGTTGACCGTTGGCGAAGGAAGCTCCTCGGCCTGGAGGATCGGAACGATCATCGGTTCGAGCATCAGCCAGAGAGCGAACAGCAGGATCCATGGGCGAGCCCGGCGTGGAATTCTCAACATGTCGTGCCTCCTTGAAACAACCGAATCGTCATCCATTCCCATACTACCGTCGGAAACGGAAAACGTTTTTTCAGTACCAACAAACAAACGCACGAAGCCTGAACGGCGTCGCGTATTCTGATCATACCAGGAAAACGTGGGAGGGCGGGAAATTCACTTCCGGCCGAGCCTTTCGCGAGCAACGCGGGCTTCGAGCTGGTCCTTTCCGCCGTCCCGCTCGATGACCTGCTCATACAGGCTGTTCGCTTCGGCCGTCTTTCCCGTCGCCGCGAGGGCGTCGGCGTATTCGAGGCCCCAGATCATGAACATCCGGTCGTCGGGATTCGGGTTGAGTTTGAAGAGTTCCTGATACATAGTGACGAGTTTATCCGGGTGTCCGCCCTCCTTGTAAGCGAGCATCAGGCGGTTCTTTGCGTCGGGAATGACGGGGGAAGTGGGATACTTCGCGATCAGGTGTTCGAGGACCTGGATGACATCCTCGTAGCGCGGCTTGTCGTCGGCCATCAGGTAGAGGTTCGAAAGGCGCCAGCAGGATTCGACGGCCTCCTCGGTGGTGGGGCACTTGTCGATAACCTGGCGGTGCAGCTCTTCGAACCGTGCCGTCTCCCATTTGTCGAGGGTGTACATCTCCTGATATAGTTTCTTGGCGAGTTTCTGCTGCTCTTCGGGGGAAAGTGCCGCGTCAGGAGATACTGCTGTGGAGCCGCTTTCCATGTTGCCGCCTGCCGTGGCCGGTATGGCGGCGACAGGCTCTGGAGCCGCCGTGCCGGACGCCTGCAGGGAGGGCTTCCCGAGCTTGGCGACCCAGTCGCGTGCGAATGCGTTGTCGGGATCCAGGGCGAGTACACCGTTCCAAATGGCGCGAGCCTCTTCCGAGCGTCCGCGCCGATAGGTGATCAGGGCCTGGAGGTTCATCAGCGAGGTGCTTTTGGGAAACGCCGTGAGAGCCTTTTTCAGGAGAGCATCCGCCTCATCGTAGCGCTGGAGTTTGCCGAGAAGGGAGCCGGTTTCCCGGTACAGCTCCTCGGACGGCGATGCTTCGATCAGGGAAAGATACTTCGCGAGGGCCTCCTCGAACTTCCCCGCCTGCTCCAGGGCCCGGCACTCTTTCAGGCCGTTCTCCGCGCCGGCCGCTGGCCGGACCATTCCGGCGAGGGCCAGAACGAGGAGCAGCATCAAGCATGAACGCATACGCATACCGTTACCTCCCGAAGGTGAATGAGGGTTCGACACACTTGGAATGGAACTGGCAGACGATGGAGAGGCGCGAGCCGGCTCCTTCGCCCTTCATGTCGGACTTCAACTGCATCGCGACGTTGAGATACTGGAAATCGCCGGCCGAGGGCAGGGCCTGGAACAGGAACGACTCGACCTGGCGGGCTCCGTGAAAATCCGTTTTCTCGGTTCCGCGCTGGCGTGTCAGGGTCTTCGTGTCGGGATCGTATTCGTATCTGATAGCCGTTTCCGTGCCACCTTCAAGAGAAATGAAGGCAAGGGCCGTGTCGCTCAGTGAGGAGATCGACTTGAGCGACCGTACGTCGCTGCGCAGCCGCTCGACGATCGCGTCCATCAGCACCTGGGTGTTGAGCATGTCGGTGCCTTTCTTGAATGAGCGTGTCGTGCGGCTCATGATCAGCGTTCCCGCGAGAAGCACCAGGCTCGCGAGGGTTGCGACGATGAGAATCTCGATGACGGACATGCCGCGGGAGTTCCTGATGGAGCGCATCACAGGTCCTCCCGGTATTTGATGGCCTTCAGATCCAGCGACTGGCGCGACTTCTCGCTGCCATCGTCGACCCGCCAGCTGACCTCGACGGTCAGCAGGAACATCCTGTCTGCTTCCTCGCCCGAGCCTTCCTTCACTGAGACCTTCGTCTGGAAGAATCGGAAGGACTTGCGCAGATCCTGTTCGATCTCGGATTTATGGCCGGCGAGGGCCGAATGGCCGAGCATCGAGACGAGCAGCGGATCCTCCAGGGCGTCAGTCCAGCGTTTCGCCGCCAGTTCCTTCGCCTGCGTCAGAGCCTCGTCGTAAGGCTTTGCGAGGAGGCGGTCCATCAGGCTGGCGGCGAGCTGACCGGCCATCATGTGCTTGCCCACCGAATGGGTGCCGCGCGTCGTCGTGAAGCTGAAACTCAACAGGGGAACCATCGCCAGCGAGAAAATGACGAGGCCGACGAGGATCTCGATCATGCTCATGCCCCGGTTCATTCCTTCACCTCGTCGATCGAGAGGCGGTAGCCGGCCATGAAGGGGCGGATGCAGACGCTCGTGGACGGCTTCGGATCGGCCATGGCGGGGACGTAGAAGAAGATCGGATCGGCGCCGGCCCGGCCGAACTCGCGGACGCGCTCGGCCATGTTCGGCGTGTTCACCGCGATTCCGCCGCAGAAGACCGGCCGTTTGATGGCTTCCCAGGTGATCTGGGTGCAGGGAACGCCGACCGTCGGGCTCATCGAGACGAGCTGCACGCCGACCTGCTTGTCGCCGGCGAGCTTGATCGGCCGGCCCGAGAGACTGACGAACGTCAGAAGCTCGTCCTGCTTCAGTTCGGCGATCTTTTTCGTGAGCTCGGGAATCAGGGCCTTCTCGGGCTGGCTGAAGTCGATGCCGCGGGTAATGTTACCGAGCCGGATCTCCTTCTCGACCAGGACGACGCCGCCGCGCACGTCGGTGGCGGTGATGTCGCCGAGCGTCAGGTCGCCTTTCACATAGACGACCCCGTCGACCCGGAAGGTCGTCTTCCCGTCACCCGCGTATTTCAGGAACGCCGCCTGGTTCGGAAAGGTGCGGGAAATGCGCGACTGGACCGTCGGAAGCAGCGGATCTCCGGCTTTTTTCTTTGGGTCGATGCTGAACCAGGCCGGGCCGAATGCGTCGAATCGCCCTTTGAGCCGGGTGCCGTCGGCTGGGGCAAACTCGGTGAAGCCGAACGGACGGCGGGTCTTCTTGCTCTCGGGGTTCACGCACAGGTAGGAATCGGCCGCGGCAGCGACGTCCAGGCCTCCCGAAACGACCCGGGACATATAGTCGCCATACCGCTGGCCGGGCTCTGCGGGCTCGAACGTGACCTCGCTCACGTTGTTGAACGTGGCGAAGGGGGGCGGCACGAAGGCGCTGTTCGGGTTGTAGGGAAGCGGCTGGCCGCCGCCCTGGGCGGAGGGATACTCGAAGAAGGTGATCATGAGGAACCGGCCGAACACCTTGCCGAACACCTCGCGGGCCGGCCCGTAATACGGGTTGTCGGGATCGGCGGGCTCGCCGTTCTTGCCGAACAGCTTGAGCGACGAGGCCAGGGCGAGCGCCTGCGGATTCTCGTTGACCAGCGCCTGAAAGGCGGGATCAGGGCCCATGATGTCGCGCAAGTCCCGCGAGGAGTTCGCGAAGAGGCCGTCGTCCGCATCAGGGGTGATCTCGTGACAGAAGCCCAGGATGCCGATCTTCGCCAGGTGGTTCCGGAACTTGAGCGGCACGTCGATGCCCCGCAGGCTGATCGCCTTGCCGGTCGTGTCGAGAAAGATCGGCTGGAGCTGAAACTTGGTGCCGGCCTTGTTCACCTTGATCCATTCGGGGAACACCTGCCACAAATCGCTCATGAACCCCTGGAAGTTCTTTTCGCCGGCGAGGTTCAGGTAGATCGGCCGGTCGTCGGCCCCGAGGAAGACGCGGCCGCACCGGTTGCGATCCGTCTCGAACCCCGGGGTGGGCCAGAGGATCCAGGGCTGGCCCTTATAGGCCGAGTAGGCTGGCGGAACGTCCTTCGGATGGTCGCTGTCCTTCGTGAACGTGATGTTGATGCGGTCCTGGCTGCCGTACGGCCGCTGCTGCTCGAGATGAATGCGGTCGCAGAACAGGACGAACTCACGCAGGACCGGTGTCATCCGCATTGTGACCATGAATGGAACGCGAAGTGATATATAATATGGTTTTTTGTTAAAACGGATCGAGCAGGAGACCGACAGATACCCGTGTTTCTCGGTTCCACGCAGGGTCTCGGGCGGCTGGACCACCTCGGGGTAGAGCAGGGGCTTCACCCCCCGGATGCCGATCTTCGGCGTGCCGGTGAACTCGATGCCGAGCTCTTTCTGCAGCTCGCTCAGCAGAGAGTTGGGTTTATAGGAAGGGAGGGTGAGAGCGGCGTCCCCCGCGTCCGGCCGCCGGAACGCCGTATGGATTTCGGAGCCGTCGGTGTTCGCCTGGGCTGCGACCTGGCGCAGGAGATCGCCGGCGTAGGACTCGAGAAAGTAGCGGGCGATCTGGGTGTGGTCGCCGACCGTCAGCAGCTGGGTGTGGCTGGAGAGACGCCGGGAAATCGAGAAGGCGAAAACGACGATCACGCTGATCAGTCCGAGCAGGATCACGGTGATCGTACCCCGTTGCGGGCGGAAGCCGGTGAACATGCCGGCAGTATACCCTTTTCCCCGTTCTTCCGTCCATGAAAACCCCAGGGTGGTCTTGTCAGGGAAGGGACGCTGCTCTAGAATGCACGCATGAACGCCACTCCGGTACCGCCGACCTACGAACCCGATCCGCTTTGCCGCCACTGCCCCGCGCGAGCTCTGTCGCGGCCGGTCGAGCGGCGGCGCCATCCGACCATCCGGGCCGTTGTCGACCATCCCGTGTTCGGGATGACGATCGTCGTCCTGATCCTGATCTCGGTTGTTCTCATCCTGGTCGAGACCTTTGGAGGGTTGGCGGCCGAGACGAACCATCAGATCGAGCTGCTCAACGATCTGATTACGGCCGCCTTCGTCGTCGAACTGACGATGCGCTGGCTCGTCAGCCCCGGTACCGGAGCATTCCTCCGGCGGTACTGGATCGATCTGATCGCGGTCCTGCCCCTGTTGCGCGTTTTCCGCATGGGCCGGGTGTTCCAACTGGTCCGCATCCTGCGGGTCTTTTCGCTCGCGACGGTCCTCCACCGCCGCCTTTCGGTGTTCGCCACGATTCTGGAAGGCCGCGCGCTCGAGTATGCGGTCATCCTCTCGTTCATGGGATTTGCCGTGATCTTCGGCTCCGTCGGCTTTTCCCAGTATGAGGTCGGTCCGGGATCAGAGCTCCATTCCCCTCAGGAGGCCGTCTGGAAGGCCATTTTTTCGCTGTTGTCGGGGGAATACGCCAGCTATCCGGCCTCCCTTGGAGGCAAGATCATTTTTGCCATCATGCTCTTGTTCGGTATGGGCGTCTTCGCCATGCTGACCGGTACCTTTTCTGCCATGATGATCGAGAAACTCAAGGAGAATGCGATGCAGCGCAGTATCAACCCGGAAGACCTGAACGGCCACATCATCATCTGCGGATACAGCGCGAAGGTCGCGATTCTCGTTTCCGAAATCTCTTCGGATCCCAAGCTGGCCGAGACGGACATCCTGATCGTTTCGCGCCAGGCGGACATCAACGAGCTTCGGACCAAACGCGTCCGGACCGAACGGGTCACGATCATGAAAGAGGACTTCACCCAGATGGATACGCTGCTGCGTGCCGGAATCCGGCGGGCGCGGACGGCCATCATCCTGTCTGAGCACGGCGAGAACCGCTCGACCCGTGATATCGATGCCCGCACCATCCTGTGCGGCCTCACCATCGAGCGGCTCAATCCCGATATTCACACATCTGCTGAAATATATAATCAAGAGTATGCAGACCATCTCACAACGGCCGGGGTCGAGGACGTGGTGATCCAGGGTGACGTGTCGGGCCGCCTTCTCGCGCGTGTGTCGATGCAGGAAGGGCTGCTGGGCTTCTTCCGGGACCTGCTGACGAACCAGAGCGGCAACACGCTCACCTTCCTGCCCGTTCCGGCGGAGCTGGTGGGGTTGGATGTCGGGGAGGCGCTCGCAGTGCTCCGGAAGGATCGAGGGGCCATCCTGGTGGGGCTCAAGCCCTCCGGCGAGCCCCTCGTGGTGAATCCCCGGAACCGGAAGCTCCTTGCAGAAGACCAGCTGCTGGTGATCAACCCCGCCTGCTGAACGGAGCCGATACCCATGACTGGTGATTCTCCAGCCGGCAAAGCGGCTTCCGGCGGTGTCGCGCGGTCGGCCGCCATCATGGGCGTGGCGACGTTTTTCAGCCGTATCGCGGGCCTGGTGAGAGAGCAGAGCTTCGCCTACTTTTTCGGCGCGGGCGCCTGGACTGATGCGTTCAACGTGGCGTTCCGCATTCCGAACCTCCTCCGCGACCTGTTTGCCGAGGGGGCTATGAGCGCAGCCTTCGTGCCCACGTTCAATGCCGTGATGACCCGCGAGGGCCGGGACCGCGCATTCCGGCTCGCGAGCATCGTTCTTTCCCTGCTGATCCTTGTCGTCGGCGGCATCACGCTTATCGGCATCGCGGCCTCGCCCCTGCTCGTGAGGACGATGGCTCCGGAATTCCTCTCGGACCCGGCCAAGTTCGAAACGACCGTGAGCATGACCCGCATCATGTTCCCCTTCCTGCTGGTCATCTCCCTCGCGGCGCTGGTGATGGGGGTTCTCAACTCGCTGGGGAACTTCTTCATTCCGGCCATCGCGCCGGTATTTCTGAACCTTGCGATGATCGTGGCCGGTTTCACGCTGTGTCCCCTGTTCGAGTGGCTGGGGCGGCCGGCGATCGAGGGAATGGCGGCCGGGGCGATGATCGGCGGCATTCTGCAGCTTGCTGCCCAGTGGCCGGCCCTGAGACGCTCCGGGTATGGTTTTTCTTGGCGGCTTCAGCCTTCCGACCCGGCGGTGAAACGCATCGTGACGCTGATTATTCCCGGCACCATCGGTCTCGCGGCGACCCAGGTGAATGTGGCGATCAGCACGATGCTTGCGACCTCTCAGGGTGACGGGGCGGTCTCCTGGCTGAATTACGCGTTCCGGCTGATGCAGCTTCCGTTGGGCATCTTCGGGGTGGCGATCGCGCAGGCGACGCTGCCCGTGATCTCGCGACAGTCGGCGGCCGGCGACCGGCAGGGCATGACCGGGACGCTGGCGGAGTCGATCAAGCTGACGGGGTTCATCAACATCGCAGCGGCCTTGCTGCTGGCTGCCCTTGCCGGTCCGATCATCCGTCTCCTGTTCGAGCACGGCCGGTTCACGGCCGCGGACACGGCGGCAACAGCCGCCGCCCTCCAGGCGTATGCGCTCGGCCTGGTGTTCTTCTCCCTGACGAAGGTGCTCGGCCCCGCTTTTTACGTGCTGGGTGACACGACGATTCCCGTGAAGGCCAGCCTGACCGCCGTGGTCGCGGCCATCGGGGCGAATCTCGCGCTCGTCGGCCCCTTCGGATACGAGGGGCTTGCGCTCGGAACGTCGGTTGGGGCGTGCGTGAACACCGCGTTTCTGTATTTCGTCCTGGCACGTCGTCTGGGCGGGTTCGGGCGGTTCGGCGTCGCCGGATCCTTCCTGCGCACGCTCGCCTCGGGAGCCGTGGCGGCTCTTGCGG
>DATCTT010000130.1:0-4304 GCA_036567845.1 Candidatus Ozemibacteraceae bacterium | reverse complement strand
CGCCGCCGGCCCACTTCCCGCCTCGTGCGGGGCGGCTTGGCCAGAAAACAGACCGGGCCACCTCGTCGAGGCGGCCCGGTCTGTGTGAACGTCGATCAGAAGAGGATCTGTGAAATCTGGGTCATGAGGCCGGGTTTCTGGGTGGTGCCGACCGCGCCCTTGCCGTCGTATTTGATGTCAGCGTTGGCGAGCAAACTCGATTTGATCTCGTTGTTGGCGTTGATGTCCTGCGGCCGGGCGATGCCCTTCACGCGCAGCAGCTGGCCTTCCTTGTTCACGCGGATCGAGCGGCTGCCTTCGATGAGCAGATTCCCATTGGGCAGAATCTCCATGACGGTCGTGGTCACGGTGCCGTCGAGCTTGCCGGACCGGGTCGTCGTGCCGGTGCCCTTCCAGGTGTTCTTGACCTCGTTCTTGCCGATGAACTGGTTCACCACTTTCTTGAAAAAGGGGATCTTGGGTGCCGACTTCACCTCAAGCTGGGTGTTGTCCTGCGTGTCTGTCGTCGCGGCCTGTTGGGCGGTCGCCGATTCGGAGATCACCACGGTGATGATGTCGCCCGGCTTGAACTCCTTCGAGCCCTGCGAGGAGTAAAGATCACGGCCGTTCAGCCAGAGAGAGGCGGCCGAAGAGGCCGAGGCGATCGCGATGAAGGCGACGGCAAGCAGCAGGCGGGAAAAATCAGTTCGTGACATGTTCCACTTTTCCTTCCGCGGTGATGATGCCCTTGATGGGGCGGTTGTTCTGAAGATTGATCAGCCGGATGGCTTCGCCGGCACGCCCGTTCTGAAGCGCCTTCGCGGGAACCACGAGATTCAGGTTGCCGCTGCGCACCGTGAACTCGACCTTGTCGCCGCTCTTCACGAGCAGATCCCCCGCGGGCTTTGCCGAGGCCGCCGGAAGACTCCGGGGGTTGGCCAGGAACGACGGTTCGGGGCCGGTTTCACCGGGCAGGGCCGGGGATTCCCGATGGGGATCGGCCGCCGGGCCGCTCATGGCTTGCCGAAGCTCGTCCGTGGCGGGGGAAGCGGAAGCCTCGGCAGGGCAGATGGCCGCGAGATCGCTTTCCCGGAGCATCGTGCCGGGGGATTTGATGTTTGCAAGCTGCTTTCCGACGGCAGTTTCGAGAGAAACAGGCGGGTTGGGCTGGTCGTTGCGCAGCCTGACGGAGGTTTCGACCAGATCGGCCGCCGTGACGCACTCGCCCCGCTTGGCCAGCCTGCGCATCTTCGCGGCCCGGATGACGCGGCACACATCGGCCTGGATGAGCTGGCGCACCTGTTCGTTGCCGCACCGGGCCTCGAGCTGGAACAGCCGCATGCCGAGCCTGTTCGTCGAGAGCTGGGTGAGCTTCCATTCGTCGAGGGCGGCGGGAAGCACGACGTGGTGCGGAACGCGCGAAAGATCGATCTGGATCTCAGCCGGCGGAATCTGATCGAGCCCTTCGAGGCACATCTCCCGCACCTTTGCCCCGATCACGTCGCCGCCCAGCATGGCGCCCTTGCGCAGCACCTGGACCCGCTGCGGCAGGTCGAACATCGCGGCCAGGCTGCCGAGTTTCTGCGCCAGTTCGTTCCGGTGCAGCACGATCGTGCCGAGCGGCTCCGAGATGAACCCGACCGGAATCTTGGACAGCGCTTCCCGGAGCGATGGTGCTGCTTCGCTGCCCACCAGCATCGAGGCATCGATCCGGCCGTCGTTCACCAGCACGGTCGATTTCACCGAAAGCATCGGCGACGTCGAAGCCTCGGCCGGAACCACCTCGCCCACGACCGGAATCAGCAACGCGAGCAGCGCTGTTCCCGCCAGGCGGGTGACAGATCTCATCAGGCCAGGTTTACGTCCGGTGCGGCTGGTAGGCATGGCTCAGTGTCTCCCTTACCTGCGGAGGTTGTTCGCGGTCTGCAGCATCGAGTCGGAGGTCTGGATCGTCTTGGAATTGGCTTCGTAGGCGCGCTGCGCCACGATCATGTTGACCATCTCCTCGACGACCTTCACGTTCGACATCTCGATGAAGCCCTGCTCGATCTCGCCCAGTTCCTGCGTGCCGGGGATGCCGGCGACCGGGTCGCCCGAGGCGCTGGTGGGGATGAACAGGTTGCGGCCGATGGCTTTGAGGCCGGCCGGGTTGATGAAGTTGGCGGTTTCGATCTGGCCCAGGATCTCGAGATCGACCTGGTTCGGCATCTTCGCCGCGACGATGCCGGACGCGGTGATGTTGATGCCGAGCGCGTTCTGGGGCACCGTCATGTTCGGTATGACGGCATATCCGTCGCTCGTCACGATCTGGCCCGTGTCGCTCAGCTTCCAGGCGCCGTCGCGCGTATACCCGATGTCTCCGTTGGGAAGCTGGATCTGGAAGAAGCCCTTGCCCGCAATGACGATGTCGAGCGGCTGGTCGCTCTGCTGGAACTCGCCCTGGGTGAAGATCTTCTGCGTGGCGACCGGCCGGACTCCGTGGCCGAGCTGGATGCCGACCGGATACGAGTTGCCCGTCGAGATCGGCGAACCCGGCTCCTTGAGCGTTTGGTAGAGCAGATCCTGGAAGTCGACGCGGTTCTTCTTGAACCCGGTCGTCGTGACGTTGGCCAGGTTGTTGGAAATGACGTCGATGTTCATTTCCTGGCCCTTCATGCCTGTAGAAGCAGACCACAGGGATCGCATCATGGCTTGTTACCTCCCGTCCGGTTGGTTGTTAGCGGCGAGTCGGCCCGACCGAGTTGACGACGCGGTCGAGCAGGGAGTCGTGCGCCTGAATGCACTTGGAATTGGCTTCGTAGGCGCGGGAAACCTCGATCATCTTGACCATCTCCTCGACGAGGCTGAAGTTCGGCTTTTCGATGTAGCCCACTTTGACCTTGCCGTCGGCGCGCTGCACGTCGCCGTACGCGCGCACATAATTATTGGTGCTCTCCTTCCGGAACGCCTTGCGGTCGGAGGCTTGGCCCCGCACGATGCGGAACCGCCCCTCCCCGTTCACCAGCACCCGGCCGTCCGTGTCGAGCGTCACCACATCCGTCGGCCCGAACTGCGCCCGGCCCATCTCGAGGTTCGGCGTGCCGTCGGCGTTCACCAGCAGCCGCTCCTCGGCTTTTTCCTGTGGCTCGGGCTCGACCATGATGAAGTCGCCGTTCATGTTCGTCAGATACCCGTCCTGGTTGATGGTGAACACGCCGTCACGCGAGTAGCGGATCCCGTTGGGGGACTCGACGAGGAAAAACGCCTTTGCGTTCTCGAGTGCGCAGTCGAGGTCGTTTTCCGTGTGCTCGTAGACCCCGGCGCTGAAGTCCGTGTAGGACTCGTCGAGGATCACGCCCGTTCCAAGCTTGCCGATCTTGGGAAACTTGTAGAATGGCCGGGGCGGATACAGCTGGCCGTCGTTGACCTTGCGCAGCATCATCGTCGGCAGTTCCTTGAAAATGCCCTGGTCACGCTTGTAGCCGACCGTGTCGACGTTCGCCAGGTTGTTGGCGATCATGTCCTGGCGGATCGTCTCGACCAGCATCGAGGAGGCGGACGTATAGATGCCACGTATCATGACTTGACCTTTCCGTGTGGTTTTACCTGGCCACAGCCGGTCGCTTTCTCACACCGGCCGACCCGCGCCAGAACTTCGTCACCAATGGGGTTCGAGCCAAAGGTGAGGGACTGGGCCACGTGTGCATGCAGGCATTTCACGCCAACCGGGCTCCGGCTGCCCACGATGTTCGTTCCCGAAAGGACGGAATGAACGTCCGGAGGAAGGGGGCTGCCCGCGATCGCTTCGGCCTGCGCGAGCCGTTGCTGCTGAAGCCGCTTTTGCCCCTCCGCGAACTTCTCGCGGAACGATGCATCCTCCGTCAGCCGGCGTGTGAAAAGCTGGACTTCCTGGGCGGCCTCCAGCTTTGCGACTTCGTAGCGAAGACGGGGGCAGACGAGCCAGAGAAACGTCGGAAACGGCTTCCACCGGTTGTCCTCGAAATACACCGGGTCGGCCTGCAGCACCTGGGGCGTGCCGTCGCCGCACCGCGAAGCGATGACATAAGGCATTTTCGCCGGCCGGCCGAGCAGTTTCTCGACCATCGCGGCTTCGTCCTGGTTCATCGTCTTGTTTCGAACAGACATGGTTTTGCGCTTCCTTATACAGAACATCGGCAAATGACGATCCTCCCCGAAGGGAATATCGAACATTTTTCAGATTTTTCTGACTCTTTCGAACCTTCGGCACGTTTCGCCCCATACCTGAGAAAAAAAGTAACTCTCTCCCTGCCTGTGCTTCTCAGGGCAAGCGGGAACTCATCGAGCTGGGGCGGGGGGGGGGGGGG
>DATCTT010000129.1:0-8267 GCA_036567845.1 Candidatus Ozemibacteraceae bacterium | reverse complement strand
CAATGTCAAGGTGCCCCTGACCGGCGGCAAGTTCGACACCTACCGGCAGTGCCCGAAAAAGTTCCAGCTCACCTATCTCGAAAAGCGCAACACCGGCAAGGCCGTCTCCCCGCATTTGTCGTTCGACTCTTCCCTTCACACCGCCTTGAAGGTGTTTTTCAAGACCCGCAAAAAAGGCGAGATGCCCCGCCTCGAGAACCTCCTGACCTCCCTCGACGGCGCCTGGGACAACCGCGGTTACACCACAGCCGAAGAGGAGAGGGAATGGCGGCTCGCTGCAGAAGCTGCTCTGCGCGGATTTTTCGCGAAGATCGAGGTCGCGTTTCCCTCGGTGCACGACGTCGACTTTTTCTTCAAGGTCGATCTGTTCGGCTCCGAGTATTCCGGGAAGATCGATCGGGTCGACGTGATGCCCGACGGTAATTTCGAAATCATCGACTACAAAACAGGTAAGCCACCCCTCGGCGGCCAGGCTGAGCTCGAGGCGAGTCCCACCCTGAACCTGCTGTTTTATGTGGCCGACATCGTCTGGCCCGGCAAGGTGCAGCGCATCACCCATCTGTTTCTGCGCGACGGGACCTCCCTGACCGTCTGCCGCAGCCCGGACCGGATGGAACTCGCCAAAAAAGCGTATCTCGACGTCGGCGAGGGCATTTACCAGAGCCGGTTTGAGCCCGTCCGCTCGGCGGCGTGTCCCTGGTGCGAACACCAGGATGAGTGTCCCGTCGGACGAATTCCGGCGCTGACGGCCTCGAAACTGCGCGCCTTCCTCGACTGCCCCCACAAGTATTCGGCTCTCTATATCACACGGCTCGCCGCAAAGGCCGACGAGGCCCCCTCCCCCGACCTCGCGCTCGACCGCGCCCTGCACGACGCTCTGACGGCCCTCCATCGCGACTTTCGCCCCGGTTCACCGATCGAGCCGGCAACATTCGCGCTGAACGCTTTTTATAAGGCGATTCCTGACGTGTTCCCCGCCGAAACAGTGGCGAGCATGAAGGAAGCCGGTCGCGAGATGTTGCTGCGATATGCCGCGACCGACTACTGCGCGAGCCGCACCCGCATGATCAACGAGTTCATGAGCATTCTGACCGACCGGTACGAGTATCAGACCACCATCGACCGGATCGACGGTGATGCCGAGGGCAACCTCGAATTGATCGACTACAAGACCGGCAAACGCGTGCTCGATGAATCGGATATGCGCCAGGACCCCGTGATCTCCGCGACCTGCGCCATCGCCTCACGCAAATGGCCGGGTCGCGCGAAGAGGTTTTCGCTTCTGTATCTGAAGTCCGGCAAGCGCGTTTCCATCGATATCGACGAGTCCGTCACCGCCCGAGGCAATGCCCTCCTCGACGAGGTCGCGGAACGCATCATGAACCGGCAGTTCGAGCCGCTCGGCGGCCACGCCTGCGCTTCCTGCCGTGCCGTCAACACGTGCCAGGGCGAACGCATGTCGGTCTCGATGGCGAAGCTCCAGACGATGCGAGAATGCCCGAAGCGGTACCGTTTCCGGTATATCGAGCGGGCCCCGGTGCCCGAGCGGGAGCGCCCCGCCCTGCTGTTCGCCCAGCTCATCCGTGAGGCGCTGCGCGACTTTTGTCTGGCCGGGAAACCCGGTTCCGTCGCGGATCTCGAAGCCCTCTTCGACCGCCGGCTCGCAGCCCTCGCTGACCTGTCCGCGGCAGCCCGCATCCAACTCCGCGACCAGAGCCGCACCGCGATCGCGAATTTTCATGCCGCCTGCGCCGGGCTTCCCCCGCGCTCGAAGCACATTGGCTACCAGGGTCGTGCCAACATCGAGGGGTTCCTGCTCACAGCGGGTTTCGACCGTGTAGACATTCTGCCCAACGGCACCTTCGAGATCATCTGTTACAAGACGGCGAAGCGAACCCCCACTGCGAACGAGATCGCGAATGACATCTCCGGCATCCTCACCTGGGCCGTTGCCGACGGGGTTTGGCCGGGCAAGGTCGCCCAGGTCACGCACCAGTATCTCCTGACCGGCGACCGGGTCGCGTTCACCCCCTCCGACCGGGATCTCGAGAAACTCAAGCTCGCGATCGGCGAGTTCCATGAACAGGCTGTAGACGGCTCGTTCGAGGGGAACCGCAACCCGCTCTGCCCCTCCTGCGACTACGTCGATGCCTGCGAGGATGCGAAAAAGCTGCTTCTCTCGCCAAGCAAGATCAACAGCTTCACCTCGTGCGGCTTGAAATATCGTATGAACTATATCGATCGCGTCCCGCGGGAGCCCCGCCCCACCCCGCATCTTTCGTATGACCGCTCGCTCCACTACGCTCTGCGCGAGTATCACGAGACGAGTCTCGGTCAGAAGCCCTCCGAAAGCCCCTTCCGCAGCCTGATCGCCAAATACTGGAACAGCGACGGGTATACAGACTGGGACGAGGAGCAACTGTTCCGCGGCCGTGCCGTGACGACGCTCCAGGCGTATTTCGACGCGCTGACCGGGGCCGAGAACCCCGTGATGTTTGAGACCTCCGCGCGCTGGACGCTTGACGGCATGGAGCTGGTCGTCCAGATCGACCGCGTCGACGAGCTTCCGGACGGCAAACTTGAGGTGATCGACTACAAGACCGGCAAGAAGATGCTCGACGAGCGTGTGCTCGCCGACGACATGGCGATCATGAACCTGTTCATGGCCGCGAATCAGCGGTGGCCCGGCCGGGTCGCAAAAGCCTCCTATCACTATCTGGCGTCGAACAAGCGCGTCAGCCTTTCCCCGACGGCGGAAGAGATCGCCAAGCATCGGCAGCGCGTGCAGGAACTCGCTGGTGAGATCGCCAAGGGCGAGTTTGAAGCGCACAAGGGCGCCCTGTGCAACTACTGCGAATTCTACGGCCCCTGCCCAGAATGGAAAGTGAAGCCTTATGTCGTCGCTGGCGAGACAAAAGAGGAATTCCGCAAGCGCATCAGGCTCAGCTACTCGAAGATGGGCCTCTACGAGAACTGCCCGCGCGCCTACGGAAAGCTCTACATCCAGCGCGTGCCGCCGAAGCCCCAGCCGTTTTTCAGCTTCGGAACGACGATTCACGAGACCTTCGAGAACATCTACGACCCGGCCCACCCTATCGAAAAGCCGAGCTTCGACGAGGTGCTTCGGATTTTCGAGACTGTCCGCCTGAAACATCGCGAAGGCTATGGATCAGAGGAGGTCGAGGAAAGGTACCGGCAGGATGGCATCCGCCAACTGAAGATGTATTACGAGCGGTTCATACGGAACGCCGAGTTCGGTCCGGCCCACTCGATCGAAGATTATTTCGAGATCCCGTGCGGAAAATACGCCGTCATGACCGGGTTTATCGACCGGATCGACCGGCTTCCTGACGGCACCTACGAGATTCTCGACTACAAGACCGAGCCGACGATGCGCAGCCAGGAGGAAGTCGACAAAGACAAGCAGCTCAGCATCTACTACTGGGCCTGCGAGGACACGATGGGGTTGCGCATCAGCAAGCTGTCGCTGTTCATGCTCGACCATGACGTGAAGATAGAGACGACCCGGACGCGCGAAAGCATCAAGAAGGTCGTCGAACATGTCGACGAGGTCGCGTGGCGGATGATCAACGAGAAAGAGTTCAGCCCGAAAAAGAACAAATACTGCAAAAGCTGCGACCACCTCCACGACTGCCCGCTGAAGGACGAGATTCTGGCCGACGCGAACCTGGTCTCGATGAAGAAATTCTGAGTCAGCGGTCCATCCAGCCCCGGCTCCTGCGCTTTCTCCAGCGCAGGATGCCTGCCAGGCCGATGATCCCGAGATAGCAGGCCAGCAGATACACCCCCGTCAGATCCTGGCGCTTCAGGACGTCGGCGATGCCGAAATCCTTTGCGAACAGGTAGAGCGGCCCCAGGGCAAGGCCGATGCCGCCGCCGAGTATCGCGAGACCGTATCGCAGAATCCGGGAGGGATGCCGTTCGGTATGCTTTTTCCCGGAGAGATACGGGAAGTCGCGATCCGGGGTGAGAAGCTCGATATCCCCGGGCCGCAGCGCCCCGCCGCTGTCCGAGTTCGTGCGGCCGTTCTGCCGCCGTCGTGTCATCCGATCATCGTCCTTCCCTGTGTGGCATGTTGAATATCGTCAGATATTCATGTTCATGACTTCCCGCACTTCCTCGAGGGTCTCGGTCGCAACCCTTCGAGCCTCGCGCACGCCGTCGCGGAGAATCTTACGGATGTGGTCGGGACTGGCCTCGAGCTCGGCGCGCTTCTTCCGCAACGGCCGCAGGTACTCGTTCAGGGTTTCGGTCAGGTATTTTTTCAGTTTGCCGGCACCTCCGTCGCCGATCTCGGCGGCGATGGCATCTGGTTCACGCCCGGAAGCAAGGGAGGCGAGAAGAAGCAGGTTTGCGACTTCCGGCCGGTTCTTCGGATCGTAGGTGATGTTGCGGTCGAGATCGGTCTTCGCCTTCTTGATGGCGGCGGCCGTCTCGTCCTCGGTCGCGCTGAGCATGATGGCGTTGTTGCGGCTCTTGCTCATCTTCTGGCCGCCGTCGAGCCCCATAATGAGCGGAGATTTGCTCAGGAGGGGCTGGGGTTCGGGGAAGACGGCCTTTTTCGAGGCGAAACGGTCGTTGAATCGGCGGGCGATGACACGGCTCATCTCGAGGTGCGGAAGCTGGTCTTTTCCGACAGGGACGACGTTCGCCTTGCAGAACAGGATGTCGGCAGCCTGATGGACCGGATAGGTGTACATGCCGGCGTTGATGCGGCTCAGGCCCGCAGCCTGTATCTCCTCTTTCACGGTCGGGTTCCGGTCGAGCTCGGACATCGTGACAAGGGTCAGGAACGGCAGCAGAAGCTGGTTGAGCTCGGGAACATGGCTGTGCGGGAAAATGAAGGTCTTGCCGTCCGACGGGTCGAGGCCGGCGGCGAGGTAATCGATCGTGAGCTGTTTTACATTTTCTGATATGGAATCGAAGGCGTCTCGGTCGGTGAGGACTTGGTAGTCGGCAATGACGATGAAGGTGTGCACACCCAGCCGGTGCAGCCGCACGCGGTTCTGGAGCGAACCGAACAGGTGGCCGACGTGCAGGCGTCCCGTCGGTCGGTCGCCGGTCAGAACCCGGTATTTCGCGGGATGCTTCAGCAGGTCCTCTTCGAGTTTCCGGCTGCGCTCCTGGGTGGCTTCGAACGTTGCATTCGTAAGTTCTTCCATACTCGCCTCCTGGCGTGATCGTGCGCTGATTGAGAGGTTATTGTTGTGTAACGGCTGGCTGGGTTACCAGGCAAACGCGAAGGAACTGCCGGCGGGGAGTTCCCCTTGAAGGATTCTGTCGCGCAGCGGCAGGAACCGTTCCTGGTCGGTGAACGGCACCATGTTTTCGAGCCGCGGCAGATCGACGGGCAGGAACTCCCTCAGATCGATACGGGTCTGATGAGCCGCTTCGAGGTCGCGGTTCAACACGACCAGGACGTGCTGGCTTCCGCCCCGGCGCAGGAAGGCGATCACGTCCTCATGGCCCGTGTCGAGCTGGACGAACGAAACCACCGTTTTGGGGGCGATGGCTTCGGCCCATTTCTCGCGGATCTCGAGCACCTTCCGGGTAAACTCGAACATGCCTGAGGTGCGGTTCCAGTCGAGAGCCGCCATGTCGAACAACGGCAAAGGCTTCCCGCGGAAGAAGGCGAGGTCTTTGTCGGTGAAGTCAAGGCCCGTATTCACCGGCCATGTCTCGCCGAGTTCGAAGCCGGCATGAACGAACGGGATCGAGCTCGGCAGCAGGACATTTACAAGGAAGGCGTAGCGGGCATACCGTTCCCCGCCCGGGCGGGCGGCAGCGCGCGGCGTGTTGTGGTTCTCGACGGCAGCGAACCAGGAGAGCGGGACGCCCCGTTTCCCGATATGATCGAGCAGGCCGTACATCCCGTCGCGCTTATACTCGACCCACCATGCGTAGCCGACGACAGCGTTGTATCCAGCCTTCACGCTACTCTCCTCGATCGAGAAGTTCTCGGAAAGGAACGCGAAGTTCGGATCGATGCCGCGAGCCGTGTCGACGATCTCGCGCATGAGGTTGACCGGGACTGCGTGGCCCATATCCACCATGACCCCGTCGATTCCGAATTCTTTCTGGTAATGGGGGATCAGGTCGCGGATCTTGTCCCAGAGGGGGCGATTTGCCATCTCATCGCGGGCGAGGGCGGTATCATACATACGGATGGTATTGTATGCGATATAATTGAACCGTGGATGCCGGGGGTCCTCGTCGCGATACAACTTCAGGTAGGTCACGTCGCCCCACGGCGGCTGGTTATCATCCGGCGGCCAGTCGGCAAAAGCACCTGGGATGCGCACTTCCACAGTCTGCCCCGTCATTGGGTCGAGTCCTGGGGCCCGGAACTGTCCGTGCTCGTTGAGGTGGACGGTGCCGGGTTTCGGTGGCAGTTTGAAGAAGGCCCGATAGGACGATGGAGGCGCGGGAAGATCGTGGAAATCGTTCCGATCGACCTTTGCCTTGATGGCATCGAGTTCGTCTTTTGAGAAGATGGGATTGCCGTAGCTGGCCTTCGCCCGTTCGAGGTCATTCTCGCCCGGTGTGCGGTCGCGCACGGTTGCATCGATCCAGTAGAACCAGTCGGGATGTTCTGCGACCCAATCGGCATCTTTACTCGCGGTGCGGAAGACAAACTCAAAGATGACACGCATGCCAAGCATGTGGCAGGCCTCGATGAATGCTCGGCATTGATCTTCTACGGAAAGAGATACGATGGGATCGGCTTGACGTTGTTCAAGGCGGTAGGCGTTGCGGATGGCATAGGGTGACCCAAGAAGGCCCTTGTTTCCATCATGGCCGATCGATGTGATCGGCAGGAGATGGATGGTCGTGCACCCAAGACGTCGGATGTGGCCGAGAAGAGCGATGGATTTGAGAAAGGTTCCCGCTTCACGGACACCGTTGGAATTCAGGGTCGGATCAGAGTCATTTCCGCCGAGCACCCCGTCTCCGTCGTGGTCGAAGGCGGTGGCGAGCCTGACCATCAGGTTGTAGATCTTCTCGCCGGCGATCCAGGAGCCGCCGTCGCTGCCGGGAATCTGACCATTGAGAGATGCCGTGGGGTCGAGACGCGGATCACGGGCGTTCTCGATGCCGCGGAGGTGCTCGAGAAGCCAGGTGGCCTGGTTCACACGGCGTCTGGCGCCTGCATCTGTTGAAGTTCCGATGGGGGACCAGAGGCCTGGCACAAGGTAGGTTGTTGCCGTATCGTGCGACGCGATGTGTTCGAGTTGTTTCTTGAGTTCGGCAAAGGCAGAAGGGCGGTTGTTCTGGCTCATGTTCTGACCTCCGGCGCTGGGGATGATGGTGGGAATGATGGGTGAACCCGGTAACAGGATTTTCGTTTTCGGGCGGATGGTATCACAATCTGAGGGGGGCTGACGAGATTTGAACGGAGGATTTTTTAGAAATCGACAGGGCTTTTGACGGTGCACCCGGGCTTGTTGAGAACATGGGTATAGATCATGGTGGTTGAAACGTCGGAATGTCCGAGGAGTTCCTGAACGGTTCGGATGTCATAGCCAGCTTCGAGAAGGTGCGTGGCAAAAGAATGCCGGAGGGTATGAACGGAGGTTCCGGAAGGGAGTCCCGTTTCTCTGGCGGCCGCTCGAATTGCTTTTTGCAGCACGGATTCGTGGATGTGATATCGGACAATGCGTTTCGTTCTGGGCTGAGCGGCGAGTTTCGATGCAGGAAAAAGGAATTGCCAGGGCCATTCCCGATGGGCAGACGGATATTTTCTTTCGAGTGCATCCGGCAGTTTTGTAGCTCCGAATCCTTCTTTTAAATCGGTGTCGTGGAGGAGTTTGACCTTCCCGATGTGTTCCTTTATCTCAGGGATGATTCTTAAGGGAAGAGGGGCAACCCGATCTTTTCCTCCTTTCCCGTGTCGAACAGTTATCAGGGCATGTTCGAGATTCAAATCCTGAATTCGGAGAGAAAGACATTCGGAGAGCCGAAGGCCTGCACCGTAGGCAATCGTAGCCATGATTTTCGTCATGCCGGTCATGGCGTCGAGAAGTGATTTCACCTGGTTTTTTGTCAGGACAAGGGGAAGTCGCTGAGGAACTTTTGCCCGAACGAATGTGACATACTGCTCCAGATCGTGTCAGGGTTCACGCTATATTCCACCCTTGGGGTCACGAAAAATCCACCCCTTCAAAACGGTTGGAGGAGTGTATGAATATTCTTGATTTCCTTGGCCCTCGCGTGCCCTTATTACCCCCACCACAGCCAGTGGTGGA
>DATCTT010000128.1:0-12303 GCA_036567845.1 Candidatus Ozemibacteraceae bacterium | reverse complement strand
TCCTCGTGAGACGGGGTCCGGAACACCACCTGCTCCGACCGGCTTCGCACCGTCGGAAGCATGCGCTCGGGGCTTTCGGCGAGCAGGATGAAGATGACACGCGGCGGCGCTTCCTCGAGAATCTTCAGGAGGCTGTTGGCCGAGTAGTCATTGAGCCGGTCGGCCGGATCGATGATGAAGATCCGCCACCGGCCCATGTTCGGCTGCAGGACGGCCAGTTCCTGGAGGCGCCGCACCTGGTCGATACGGATGTCATTGCCCTGGACCGTCACCGTGGTCACGTCGGGATGCGTGCCCGCCGCGATGCGGCGGCAGGAAAGACAGCCTCCGCAGGCTTCCGGCAGGGCATTCTGATCCGTGGCGCTCGTCCCGAGACACTGGAGCGTGGCGGCAAACGCCAGGGCCGTCAGCCCCTTGCCCACTGCCGGGCTGCCCGTGAACAGATACGTCTGAGCCACCCGGCTGCGCGCGAGCGACCGGCGCAGGTGGCCGACCGCCGCATCCTGCAGCAGGACGTTACGGAAGGTGACGGCTGGTCTTGTCATGGGTGCGGTTGACGAAGAAAACGACGCAGGCGGCGATCAACAGGACGAGCGAGCCAAGGATCGCGGCCTCGAGGCCCCGGTGCCGCAGATCGGCCATCAGAAGGGCGAGCAGCCCGAAACAGCTCGAAACCATCCACATGAACCGGGTCGTGTCGGCCTGGGAAAAGCCGAGGCGGAGCAGATGATGATGCAGATGCTCCTTATCGGCCTGGAAGATCGGCACCCTGCGGAAGAACCGACGCAGGATCGCGAACACGACGTCAAGCACCGGTAGCCCGAAGGCAATGAGCGGGATCACGAGGGGCAGCAGGATCGTTCCCTTGGCGGCGCCGGCGACCGAAAGCGCCGAGGTCATGAAGCCCAGGAAATAGGCTCCCGAATCTCCCATGAAGATCGAGGCCGGATGCACGTTGTATCTGAGGAACGCGAGCAGGGCGCCCATGATCGCCGCCGTCAGTACCAGCACGTTACCGATCACAACGGCATCCTGCGTATGGTGTGACAACAGCCGCACCCCGATCAGTGTTGCCAGGGCGATGAACACGATCCCCCCGGCAAGGCCGTCGACCCCGTCGACGAGGTTCACGGTGTTGGTCAGGCCGATGACCCAGGCGAACGTGAGCGGCAGCGTCAGCAGGCCGAGCGCGACGAGCCCTTTTCCGGCGATGAAATCCGTGACGAAGTCGATGCGAACTTGAAAACTTACCAATATTATACAGGCAATTATTTGTCCAGCGAGCTTCACTTTCGCCGGAAGGTCGATCAGATCATCGATCAGCCCGACCAGGAAAATGAAAGTTCCTGCCAGCATGACCCCCGTCGTCTTGAGATCCTCGGAGAGGAAAGGGAGCGCGCCCAGGATCCCGGCGGTGTACAGGGCAAGACCGCCGATGCGCGGAACCGGATGGCGATGGATCTTGCGCGACCCGGGCCGGTCGACGAGCCCGAGCTTGATCGCCATCCTCCGGACCATCGGCACGAGTATCAGGCCGAGCATCCAGGCGAGAAAAAAAGCTCCGATGAGCGCTTTCATGGATCGCGCAGTATACCAGAAACGGCCCCGTCACTCCACTTATGGAACGGATGCGGGCGGGCCCGAATCGATCGTGATCCCCAGGCGCTCGCACAGCGTGCCGTCGTATCGCCACAGGTCGGTGAGAGCGTTCATGTACCCGATATGCGCCCTCAGCTGCGCTGTCTGGCTGTCGGCGACGTCACGCTGTGCCTGGGCCACCTGAAACGCCGTGGATTTTCCGAGGTTGAACTTGATCTGCTCGACGCGCAGCTTTTCCTGCTGTTTCTCGACCGTCTTGGCCGTCGCCTTCATCTGCTGGTGCGACCGCTGGACCTCAAGATACGCTTTCAGCACTTCCTCCTGGACCAGCTGGCGCAGGTTGCGCAGGGCTTCCTTCTGACGCTCGACGGAGAGGCGCGCCCGCTCATCCTTCATGCGTGCGGCCCGGCGGCCAGGTTCGAGTTCGAACTCGAGCCCGGCCGCCAGATCATAGGCCTTCATACCCAGCTCCGTGGCACTCTTCCCGAATGTATCGGCGTATCCGGATTTTCCGAGAGTCACGAAGAAATCGAGGCGCGGCAGGAGCCCGTTCTTCGTCTGGACGCAGCCCAGTTCGCCCTTCTCGAGAAGCACCTTGCTCTGGAGAAGTTCGGGCCGCTTTTCGAGAGCCATCTCGACATGTTCGCGGGCATTTGAAAGCAACGGATCCTTCACCTCCGGCACATCCGTCAATTCGAGTTCGAAATCCCAGAACGATCCGGAGCCGGGGTTGGTAATGCGGAGAAGAGCTATGCGCGCAGCTTCCAGACTGCTCTGGGCATCGATGATCCCCTCCTCGCGAAGCGCAACCTCGGCTTCGGCAGCCGCAAGTTCCGACTCGGATATGCTTCCGAGGGCGATCTTCTTGTTCGTCTCTTCGAGCTGCATGACGGCCAGGCGATGCGATTCGAGCACGATGTCCAGTTCGCGGGTCGCGAGAAAGAGATCCCAGTATTTTTTCTCGACCTCGGCTGTCAGGGCGAGCACGAACCCTTCGAGTTCGTGTCTCGATGCCTGGAAATCGAGTCTGGCCTGGTTGACCGCGATCAGATTCACGGTTTTTCCCGCTCCCCGGCGGAGGGGATGCGTGATGTCGAGGCCCAGCCGCGTGCCGAACAGGTTGGGCGCACGCGCCGAGCGGATGCGGGTGCCGGTTATGGAAAGCGAGGTGTTCGTTCCGGAAGGGGAACGGCGGGTCACGTCCAGCGTGCCATCCGTCCTGTTGCTGACATTGTCGCCGAGAGCACCCGACTGCATGATCTGCTTGCCGAGCCGGTCGGAATTCGATAGTGATCCGGATACAATGGGGTCGAACGCGGATCGTTCCTCGTCGATCCCTGTTTCAGCCGCCGAAACGTCGAACCGCTGGACGGCAAGTCCGCGATTGCGCTCCAGGGCGGAAAACACCGCCTCCCTCAGCCCAAGCTTGAGAAACTTCCCCGGCTCGGGCATCGCCGAAGCAAACACAGAGGCCGTTTCCGAGGCGAACGCGAGAGACTCCGAGGCGATAGGAAGCAGCACGGCAGCCGTCCCGGTCGCGACCGTGTCGGGAAGAACGGCCGTTCCGGAACCGCCCGAAGGCTGGTTGGAAGCCGCGGCAGAGTTCACAGACGCGGGATCGGCGGGACCGGATGCCGGGAAAGCCAGCTCTTCCGCGGACGAGACGGAGAAGATCCCGAGCACAAGCATGACGCAGGCAAGAAGAGCGTTTCTCTCAGGCATTGGGTTCACCTTCCGGGGAGGATTTTGTATAGAACAGAGCATACACGGCGGGAATGATGACCAGCGAGATGAAGGTGGCGCAGGTCAGTCCCCCGATGACAACGCGGCCCAACGGGGCCTGCACCTCGCCGCCTTCCCCCCATCCGAGGGCGAGCGGCACAAGGCCGAGAATCGCCGTCAGCGCGGTCATCATCACGGGCCGGAACCTGTCGCGGCCGGCTTCCATGAGCGCGGGAATCAGCGGCACCTTCTGTTCGCGATGGAGCATGTTGGTGTGGTCGACGAGCAGAATCGAGTTGTTCACCACAATGCCGGCAAGCATGATGCAGCCGATGAACGACTGGACGTTGAAGCTCGTTCCCGTGATGAACAGCGCCAGGATAACGCCGATCGTGGAAAGCGGCACCGTCATCATGACGATCAGCGGGTCGAGCATCGACTCATACTGAATCGCCATGACCATGTACACCAGGAACACCGCCAGGATGCAGCTGAACAGCAGCTCCCGGAAGGACTTCTGTTGCTCTTCGTAATCGCCACCGAGGTTCAGGCTGAAACCGTTCGGCAGCGGAATGCTTTTCAGCATCTCCCCGACCTCGGCCAGAACCGTGCCGAGGGAACGAATGCCCGGATCCGCCGTCAGGTTGACAACGCGCTCCTGGTCGATGCGTTCGATCAGGATCGGCCCCTGCCGCTCAACGATGGAGGCCACGTTCCGGAGTGCGACCGGCCGGCCGGCCGAGTTCAGGATCGTGAGATCGAGAATGTCATCGAGGCTCATCCGCTCCGGCTCTTCGCCCTTGACCAGGATCTTGTATTCATCGCCGCTGTCGCGGAAATTTCCGGCGGATGTTCCGGAAAGGACCGTCTCGAGATACCCGGCGATTTTTGATATGGTGAGCTTCTGATCGGCCGCACGCTGCCGATCAATCGAGATCAGCCGCTCGGGAGCACCGGATTCTCGGCTCAGCCGGATGTCGGAAATGCCGTCAACCTTGGAAAGCAGCCCCTCGACCTTTTTGGCGAGGCGATCCGCCGTGTCCAGGCTGTTGCCGCGCACCTGCACCTGGACCTTGTCCGTGCCGGCTCCCATCCTCATCATGAACATCCCCGAGCCCTCGCGGGTCCGGATCCGGACACCGGGAATGTCCGCCAGGACTTTTCTCAGTTCGAAAGCGATCTGGGCACTCGAACGTCTGCGCTTGTCCTTGCTGACCAGCGGAATGCGCATTTCGCCAGCGTTGACCGCGCCATGGCCTCCGCCCCCGCCTCCCCCGCTCTGGCCGACGCTGTACACGATATCGGTGAGCTCGGGAACCGCTTTCCTGATGCGGGCTTCCACCTCCACCATCTTCTCCTCGACGAGGGAAAGGCGTGTCCCGACTTCCATTTCCGCCGTCACGCGCACCTCGCCTTCGTCGGCGGTGGGCATGAACTCGGCCGGAATGCCGGGGATCAGCAGGAGCGTGAGACCGAGCAGGGCCAGGACGGACACAACGGCAGTCTTCGGCCAGCGCAGCGCCGATCCGAGAATCTCGAGGTATCGCCGCTCGAAAAATCCGATGAATCGCCGTGCCAGAGACGCCAGAACCGGCGGTTTTTCACTCGATCCCTTTTCCGTGATCCGGATGAATCGCGCGGCAAGCATCGGAACGATCGTGATGGCGACGAAAATCGAACAGGTGATGGAAAATCCGACGACCCACGACATTTGCTTGAACATGACCCCGGTCATGCCCTCGACAAACAACAGCGGCAGGAACACCACAACGGTGGTCGCCGTGCTCGCCAGGATCGGCGCCCCTACCTCGGCCGTCCCGTTGATGGCGGCTTCGACCGGTTTCTGCCCGTTCTCCCTCAGACGGAAAATGTTCTCGAGCACCACGATCGAGTTGTCCACGAGCATGCCGATACCCAGCGCAACGCCGCCCAGGGACATGATATTCAGAGTGAACCCGTTGTAATACATCAGGGCGAATGTCGCAATGATCGAAAGCGGGATGGCAATGGCGATGACGAACGTGCTCCAGAGGTCGCCGAGAAAAATCAGCAGAATGACCACAGCGAGGAAGCCGCCTTCCACAGCCGAGGAACTGACATTATTTATAGATCGCTTGATATATTTAGAGCTATCCGTAATCGTCGTCAGTTTGAGTTGGGGAATGTCCTGGTTGATTTTTTTCATCTCGGCCAGGACGGCATCAGCAATCTCGACGGTGTTTTTTCCCGACTGTTTGTTAACGGAAATACGCACCCCGGGCTCCCCGTTGATGCGGATGATCTGGCGGGCCTTCTCCCAGCGGTCCTCGATTCTGGCGATTTCGCCGAGCCGGACACGTGAACTGCCGTTCTCGAGAATGACAATGTCGTTGATCTGGTCGACCCGGAAGAATTCGCCGGGGGTCCGGACGGTGAGCTCGTAATTGCCCGCTTCGATGATGCCCGCGGGGAGATTGAGGTTTTCCTGCTTCAGGCGGTCGACGACCTGGTCGACGCGGATATTCAGGGCCTTGAGCCGCTCAGGAAGAAGATTGACATGGATTTCCCGCTTGCGCCCGCCCTGGATGTCGATCGAAGCGACACCGGGAATCCGCTCGATCCGGTATTTCACCTGGTCTTCGATCAACCTCAGAAGCTGGACAGGATCGAGTCTCGCCGATGCGCCCAGCATCAGGATGGGGGTCGCCGAGAGGTCGAACTTCCGGAGCGTCGGCCGCTCTACGTCTTCGGGAAGACGCGAAATGATGCGGTCAATCCGGTCACGAATGTCGTTGGCCGCGGCATCCAGATCGGTTCCCCAGTTGAACGAGACCCGCACCCGGCTGTTGCCCTCGGTGGACTCGGAGGAAATCTCGTCGACGCCGGGAACCGCGCTGAGCGCCTGCTCGATCGGCCGCGTAATCAGTGTTTCCACTTCGACCGGACTGGCATTGGTATACTTGGTCGAGAGAGAAATGACCGGATACGTCATGTCCGGCATGAGATCGATGGGAAGGTGGTAGAGCGAAACCAGCCCGAACACGGCGACCATGAGCGTCAGCATGGTCGTGCCGATCGGGCGGTTGACGGCTGTTGTCCAGAGATTCATGGCCTATTTCGCCTCTTTCTCGCCGGAGGACTTCACGGCCTCTGCACCGGCAATGAGAACGGGCGATCCATCCTCGAGGAGGTGGTGCCCCATGGTGACAACAGCCCCATCGAGCGTGGGCGAGGCGATTTCCACGAAATCCCCCTGGGTGATTCCCGTCTCGACCCTGGTCAGAACAGCCTTTCCAGCTTCCCGGTCGATCAGAAAAACGCCCTTCGCCCCTTCCCGGCTCACGATGGCCGATGCCGGAACGGCGAGAACGTTCGGGTGCTGCGCGAATTGGATCTGAGTCCGCACGAACATGCCTGGCTTGAGCAGGAAATCCGGATTCGGAATTTCGATCTCGACCCGCGCCTGACGCGTTTCCGTGTCGAGGGCAGGCGCCATGCGGACGACTTTTCCCCTGAATGTCTGCCCCGGAAGGGCACCCGTGGTGATGAGCGCCTCCTGACCGATGTGAATGCGGAAATAATCCCGCTCGACGACTTCGACGACAGCGATCACCATCCGGATATCGAGGAGCGAGAGAATCGGCGTATTGGCCGAAAGCATGGCCCCGGCATCCTGAAAGCGTTCCCCGACAAGCCGCGTGGGCGTGGTTTCATCCCATAACGCCTGGATTTTCGTGTATGAGAGCCTGATTCGGCTGGTTTTCAGCGCGGCCTCCTTCTGGAGCACCTGGGCCCTGCTGACTTCGGTTTTCGCCTCACGGCTCTTATACTGCGCCTGCGCGGCATCGACTTCTGCTTCGGATGACACTTTCTGCTGGCGCATGGCTTTCACGCGCTCGAATTCGCGGCGGCCAATATCCAGCATCGCCATGCTCTCGGTCAGATTGGCCCGGGCAATCGCGAGGTCGGCTTCGGCCTGGGCGACGTCCTGCACGAACTCCTCGTCTTCTATTTCCGCGAGAACCTGGCCCCGGGAGACTGTGTCCCCCACATCGCAGGCGAGTTTGTTCAGGCGCCCCGCCACTTTCGGAGCCACGACGAAACGCGATCTCGGCAGAAGGGATCCCGTGAACCGCCCCTCGTCGGCCATATCCCTTTTCTGAACGGGCGCCACCTCGACGGCGACGGCCACCGCTCCTCCGGAACCACGTCTGGCAGAGGTTTTGCCAGACCGGCCCGTCGCCTGGACCGTGAAATACACGACGGCCGCCACCGCTGCAACAACTCCGAGGTAGAAGAGAAAGCGTTTCATGGTGTTCCTTTCGTCATTCCGGCTTCCCCCGCCCGGGGAAAAGCCGGATTCCTCTGTGCATCGTTCCGAAGCTCAACATGATTCATATTTATAAAATCCGATATACATTTCGACCACCAGTCCTCCACCCTCGGCATTCCTTGCGGTGATCCGCCCTCCATGAGCCTGAAACGCGCGCTGGGCGATGGCCAGGCCGAGACCGAACCCGCCCGACGGTTCATCGGGATTCTCGGTTCCCCGGAAAAACGGCGTGAACAGCTTCGGCAGCTCCTCTGCCGGCACGCCCCTGCCCGAATCGGAAACCGTGATGACAGCCTGCCTGGATGCATCGTCGACGCTCAGGCCCACCCGGATATCCGTTTTTGCCGGTGTGTGCCGGATAGCATTGAGCAGAACGTTTTCGACAGCCCTACGCAGAAGCTCTTCCGCTCCCTCGACGATGACGTCCCGGGGCCAGGGCACAATCGTTATCGCTTGTTCATGCGCGTCCGCCTCGATATTGACATCGTCGACAACGGTCTCGATCAGGCGGCCGAGAAGAACAGGCTTCTTTTCCACCACCATGTCAGCATTCCCGCCCAACCGCGCAAAATCGAGAATCTGCTGTAAAAGCCCGTTCAGCTTGGCGACGTTCCGCTCCATCTTCCCGATCAGCCGCTCCCGATGTTCGGGCTGGGCCCGGCGGATCAGCTCGAGAGCCAGTCCAACACGGGTCAGGGGGGTCCGCAGTTCATGGGAGACATCCCACAGGAGCTGCTGCTGGTCCTTGATCGTGGCTTCGATCCTGCTGGCCATCGAGTTGAAGTCGGCGGCCAGGGCTCCGAGCTCGTCGAAACGGCCGGTCAGTTCCGCCGGGAGACGGGCATGGAACCGTCCCTCGGCAATTGTCCTGCTCGTCTGCTGAAACTCGACGATCGGCTTGACAAACGAACGGGTGAGCCAGAAGCAGAGAAACCCGATGATCAGGCCGATGAACGCCACCCACCAGCCGATGCGCTCATCCAGCAGCACTCCCCGCAGATCGAGCAGGGATGCTCCTTTTAAACGCAAAAAGACGGTCCTGGGTTCGGACAGGCCGGCATCGAGCCGCCGGGCCAGATAGCGCTCTCCCAGGATCGTGAAAAACTGATACGGTTCCGACGCTGTTTGCACTTCGGGAACGAGGGCTCCCAGCTGTTGGATGATGTCATCCCGCTCTTTCTCCTCCTCCGCGCGGGCGAGGTGCCTCAACCGTTTCGGCGCAAAGAGAAGCCTGCCGGTGGAATCATACAGAAACAGGGGGATCAGCTTGAGGTTTTCAAGTTCCGCGATGGTCCGGTCCGGCAGTTTCTCATGCAGGCCGGCAAGCAGCCTGCCCTGCTCATCCATGAAATCGCTCCACATTGCCAGACGGTCATTTTCGGCTCCCGCATGCACACGCAGGAGCAGGCCGCTCAGAACAACAAGGATCGCTCCGATGGTGATCAGAAACCAGATGACGATTCTCGTGAAGATACCCATTCCCTGGAAATGCTTCATGAATCAGTTTTTGGCAGAAGCGCGATCATGTATCCGACGCTTCTGACGGTCTGGATGAGCTCGCCCTGGGCGGTCTTGCTTCCGATCTTTCGGCGGAGGTTGCTGATATGCATGTCGAGGCTGCGATCTTCATACGTGAGCGTCCGGTCGAGGGCCTGCCGGGCAAGGTCCTGGCGCTTGATCGGCTGGCCAGGGGAGCGCATCAGCAGCTCCAGAAGCCGAAACTCGATCTGCGTGATGCCGATCTCGTCGGCGCCGTGAAACACTTTCCTGCTGTTCATGTGCATTCGGAGATCGCCAACCTGCAGAATCTCTTCATTTCCCGACGTTCCCGGCGGTTCGAGACGACGAAAGATCGCCCGAATGCGGGCGACCAGCTCTCTGGGGCTGAACGGCTTGGGGAGATAATCATCCGCCCCGAGTTCCAGGCCAAGCACTCTGTCCTGCTCCTCTCCGCGCGCAGTCAGCATGATCACGGGCACACGCGATGTCGATCGAACCCGCCGCAATACTTCGAAGCCATCGATTCCCGGCAGCATGACATCGATGATGAGCAGATCGAACGCCGTTCCGTACGGCAGCTCCAGAAACGCGGCCGGTTCACGGCAGGTGGTGATCGCGAAGCCTTCGTTGGACAAGAACTCCGACAGCAGCTCGCAAAGCTCGCGGTCATCGTCCAATGCAAGAATTCGTTTCATGTCATGCCTGTCTGCATTCGTTGAAAAATGCCGCCCCATTATTCACGAGTGCGGCATGCGAATAAAGTAAATGTTTGTAAATGCGGAATCAAGCCCGTCCACGGGGCATCCTCGCCTGGTCACGCAGGCACGGTCTCTCGGGATCGGCAAAACACGGCCGTCGGCCATCTCGGGCGGAATATATCTGGCACGCCATGCTATTTCGTCCCGCCATCGGGCAAGCGATCATAAATATTTATATTCTAAACTATTCCTTTTCAGTCCGATCGCGTTCCTGCGGGTGTTCCCTATTTTCCCTTCTTTCCAGCAGAAATCACCCTGACAGATTGCCGTTCCGGTGCCGGGGACCTTCGCCCCCACACATTGCTCAGTCTCCGCCAGCAGGGCCGCATTCCCGGTTCTCTGGCAGGGCGGGGCGCCCCGGAACCCGATCAGGCGTCCGAATTTCCCGGGCTCGTTTACAGGGGTGCCGCATTCTGGTATAACCATGGCACCCCGCCATGATGAACCATGCTGACTTTCAGCGCGCGTGCGCGCGCATCAGGCTTCTGTTGTTCGACTGCGACGGCGTCCTCACCGACGGCCGGATCGTGCTCGGCACGGGTGCCGACGAGTTCAAATTCTTCTCGACCAAGGACGGCATGGGGATCACCCTGTGGCGGAAGGCAGGCCATGCTTGCGGCGCCGTCACAGGCAGAAGCTCCGACGCCCTTTCCCGGCGCGCCAGGGAGCTCGGCTTCGAAGAGCTGCACCAGGGCACGGGTGCGAAAGGCGAAGTGATCGAGCGCATTCTGGCCGGTCGTGGCCTCGCCCCGGAGGATGTGGCCTATATCGGCGACGATTTCAATGATCTGCCGGCGAAACGGCGTACGGGCCTTTTTTTCGCCCCGGCTGACGCCCACCCGATCGTAAAACAGCATGCCGACTACCTTCTGGCAACCCCCGGTGGCATGGGAGCCATCCGCGAGGCGATCGATCTGATGCTGACGCATCAGGGCCGTCTGGAGGCGCTGGTTGACGAATACCTGGCATGACAGGTTCAAAGCGTTCCGCAGGACAGCCCGGGCTTGGCTTCTCGAGCTGCTGTACCGCCAGCTGGTGCGGCTCCCGGCGCAGGCCGTCCCCCGCATTGCGCGGCTGCTGCTGAAACTGCTGAAGCTGGTCTTCCGCAGACAGCTCAGGCGTGCCGGTGAGCTGCTTCCCGCCGAGTTCTCCGACCGGCGCGAAGCCATTCTCGAAGGAATGGCCCGCAACCAGGTGCTCAACATCCTCGAGATTTTTTTCTACGAGAAACTTCTTGCCGCAGACCCCAATTTCATCACCGTTTCCGGCCGGGAACATCTCGACCGCGCCCTGGCGGCCGGCCGTGGCGGCATCATTTTCGCCTGCCATTTCGGAAACTGGGAGCTGATCGGCTACACCCTGGCCCGTCTTGGCTACCCGATCCATGCCATCGCCCGCCCCCAGGCCGTGAACCGTATGACCGAGTTCATGAACGGGTTCCGGGAACGCCGCGGCGAGAAAGTTCTCATGGATCAGAATCTCGCGGCCTCGCTGCGGACGCTGCGAAAGAACGGCCTCATCGGTATCCTCTCCGACCTCAACGCCCGGGAACGGGGTTACATTACCACGTTCTTCGGCCGCGAAGCCTCGTTTTATCCCACGCCGATCCTGCTCTCCCAACGGTCCGGCGCACCGCTGATCCCCGCCTTCGATGAACGCGACGCAGCGGGCAGACACCACATCCGGTTCGAGCCGTTCATCGAGTGGGACCCCAACCGCCCGATGCCCGAACGGATCGCGGCGTATGTCGCCCGGTATGAGGCCGCCTTCCGGCGCCGCCCGGATTTGTGGGTCTGGTTCCACGAGCGGTATGAGCATGTCGAACTGGGCCGACGCGCATGAAACAGCCGTTCTACATGACGTTCTGGTTCTGGGGCCTCGTTTTTGCGGGGTTCCTGGGTATCATCTTCTTCAGCAGCAGCGACCTGGAAAAGGACGTGCAGAGCCGGTATGCCCGCCAGAAAATGCGTCTGACGAATGTGCGGTTCGACGAACTCGAGGCCGGCTTCGAGCATGCCACAATGTACGCGGATGTGGTAGATATGGATGATTCACAGAACAACATGACGGCTTCGATGATCCATGCGTTCTTCTTCGACCCGCTGGTCGCGACGAAAACCGGCGAGCTCGTCGCTTCGTGGGGCATGAAAACCCCCTTCGAGGCACGACTCTGGGGCGATGTACGCCTGCATACCTCGACTCGCGAACGGTATCGGGGCGAGGAGATGCGATTCATCTTCTCGCGCAACGAGATGTTCACCTCGATGCCCGTCACGCTCTGGAAGGACGACATGATCATCACCGGCCGCGAACTCCGTTACAACACGAAAACGAAGGAAGGCTCCCTCGCCCGGGAGGTCCTGGTGCGCATCTGGGAACCGGCTTCGGCGACCGCGTCGGCGCCGGCCCGCC
>DATCTT010000127.1:0-5566 GCA_036567845.1 Candidatus Ozemibacteraceae bacterium | reverse complement strand
GGACGGCATCGACCGCGTGATCGAGCGCCTCGAGACGCGCCAGATCGTCGGTGCCGAACAGGGTCGGCTGACGCGCCTCCTTCGTCAGATGCGCCATGCCGACGCCGATCAATCGCACAGGTTTTGGCAGCTCGAGGGAGGCAAGAAGCTCCAGCGCGGTATCGGCCAGCAGCTTCGTGCTCTGGGAAGGTTCCGCCAGGGTGATCTGACGCGTGAGCTGGGTGAAATCCGAGAATTTGACCTTCAGACGCACGGTCCGGCCGTAATACCCCTGCTTCCGCAGATCCTCCGCGACACTTTCGGCCTGACGCCGGATCCAGAGCGCCAGCTCCTCGCGATCCAGCGTGTCCTCCGTAAGCGTATCCTCGGCGCTGCTCGATTTCGGCTCTCCGTCGGGAACCACCGGCGTCTCATCGATCCCGTGGGCCATTTCCCAGAGGCCGATGCCGCCCACCCCGGCTCGTTTCTGCCACCAGTCGCGCGAATACCGGCGCACATCGGCGACAATGCGCACACCAAGCCGCTTCAAAGCCTCCTCCGTATGACTGCCGACCCCTGGCAACCGCCCCACGGGAAGAGGGGCGAGGAGCTCCATCACCTGGCCCGGTTCGATCACGACCAGGCCGTCCGGTTTTTTCATATCTGAAGCTATTTTTGCCAGAAACCGCACCGGCGCGATGCCCGCAGAGCAGGTCAGCCCTCCGGTGAGCTCCCGGATACGGTTCTTCGCGTACATAGCCAGTTTTTCGGGCGGACCAAATAGACGCTCGGTCCCTGTGATGTCGACATAGGCCTCGTCGCATGACATCGGCTCCACGAGCGGGGACAGCGTTTCGAGAAACGCCATGATCACCCCCGAGACCTGATGATACCGGGACATCCGCACCGGCTGCACGACGAGCTGTGGACAGAGCCGCAGGGCCTGGGTCATCGGCATCGCCGAATGGATGCCGAATTTCCGCGCCTCGTAGGAGGCGGCCGAAACCACACTGCGGTGCGTTCCCCCGACCACGAGGGGTTTTCCCTTCAGCTCCGGGAAGTCGAGCACCTCGACGGATGCGTAGAACGCATCCATGTCGATATGCATGATCCGGCGGCCGGCTGGTTCGGACATGGCGCGTCAGCCGGTCGTGCCGGTTTCGGGTTCTTTCGCCGGCAGATAGATCCGACACGTTGTGCCCTTCCCGATCACACTGGAAACCCGGATCGCCCCCCGGTGGCAGCGGATGATCCCCAGGACGGCCGCCAAACCCAGCCCCCGGCCGGTGAACTTGGTGGTGAAAAACGGCTCGAACATCCGCTCCTGCGTCGCCGCATCCATCCCACAGCCGGTATCCGACACCTCGAGAATCACGTATCGGCCTTCCCGAAGCTCGTTCCCGAGAGAGATGCCGGCAAGCTCCCGCCGGTCGCAGACCATGCTTGACGTCCGGATCGTGATCTTCCCGAGCCCGTCTTCGAGCGCTTCGGACGCATTATTCAGAACATTCAGGACCACCTGCCGCATCTGGACGGAATCGGCATCGATCTCGGGCAGGCGCTCATCGAGGTGGAGGTCGAGCTCCGCCTTTTTCGACACGCTGATCTCGATGAGATTCATCATGTCCCGAATCAACACGTTCAGGCGACAGGGACCATACTCGGCATGGTTTTTTCCGGCGCAGGCCAGCATCTGCCGGCACAGCCCCGCCGCACGCCGCGCGGCCACCACGACCGGCTCGAGATGACCCTGTGCTTCGTGTCTGGGCGGCAGGGAGATCTTCGCCAACTCGACATGGCCAATGATCGTTGTAAGAATATTATTGAAATCATGGGCAATCCCGCCCGCCAGAACGCCCAGACTCTCGAGTTTCTGGACCTGCTTCATCTGATTTTCGAGCTTCCGGCCCTCCTCTTCGGCCTTGCGCCGACGGTAGAGCGACCACATCTCAGACATCAGGAGCGTCAGCTGACGGATGTCGGCATCGTCATACGCCGTCCCCTTGTTCGCCACGCCCACCAGAAGCACGACGACATCCCGATCCAGGATCGGGACGTTGAGCAGACGGGAAATCGGAACATGCCCTTCCGGGAGGTGCAGGCCACCCGTTCCGGCGCCCGTCCGGCTGTCCCAGAGAATGGGCTTTCTCATCCGGACAGCCTCGGCTCGGACACCCTCCAGGGGCACATTCTGCTGTGTCGGATGCACCCGCATCCGGCAGTCACGCAGGGCGGATGTCGAAAGCGCATACAGCGTCGCCCGCGCTCCGCATTCGCTCACCAGCGCGAGGAACCCGTAAACGCTGGAAGTCAGCCGCACCGCCTCCTCGAGAGCAAAGCCGGCAAGTTTGTCGAACTCCGTCTCGGCCATCTGGTTCAGCTTCAGGACAGCCTCGAGCCGCGCTTCCTCGAGCTGCAGAGCCGACTCCCTGGCCTTTCTCTCCCGCAGATCGTGAATCAGACCGAAGATCAGCCCCTTCTGGGAGCCGTCGTCAAAGACGGTCGTGGCAATTTTCGTCGGAATCCGGGTGTTATCTCTGTGGCACAGGACCAGTTCGAAACATCTGGTTTCCTGTTCCCGGGGGTCGAGATGGAACAGCCGCTCGGCCGTCTCGTGCTGGTCCTGCGGCATCACGTCGAGATAGTGCTTTCCCTGCAGCTCTTCGATCGACCATCCGAGCAGCTGCACCGCCTGGCGGTTCGCCTCGAGAACACGGCCAGTCACCAGGTCGATGACGACTGCGGCATCACGGATGGTTTCGAAAAAAGCCCGATACTTCGCTTCGCTCTCTCTGAGCGCCAGCTGGCACGTTCGATCCTCAGACATGCATCCCCTCAGCCCTTGACGGCATGATTCCCCGATCTGCCCTGGCGGAAACCCGCGCATCATGCCCTTCAGTGACGCACACTGCCGGTTGCGACCCGCCCCGCGGCCACCTCCCTCCGGGATCATGATACCATGCACCCCCAGTCTCATGCCGCCCGGGCCGTCGGAATATCCGACAGGCGCGTCGTGTACCGGGGGGAACGGAACTGGGCGCGCAGCTTCCAGGGCTGGTTCGTCCCTTCCCCGAGGAAACGGACCGTCCCGCGGCCGAACGCTGCGTTGATGCCATCGACAGTGGTCATCAGCGTACGCGCCCGCTCCCGGTCGTGGCCGGTGTCGTCCCCAAACAGGGGCGGCTGCAGAACAGCCCCCGTGCTGATCTCGCCGAGAACGACACCGGCCTTGTGATACCGGAACCCGGCGCGGTAGATGCGCTTCAGGGCACCAACCGCCCCACCGATGAGCCGGCGTGTGTCGTCGGTGGCTTCGGTCAGCGCGACGGTCTCGGATGCCTGATACTGCTCCTCGTTCTCGTGAAATCGGTTCGTCAGGAGGAACACCGTGATCAGACCGGCCCGGGAAGCCTGCCGCCGTAGCTTTTCGGCCGCCCGGGTCACGTAGGCGACAACGGCCTCCTCGATTGCCTCCCGGCCAACGAGAGGAATGCCAAACGATCGGGATGAAATGATCTGCTTTTTCGGCGAAGCGATCTCCTCGAGGCCAAGGCACGGAATGCCGTTCAGCTCGACAAGCGTGCGGGCCAGCACGACGCCGAACTTCGCGCGAATCCGCCCCTGGTCGGCCCGACGCAGATCGAGCGCCGTACGGATGCCGAGAGCGAGCAGACGGATCGCGAACCGGTATCCCACGCCCCAAATGTCGTCGACCGGCATCTTCGCCATCAGTGCATCCCGGGCATCGTCCGGCAGCGGCCCGAGATCGCAGACCCCCTGCCACTCCGGGTTCTTTTTCGCGATGCGGTTGGCCAGCTTGGCCAGCGTCTTGGTCGGGCCGATGCCCACACACACGGGCAACCCGACCTGCCGCCGGATCAGATGGACGATTTCGCGCCCCTGGCGCGTGGCCTCCCCGTCGGGGGATGTCGCCGGGCACCCCAGATCGAGAAAGCATTCATCGATCGAGTAGATCTCCTGTTGAGGGCTGAATCGGGCCAGGAGCCGCATGAACCGGTTCGACATGTCGGCATACAGGGCGTAGTTGCTTGATAAGGCGATGATGTCGTGCTCGCGCGCCAGAACGGCCTGCTGGTGCCACGGCGCCCCCATCGGCACCCCGGCGGCCTTCGCCTCGGCCGATCGCGACACGACACAGCCGTCGTTGTTCGACAGCACGACGACGGGCCGGTTCTCGAGATCGGGCCGGAACACCCGCTCGCAGGAAACGTAGAAGTTGTTCGCATCGATCAGCGCTATCGCTCGTCGTTCCATGGCCACACCCGGTGGATCGCCCACCGCACCACCCCCCAGATACGCAGCTCGCCGTCAGGACCGATCTCGATGTCGGCATACCCGGGGTGCGCCGCCTTCAGGACCGCCCCACCGCCCGGCCTGCGGTACAACTGCTTGACCGTGAACCCGTCACCGGTCACGGCGATCACGACGCTGCCATCGACCGGCGTCAGAGCCCGATCGACCACCAGCAGATCCCCGTCGAGAATGCCCACTCCGCTCATCGAGTCCCCCGTCACCCGCACGAAGAACGTGGCTTCGCGATGCCGGATCAGATGCTCGTCGAGGCTGATGCGCGACTCGACATAGTCATCCGCCGGCGACGGGAACCCCGCCGGCACCGGCCGCGCCACCAGTCCCCCAGCCGCCGGAGTTTCCCCCGAAGCCCAGGGCCCCCCGACCCATTTCAGCTCGCTCCCCATGTTCCTCACCACCCGCCCGTTGCAGAATAAGCATGATCAACCGGCTTGAAGACAGAACCGGCTGCCGAGAATGCATGCCCACCTTTCGTGCCATGGAACGGCTCTCACCCCGGCCACCTGCGCCACCCATGCCATCTGCGGATTCATTTCCTTCCCCGGACCGCACACCAGGCCCGAAATTATAAATTATATAATATATCTTATATTTTTGTGTCTGACATGCTGATTTCGCTGCAAGGTCCGATCCACCGATGTCGCAGATGGCGCAGAGAAATTCCAGAAAATCTTCTTTTCAGGAAGGCTCCGGCGCATACAGCCAATCAGGTGCCCCAAGCGTTCTTCCCTCTCTGTTTTTCATCTGCCTCCCTCTGCGGACACGTTCCTGAAACCGAGGATTGTTTCATACGGAGTATCGTTGTGGTGAATGATCTCGTTTCTCTGTGTCTCAGTGTCTCGGTGGTTCGTTCGCTTCCCGTGTATTCGTGGTGTATCCGGTTCTGCCGGGGTCAGCGGTATTTACGGATGAGGCCGACCACGATCCCGAAGATCTCGAGACGTCCCTTCGGCCGGATCACCGGATACCGGGCATTGGCGGGCTTGAGCACATACCGGCCGGCCTCTCGCTCGAGCGTCTTGAGCGTGTATTCGCCATCGACGACGGCCACGACGATGTCGCCGGTCATGGCCTGCGCCTCGCGCTCGACAACCGCTACATCCCCCTCGTGAATGCCCGCCTCGATCATCGAGTCTCCACGGACCGGCACCAGCACGGTGCGCGACGGGGTTCCGACCAGATACTGGTCGATCGCGAACGGCGAAGCCCCCACCTCGCCGACCGCCACGGGCCGCCCCGCCGGCACCGATGCATC
>DATCTT010000126.1:0-5598 GCA_036567845.1 Candidatus Ozemibacteraceae bacterium | reverse complement strand
AGATCAGGACATCGCGTTCGCGCACGTTCGCTATTTTTGGCTGCAGGGCGGCGACGAAGTTTTTCGCTTCGCCCGTCACCTTGTGCATCTTCCAGTTGGCGGCGATCAGGGGACGGCGGGACGTAGGCATGTCAGGCTCCTCCGACCATGTTCTTGATGTCACGCGAGAAGATCTCGATGCCGGGCAGGGTCTTGCCTTCGAGATACTCGAGGCAGGCTCCACCGCCAGTCGAGACGTGCGACACCTTCTCGGCGGCACCCATCTGCTCGATCGCGGCGACCGAATCCCCGCCGCCGACGACCGTGACGGCCTTCAGGGCGGCCATTGATCCGGCGATGGCGCGAGTCCCGGCGTCGAACGGCTTCGTCTCAAACACGCCCATCGGGCCGTTCCAGAGAACCGTCTTGGCCTTCTTCAACTCCGCATCGAACGCGGCGACCGTCTTGGGGCCGATGTCGAGGCCGAGCTGGTCAGCCGGGATCGCGTCGGCCCCGACCGTCTTCACGGCGACGCCTTCCTTGATCTCGGCGGCCACGACCACGTCGATCGGAAGCAGGATCGTCTTGCCCAGCTTCTTGGCCGTCTCGAGGATCTTGAGGGCGACGTCGAGCTTGTCGGCTTCGCACAGCGACTTACCGATCTGCTTCCCCTGCGCCTTCAGAAAGGTGAATGCCATGCCGCCGCCGATCAGCAGCGAGTCGACCTTGGTCAGCAGATTCTCGATGACGAGGATCTTGTCGCTGACCTTGGCCCCGCCCATGATCGCGACCATCGGCCGCTCGGGGGACTGGGTGACCTTGTTGAGGTAGGTGATTTCCTTTTCCATCAGGAAGCCGGCGAACGCAGGCAGGATATCCGCGACGCCCGCCGTCGATGCGTGGGCCCGATGGGCCGTGCCGAACGCGTCGCTGACGTAGATCTCGCCGAGGCTCGCGAGCGCCTTGCTGAACGCCGGGTCGTTTTTCTCTTCCTCTACGTGGAACCGCAGATTCTCGAGCATCAGGACCTCGCCGTCCTTCAGGTTCTTTGCGAGTTTCGTTGCTTCGTCGCCGATGCAGTCGGGGGCGAAGGCGACGGATTTGCCAAGCAGATCGCTCAGGTGCTTGACGAGCGGCTTGAGCGAATACTTGGGATCCGGGCCGCCCTTGGGCCGGCCGAGGTGGCTCATGATCACGAGCCGCCCGCCCTGGTCGATGATGTGCTTCAGCGTCGGAACGGCGGCCCGCATGCGGGTGTCGTCCGTGATGTTCAGGGATTTGTCGAGGGGAACGTTGAAGTCGACGCGAACCAGGGCGCGCTTGCCCTTGAACTGGATGTCGCGGATCGTTCTAAACATGGAGTGGAAACCCTCCTTCCGGTAATTCAATACGCCAGAATATTATTTATCGTGCTTCATCATATACTGGAGCAGGTCGCACACGCGGTTGCTGTAACCCCACTCGTTGTCATACCAGGACACGACCTTGAAGAAGCGCTTCTCGCCCTTGAGGTTGTTCTGCAGGGTGGCCAGCGAGTCGTAGATCGAGGAGCGCTGGTCGTGGATGAAGTCGGTCGAGACCAGCTCCTCGCTCGTCACGCCGAGGATGCCCTTCAGATAACTGTCGGCGGCCTTCTTCATCAGCCCGTCGATCTCCTCGATCGAGGTGTCGCGGGTGGCGCGGAAGGTCAGGTCGACGACCGAGACGGTCGGGGTCGGCACGCGGAACGACATGCCGGTCAGCTTGCCCTTGGTGGCGGGAAGCACTTCGCCGACGGCCTTGGCGGCGCCGGTGGTGGAGGGGATGATGTTGATCGCCGCCGCACGGCCGCCGCGCCAGTCCTTCTTCGAGGGGCCGTCGACGGTCTTCTGGGTCGCGGTGTACGAGTGGATCGTGGTCATCAGGCCGGTCTCGATGCCGATGCCTTCCTTGAGCAGCACGTGAACCAGCGGGGCCAGGCAGTTCGTGGTGCAGCTGGCGTTGCTGACGATGTTGTGCTTGGCCGCGTCATACTCCTGCTCGTTGACGCCCATCACGATCGTCTTCACGTCACCCTTGCCGGGGGCCGAGATGATGACCTTCTTCGCGCCGGCGTCGAGGTGGCCCTTGGCCTTCTCGGAGTCGGTGAACAGGCCGGTCGCCTCGATGACATACTCGACGCCCAGCGCCTTCCAGGGCAGTTCGGCCGGGCTCTTCGTGGCGGCCACGCAGCGGACCTTGTGACCGTTCACGACGATCACGTCGTTCTCGGTCTTCGAGGGGTCGCTCTTCTCGGTGGTGATCGGGTGTTTGAACTTTCCCTGCACCGAGTCATATTTCATCTGATATGCAAAGTAATCCGCATCCGTCGAGACGTCGACGACGGCGACAACGTCCAGTGTCTTGCCGAGGAGCCCCTGATCACAAATCGCCTGGAACACCATGCGGCCGATGCGGCCGAAACCGTTGATACCGATCTTCTTCGCCATTGTTGTGAAAGCCTCCTTGGTGGATGAGTTGTTCCCGCAAAAGAAATCGACAGCCCCCCCGCGCAACGGAGGGGCTGTCCATCATGCTTGTGTTTCGACGGAGATGCGCACCGGGTGCGAATCTCAATCCTTCAACTGCTCTTTGAACGACGCGAGCTTGTCGCGGAGGAGATCGCCGATCGTGTCGGAGAAGCCCTGCGAGGCCTGCGCCTGGAACTTGCGGAGTTCGCGCTCGTCGTTGTCGAGAGCGGCTTCCTTGATCGAGCACTTGAGCCGGCGGTTCTTGCGGTCGATCTCGAGAACCTTGAAGGTCACCTTGTCGCCTTCCTTCACGGCCTCGCTCGGATGCTGCACACGGTGCTGGGCAATCTGGGAGACGTGGATGAAGCCGGTGACGCCCTCGCACAGCTCGATCTCGACGCCGTTGTTGTCGATCGTCTTGACCGTTCCGCTCTGGATCGAGTTCGTCGGGAACCGCTTTTCGATGCCCTTCCACGGGTCATCCGACATGCGGCGCAGCGACAGACCGATCTTCTGCTTCGACTTGTCCACTTCGTACACCGTCACGGTGACCTGGTCACCGACCTTGAGGACCTGGGAAGGATCCTTCACGTCGTTGAGCCACGAGAACTCGGAGATGTGCAACAGGCCTTCGAGGCCGTTCTCGAGCTGGACGAACGCGCCGTAGGAGACGAGGTTCTTCACCACGCCCGTCACGACGTCGCCGATGTTGTATGTGTTGTCGACGGCATCCCACGGATCAGTCATGGTCTGCTTGAGGCCCAGGGACAGGCGGCGGTTCTTGACGTCAATGTTCAGGATCTTGACCTGGATCTGCTGGCCCTTCTCGAGCACTTCCTTGGGATGGTTGATCTTCTTGACCCAATCCATGTCGGAAATGTGCAGCAGGCCTTCGATGCCGTCGGTGATCTCGACGAACGCGCCGAAGTCGGTCAGGTTGTTCACCTTGCCGGAGACGGTGTCGCCGACCTTGAACTTGCTCTCGATGCCGTCCCACGGATGAGCCTGGGTGTCCTTGTAGGACAGGGAAATGCGCTTCTTGGTCTTGTCGATTTCCTTCACGACGACAGCGATCGTCTCACCCGACTTCACGATGTCGCTGGGGTGCCGCACATTGCGGGCCCACGACAGGTCGGAAATGTGCACCAGGCCTTCGACGCCCTCTTCCAGTTCGACGAACGCGCCGAAATCCATCAGGTTCTTCACCTTGCCCTCGTAGCGGCGTCCAGGCTCATACCGCTGGTCGACGGTCGCCCAGGGGTCGTCCTTCTTCTGCTTGAGGCCGAGGCCGATTTTGCCCTTCTCGGTGTCGATCTTGAGGATCTTCGCTTCGAGCTCCTGGCCGACTTCCACGACTTCCTTCGGATCCGTGATGACGGACCAGCTCAGGTCATTGCGGTGAATCAGGCCTTCGACGCCGTCGCCGAGGTCGATGAACGCGCCATACTCGACGATCCGGGAAACGGTTCCCTTGATCATGTCGCCAGCCTGGTACTTCGAGAACAGCTCTTCACGACGCTTGTTGCGGGAGCCCTCGACGATCGCGCGCTCGGACACGACGACGTTCTTCCGCCGGCGGTCGAACTCGGTCACGGCCATCGGGAACGACTTGCCCATGAACTCCTTGGTGTTCTTGCCATGCGAAAGCTGGCTCTGGGGCAGGAAGGCGCGGACGCCGCCGATATCGACGTTGTAGCCGCCCTTGATGCGCTCCTTCAGAACGCCTTCGATCGGGGTCTTGTTGTTGAACGCGGTCTGGATGTCTTCCCAGGCGTCCACTTCCTTGGCGCGGCGGTGGCTCAGCGTGAGCTGGCCGTTGCCGTCGTCGACGCGCTTCACATACACGCGAATCTTTTCGCCGACCTTCAGATCCTTCGTGCTGCCCTCGAACTCTTCGGAGGAAATGACGCCGTCGCTCTTGTAGCCGAGATCGACATAGACGCCGGTCGGGGTGATCTCGATGATCGTTCCCGTCACGATGGCGCCGTTGCGGATCGTTTTGAACTCACCGCTCATCTCCCGTTCGAGTTCTTCCATGGTCATGTTGGAATCGTCCATGGGGGTTTCCTGCTTGGGTGTAGCGGTCTTGTCTGACATACGTTCCTCCGTCTGGATAAGGGCATCCTTGACTGTTGCGATTGAAATGATCCGGTCCACCACCTGTTCGATGGTAAGGTCGGTTGTATCCACGAGAACTGCACCGTCCGCCTGTTTCAGCGGGGCGACCTCACGATTGGAATCGATCTCATCACGCTTGGAGATCTCATCCATGAGGCTTTCGAGACTGCCGGCAAACCCCTTCGCCTGGAGCTCTTCGAGGCGTCTGCGGGCCCGCTCCCGGATGGAAGCGGTGAGGAATATCTTGGTGGCGGCTTCAGGGAACACGACCGTCCCGATATCACGACCGTCCACGACCCAGTGACCCCTCGCACCGATCTCGCGCTGCATGCGCGTCATGCACTCACGGACCTTCGCGTCTTTGGCCACATGGGAAACGTTCCGCGAAACCTCGGGATCGCGAATCGCTTCCGTGACGTCGTGATTGTCGAGATATACTGCCGGAAGGGCGGAGCCCTTCCGCTCGACGAACCGGATGCTCGATGAACGAGCGCAGGTGAATAACCGCTGCTGATCGGCAAAATCGATCTTGTTGCTCAAAGCCTTGAAGGTGATGGCGCGATACATGGCACCCGTGTCCAGATAGGACCACCCCAGCTTTTCCGCAACCCGCTTGGCGACCGTGCTTTTTCCGGCACCGGCCGGCCCATCGATCGCAATGACGCTCGCGGTGCGAACATCATGGCTGCGATCTGACATCACGACGACTCCTCAATATTCCCGTCTTTCGAGGGAAAGACGAAGATTGGTGGCCGACAATGTACACCATTTCGCGGCGTAATGCAAGAGGGAAATTATCCGCCCCAAATCCCCGTCCCAGGCGGATTCCAGCCGGGGCTGCGTCACCGGGCGAGTGTCCGGATCAATCGCTCGAAATCGGGAAACGAGACATCGATGTGCTCGGCTCCGCGCAGGCGTGTCACCCCGTCCGCCACGAGGCCGGCCACAGCAAGACTCATCGCAAGACGGTGGTCCCCGTGGGCGTCGCTCACGGCGGGGGCGGTCAGCGGCC
>DATCTT010000125.1:0-2053 GCA_036567845.1 Candidatus Ozemibacteraceae bacterium | reverse complement strand
GAGGCCGCCCGGCTGGCGATCCGGGTCGGGAACGAGATCGACGATGATTTCGGGATCCAGCCCCATCAGACCCTCCTGGGTCACGACGGGATACGAGGTGAGGCTGCGGCCGCGCCAGGCATTCTCAGCCCCGGCCACTCGCAGAAGGGCATCGTGATACGCTCCGGGAGCGGCTACATATGCCTGCTCGATCCGGCCACCCGCGACATCGCGGCCCACGCAGAGCAGAACGCGGGGCCTGGGCCGGTCGCCAACCGCCCGGGCCACCGCATCGAGGCGGTCTTTGAACCGTGCGGCGGCCGACGCAGCCGCGGCAGGAGCCCCGCAGATATCCCCGAGGCGCAAGACCGCTTCCGGAATATCCCCGAGAGCGAGCTGGCGCACCGGTACGCAGTTCAGCCCCAGCCCACGCAGACGTCGGGCAACCGGCTCCTGGTCGGGGCCGTACAGAACGAGGTCAGGGCCGCGCGCCGCGATCGCTTCCACGCTGGGCTCGAGACAGGTCCCGATCGACGGGATCGAGCGCGCTTCCGGAAGATGGTCACAGAAATCCGTGATCCCAACGATGCGACTGCCAAGCCCCAGGGCAAATAGGGTTTCGGTAAGACTCGGAACGAGGGATACGATGCGGTGGGGCACGGCAGAGCCCGGCATCACGGCCCCCGTTGCGGAAGCCGGAATATCCCGCCCACCCGTGGCCGAAGCGGCATAGGCAAGCCAGAGGAAAACCGGCAGCAGAAGGGCGAGAACGATGCTCCGGCTCCGGCCGGCCCGCTCCCGTGAGGGGAAAACCCGGGAAAAAGACGATGAGGCTGCCATGCTGCCGTCTCCTTGTCGCGAAGGCATGATGCACGTCCGGCTGGGCAACGTCTTCTGGCTCCCGGATCCCCCTTCCGCCGCGCCTTCCCATCGGATGATGCCGATAGTGGCCTGTTGCGACGGTCGTTCCCGGTTACAGCGACGGACTCGCAACGGCATTGCACCGTTTTCCGTTCACCCGACCGCGTCCGCGGCAGCGAGCCGCAGACGGAAATACTTGTACCCCTTCCGGCCCCGCCGTGTCAATCCGGCCGATTTCCGCTGCCCTGCCCCAGCATCAACCGCTCCAGATGCAGGCGCCGGGCAGGCCAGTCTGCGAGGAGGGAGGATTCATGTGAAACCATGAGAAGCGTCGACTTCGCGTCGGCGTGCCAGGCGTGAAGAACGTCGAGAACACGGTGGCCGGACTCGTCATCGAGGTGGGCAAGCGGTTCGTCAAGCAGCAGGAGGCTGGGGGATGCAGCAAGAGACCGGAGCAGAGCCACCCGCCGGGCCTCACCGCCCGACAGGTCTCCGGGATGCCGCTTCCAGAGGGAAGAGATACCGAGCGTTGCGCCGATGTCACGCCAGCACTTTTCGGGAAGCGCGTCGCAAGAGGCCGCGGCAACCCGCCCCACCTGTTCTTCGATCGTGAGGTGCGGCCAGAGAGCATCGCTCTGGAACAGGAGGCCGCAGCCTCTCAGCCAGGGTGGAAGCAGTCTTCCCGGGGCGGAAACAGCGGTTCCCCCGATCGCGATCGTGCCCGCATCGGGCTCGTCCAGGCCGGCGATCAGGCGGAGAAGCGTGCTCTTGCCGCAGCCGGAGGGGCCGAACAGGACGGCGGCTTCACCGGCCGACAGCTGCAGATCCAGGGCGTCGAGCACGGCGCGACCGTTGAAACGGCGGGAAAGGCCCGCCAGCGTGAGGGTGACTCCCTTCATGCGCACTCCCTTCCGGCCGGCCAGACATGCGCGGCAATGAGCGAGGTCGGAGCCCACACCACCATGCCGAGGGCGAGGCCGATCCTGCACACGTCGGCACCGGCTCCATAGTGCATGAGATTGAACAGTCTCAGCGGCAGCGTTTCACCGCCGGGGGGAACCGTGAGCAGCGAGATGTCGAGTTCGCGGATCGAGAGGATGAACCCGGCGCCGGCCACGGCGAGCACGCGCGGGAGATCCAGCCGCAACCGGAGCAGGAGACGGCTCCAGGCGCTGCCTGGAAGCAGGAGAACCGCCTCGACGGCCGGCCGGCG
>DATCTT010000124.1:0-15656 GCA_036567845.1 Candidatus Ozemibacteraceae bacterium | reverse complement strand
AACCGGCGCCGGCCACGGCGCCTTCCCCGCAGCAGAAGCCGCATGCGACGGCCCCTCACGCCCCGCCACCATCCGCACCAGCCCCCCGCTCCTTCTGGAAGCGACTGATCGGGCCTTTTTTCAACCTTCCGGATAAACCGGACGTGCCAAAATCTTCTCCTGTCACGGGCGGCTCGGAACCGGCCGAAGGAGCTGGATCCCAGGCATCCGCCGGCCCCAAGCCCCCAGTCGTGACATTCAGGAACGTGACAAAGATCTTCAACGCGGGTACGCCGCAGGAATACAAGGCGATCGAAAACATTGACTTCGAGATCGAGGACCTGCCCGATGTCGGTGAGTTCATCGCCCTGGTCGGCCCCTCGGGCTGCGGCAAATCCACCGTCCTGAACCTGATCCAGGGCTTTCCGGATGTCTGGCCGCCCACGCATGGCGAGGTGCTCGTGCGCAACCGCCCCGTCACGGGGCCAGGCAAGGACCGCGGGATGATCTTCCAGAAATACAGCTCGTTTCCGAACCGCACCGTGCTCGAGAACGTGATGTTCGGCCTCGAGATCAACCGCGATGCGCTCGGCTACTCACCGGCCGAGATGAAAGCCCGCGCGATGGACATCATCCGGAAAGTCGGGCTGCTCGGCCATGAGAACAAGTATCCCTACCAGCTTTCAGGCGGCCAGCAGCAGCGTGTCGCAATCGCCCGAACCCTCGTGCTGCGGCCTCGGATCATCCTGATGGACGAGCCGTTCTCGGCGCTGGATGAGCCGACCCGCATCGACATGCAGGCGCTGATCACCCAGCTCTGGAAGGAAGTCGAGGCGACCGTGTTCATCGTGACCCACTCCCTCGCCGAGGCCGTGTATCTCGGCGACCGCGTCTTCATGTTCACGCCGGGCCCTGGAAAAATAGCAGAGAAGATATTCATCCGCCCTGAAGAGATCGGCAAGGTCCCGGGCCTTTCGCCACTCGATGTGCAGGAGGGGCCGGCGTTCAAGGCCCGTCTGCGCGAGATCACGGAACGGTTCCTCGCCATCGAGGATGGAGGGTCCCGCTGACATGGCCCGCACACCACTCGGTTTCTGGGACTACCTTTCGGAAGCATTCCATCTGCGCTACCCGCTGCCGGGCCTCGGCGCCCTGCCGGTCAACAAGATGGGACTGGCCGGAGCGATTGCGCTGGGACTGCTGAACCCCGGCTTCTGGTTCCTCGGTGCTGGCATGGAGGTATGCTACCTCTGGATGCTCTCGACGGATCCGCGGTTCCAGAAATATATCCAGTCGAAACGGCTGAACCTCATCGAGCAGGACAAGGCCATCCGGATCAACGAAATGGTGCGCACGCTCGACAAGCCCTCGGTCGCGCGGCTGGAGGCGCTGAACGCCAACCTGGCCCAGATCAGCCGGCTGATGGACATGAACAGCGACGGCACGATGCAGTTCATCCGGGAGACGAAGGAAAAGACGCTCGGCCAGCTGCCGGTGCTGTTCCTCAAGCTGCTGGTGACGCGGCGCATGATCTGTGAGAGCCTCGAGCGCACCGATGCCGCCGCCATCCGGCGCGAACTGCGCGACCTCGAAAAGCAGCTCGCGGGCTCGGGACTGAGCGAGGCGCTCGAGAAGTCCGTGCGCGGCAATATCGAGATCCGACAGAAGCGGCTCGAGAACATCGGTCGGGCCCAGGAGAACCTGAAACTCGTCGAGATGGAGCTGAACCGTATCGAGAACCAGGTCCAGCTGATCCGTGAGGAAACGGCCCTCAACCGCACGCCCGAGGCGCTTTCAGCCGGCATTGACCGGATCAGTTCGACGCTCGGGGAAACCGAGCAGTGGGTCGATTCGCATGCCGAGTTCCTGAACCGCATCGGAGGCGACCAGGTTCTGCCCGCCGAGGAACCCGTCTATCGAGCACCCCTGCCGGAATTGCCCGCGGAGGAAGCCCAGCCATCCGAGCCCCTGCCGCCGCCGCCCGGCCAGGAAGAGAAACCGTAACCCCCTGGGAGGGACACATTCATGACAGATCAGGCGCAACCCGTTCCGGCCGCGGACGTCCAGCCGGTGTCCGGCGGCGAGACTCCGAAACAGCCTGCCGCATCGCAGGGGGCCCTCATGTCCGGTTCACCGGCATGGGCCCAGGAGATGGCCGAGATCTTCAAGAGCGGCTCGGTCAGCCAGTTCATCCTGTACGGCAACATCAACGACTGGGTGCCCTGGCGCCCCACCCCGGATGCGCCGCTCCAGACACTCAGCCTGCGCGACTTCCTGAGCCGCGTGATGTTCGCGCCATTCGAGGCCGTGATCGCCTACGACCGCGGCAAGGGCATACGTCTTCTCAAGGGCGGCGATCTGTTCCAGTCGTTCCTCAAGGTGTTCGATGATTTTCATAGAACGAGCTATACTTCTCCATCGGCGCCGGCGAACGATCCGGGCAAGCTGCTCGAACTCGGCAACGTGCTTCCCAAGGAGCCGAAACGGGCTCTCGAGCTGATCGACCGGTTCATCCGGAACGGCCTGTTCAGGACACGGCCCGGCACCGACGGGAAGCCCGTCCCCGACCCGGTGCGCGTTGCAGTGATCATCGACTACGCGCATTTCCTGCTGCCGCGGACGGACCCGGCCTACACGAACCCCGACACGGTCGAAACTCTGATTCGGCTCCTCGACTGGGCAGCGGATCCGACGATCAATAGCGCCTTCGTGGCAACCTGCCTGATCGCCGAGAATCTCACCGATCTGAGCCGCCAGGTGGTCGAGAACCCCCGCTCGGCAAAGCTGCGCATCGAGCTGCCCAACGCGGCCGAGGTGCTCGAGTTCATCGAGCATGTCACCGCCGATCTGACGGATTTCGGCTCGATCTGCGATGTGGACCGTCGATCGCTCGCCTCGAAGCTCGAAGGACTTTCCCGTCTGGACCTTCAGAATCTCGTCCGGCGCGCCGTCAAGAACAACCGCCGGATCACGATGGAGTATCTGCGCAGTGTCAAGAAGGAGATGATCGAGAAGTCGGCGAGCGGGAAGATCGAGTTCGTCGAATCGTCCCGGACGCTTGCGGACGTGGCCGGCCACACCGAAGCCGTGCGCTGGATGCGCCAGGACGCCCAGCTGATGAAGCGCGGCAAACTGAAGGCGCTTCCGATGGGGTATCTCATCAATGGCCGCATCGGAACCGGAAAAACATATCTTGTCGAATGCTTCGCCGGCGAGGCCGGGGTTCCCTGCGTCGAACTGAAGAACTTCCGCGACAAATGGGTCGGCGCGACAGAAGGCAATCTGGAACAGGTGTTCAAGATCCTGCACGCCATGGGTCAGGTGATCGTGTTCGTCGACGAGGCAGACCAGATGGCCGGCAAGCGGGGCGGCAGCAACGATGACGGCGGCCTGTCGGGACGCATCTACGGCATGCTTGCCCGCGAGATGGCCGACACGCGCAACCGCGGCCGGATCTTCTGGATTTTCGCCACCTCCCGCCCCGATCTGCTGGAGGTCGATCTGAAGCGCGTCGGACGTCTCGACGTCCACATCCCGCTGTTCGCGCCCCAGACGCCGGAGGACAAGCGCGCGCTGTTCCTGTCGCTGGCGAAGAAGAACAAGGTGACGCTCTCCCCGGCGGACGTCCCGGAGTTTCCGGAGTCGATGGACATCGGAGGCAACGAGATGGAGGGAGTTCTGATCAGCGCCTCTCGGCTGTATGAGATCCAGGAGGAAGGGCCGGAGAAGCGACCAATCGGCGAGTTTGTGCGGGAGGCGTTCGCGAGCTACCGCCCTATGGCGCATGCGGAACGCCTCGAATACATGGATCTCATCGCGGTACTCGAGTGCACCGACGTGAAGTTTCTGCCCGCGAAGTTCGAACAGATGGATCTCGCGGCCGTCAAGCGCCGCGTCGACGAATTGAAACACCGGATCGGCGCTGACTGACCCGAGAGGGAATCAGCGACCCGCCGCCCCGAGCAGGTTCGAGGATCTAGAAGAGCGCTTGCCGGCCACGCCCGGCGAGCGTTTCTTTTTCGGTGCGGCAGGCTTTTTCTTCGCCGGAGCCGCCCCCGACCTCGTTTTGGGCTTGGCCAGGAACTTCGTGATACGGATCAGGGTGCCGATCCCGGGCTCGGACAGAATATCCGCCGCATCGGACAGCATGCGAATCAGGGCGATTCCGCGACCGCGCGCGCTCTCGATTCCCCGGAAGCAGGGCGGGGTTCCGTCATCCTGTGGGGCGAGAAAGCCGCAACCGGTGTCGTGGACCGAGATCTCGATGCGATCTTCGAGCATGAAGTAGATGATTTCGAGCTCGAGATCGGGACCATGCCGGGAAGCATGCTCGATCGCGTTGGTGTAGGCCTCCTCGACGGCCAGGGTGATATCGAACACCTGGTCCTCGTCAAAGCCCATGCTGCGGGCGATATTTTCGGTATTTATTCTTACGACCCGGTCGTAACGCGGGTTTTTATACCGGAGACGCACCGTCTTCGGCGATCTCGGCGACATATTCATCATCTACAGTTTAGCCGAACATTCCCAATGCGGCAAGCCTCCGACGAATCAATCGGGCGGTTGTGATCACGGAAAATTCATGGTACGTTGCACGTCAGTTTTGCCAAGGATGCCGCCATGCAACGAAGAGATCTGATCGGACTGATGATGATTCTGACATGTGCCCTGCCAGGCTTCGCGCAGGATGATTCCGGCCCCGGTTTCCGGCAGCAGGCATTTCCCGCATGGATGAGCGAGCCTCAAACGCCGGCGGCGAATTCGCCAGGTCCGGGCCAGATTCCTCTCCAGGCGATAGCGGAGCCGGTCGATCCGGCGGATCCCGATCCACGTTCGGGCCCCCCGGCCCCAAAGGGTCCGGGGGCGGGGAGCAGATTCCGGTTCACCCCGCCGAAGATGCCTGATTTTTCGAAGTTCCGTTCCCAATGCAAGACGACCGCCATCACCCAGACGGGTTCCGGAACCCGAAGGCTTGAGGAAACCGCCCTGTCGGCCGTACTGCCCGCACTGGCGTCGGCTGCCGCAGCCCTTCCGGGGGCCGTTCCGGGAGGTGTGGGCACGGCATCCCTGGAGACACCGAAAGCGGATATACCCAAACGATTCTACCGGCCCACAGGCTACTCCTCGTTTCTGCAGGAGTCACGGCGGGCACGGGAAGCGGGAGACCCTGAAGGGGTCTCCGCAACGGACACAGACCAGGCCGGTGGACAGACCGGCCGCTGACGCAGGAGAAATCGTCATGAAGCAGATCCCCTCGTTCGGTATCGTCGGCGCCACCGGCGCGGTTGGCCGCACCATCCTTCAGGTGCTCGAGCAGCACGATCTCCGGCCCCGCAAGCTTCGGCTGTTCGCCTCGGAGCGGAGCAAGGGCCAGAAGATGCGGTTCGCGGGCACCGAGGTCGAAGTCGAGGCGCTCGAAGGGGCTGATTTCAAGGGGCTGGACGCGGTGTTTTTCTCGGCCGGCACCGAGATCAGCCGGACCTGGTGCCCCCGGGCGGCCGAGGCAGGAGCGGTCGTGATCGACAACAGCAATGCCTTCCGCATGGAAGACGATGTGCCGCTCGTCGTCCCCGAAGTAAATCCGCACGCGCTCAAATCAATACCGCGCAATATCATTGCAAATCCCAACTGTTCGACAATCCAGATGGTGGTCGCGATCGCGCCGATCCACCGGGTGAACCCGATCAGGCGCATTGTCGTCTCGACATACCAGTCGGTTTCGGGAACCGGTCTCGAGGCGATCGAGACCCTGAACGCCCAGAGCCGGGCACACCTGGCCGGCGAGCCGGCTCCCGAGGGGGTGTATCCGCATCCGATCGGCTTCAATCTGTTTCCGCACATCGACATTTTCCTCGAGTCGGGAATGTGCCGTGAAGAGGAAAAGATGGTTCGCGAGACGCAGAAGATTCTGGAAGAGGCGATCCCCGTCTGTGCCACGACGGTTCGTGTTCCAGTGTACTACGCACACAGCGAGTCGGTGAACCTCGAACTGAGCGGCGGAATGACGCCCGAGGAAGCCAGGTCCCTGCTCGAGAAGGCTCCCGGCGTCGTCGTGATGGACGTCCCTGGTCGGAACATCTACCCAACCCCGCTTCTCGCACAGCACCGGGACGAGGTGTTCGTCGGCCGCATCCGGCGCGATACGAGCGTGAAACACGGCCTGAATTTGTGGGTGGTGGCCGACAATCTGCGACGCGGCGCGGCAACGAACGGGGTGCTGATTTTCGAACGTCTCATGGCCATGGGACGGTTCGGTTCGTGAACCGGACGGCGAGAATTCCACATTTTCTGATCCTGGTGTTCCTGCTCGTCTGGTCGGGTGGCATCCCGGCAGCGGAGGCCCACACGGGGCCGCAGTATCGCCGTCCTGAGCAGGGCGACCCCATCGTCGAGGTAATTCTCTGGGGACCGACAGGAGCCCGGGCCTGGATCCGGTATGGCCGGGAGCGTTTTCATGCAGTCGCCGGCATGCGGATCGATGCAGAGTGGCGTGTGGAGGAGATTCGCCAGGAGAGCGTGCTGTTCCGGCGGGCATCGGACCGCACGTTCGTGGAGATGCGGATTCCGATGCCGAGCCGGCCCCCGTATCATCGGGACTGGTCGTTCATGGGCCTGCCGGTCGGCCTGTGGGAGGCCCTGGAGCTGCTGACCGCCGGATTCGGCTACCACGTGGTCATGCATTTCCAGTCGGGCGGCGGGGTCGTCCCGTATGCCCATGCCCCGACGCTCGAAAAGATGCTGTTGAAGGTAATGCCACAGCATCACCGGTTCGCGCTTGCAGGCCCTGTGCTGCTCGTGCTGCCCTTCGAGGCGGCGGGGGAACGCTGGACCGATATCCTCGATCGCGTGAAGAGCCGGGATCCCGAAGAGCTCGCAATCCGATTCCAGGGACTGAAGAAGCCCGGCACGCTCCTTTCGCGGGGGGACGACATCCAGATGGTGCTGCGCCAGATCGCGCTCGGGGGCGAAACCCCGATGCAGTTTCCGAAGGACCTGCATTTTCCCGTCTACGCCTCGTTCCGGCAGGTGCCGTTCCATCAGATGCTGGCGAAGATCGTGTATCTGAACCAGTGTTTCATCATCGATCGCACGGACCACCTGGAAATCATGCCATGGCCCCGCCAGATTCAGCCGCTGCTGTCGCCGCCGATCCCGGATTTCGTCTCGGTCGGACCGGTCGAGCCGCAGCCCGGTTTCGGCCCCACTCCCCCCGACTCGGGCCTTCCCGTTCCCGAAGCTCGAGACTGGCAGCCCCTTCCCCCGCCGCCATCTCCCGGCATCCCGTTCGGACAGGATGGCCGCGACAGCGAGTGACATGTCTCTCGTCGGTCCGCTTCTGGACTTCCCTCGCCTCCATGAGATATGATGAAGGGAGAGAGAGATCGGCACCAGATCGTCAGGAAAAGGCACTCCCGGCCGGACCGGCGCATGAAAATATTTTATTATATAATAATCAATATTATAATATGCATTGCGATGGCGGCCGTCACGCCAGTTCTGGCGGCGCTTCAGAACAGCCCCTCGGCTCCCCGTCAGACCATGCCGGATTCGGTGCGGGAAGCCCGCGTCCGCAACCTGTTCCAGCGGGCAAAAAACGCCCAGATGGCCGGAAATCTCGCCGAGGCAAAACGCCTCTGGAGTCAGGCCAAGTCCATCGATCCCTCCCTCGTGCCGCCCGTCTGGCTCGACCGTTCTCCCGCTCCCATACGCAATCCAAGCGAGTTCAACTCCTCCAAGGTCCTGCTCCGACGAACCGCCTCGATGACCTACGATCTCGCGAAGCCCCTGCTCGAGGACTGGCTGCGCCGGTTCCCCACCGACGAAACCGTCCGGACCTATTATCTCACCCGGGCCGAAGCAGCCGGGGACCTGATCCAGGCCCGCCGGCACCGGGCCGTTCTTCATTTGTCGGAACAAACCGAGACAGCGACTCCCCTCTGGAAGTATTTGCTTCTCACCATCCTGGGATTGTTTCTCGGATGGCAGGGGCGAGCCATCTATCTGGACCTCGTCCTGGGGAGAAAATCCTGACTCCCGTCATCGTTCAGGGATGACAGAAACAAAAGGCCGGAGCTATATTGTCCAAGAGTGAGGAGGCCGTCATGAATCGACAGGGAACCGTGATTCTGATGCTGCTGGTCGCGCTGATGATCGGCGGGATCGTTGCCATGCGGCTCATTCCCGGCATCGAAATCCAGGAGCAGCGCCAGAAGAACGCCCAACTGAAGATGACGTTGGGCCAAATCCGTCAGGCTTTTGCCATGCGTGCCGCTGCATCGGCCAACTACAATCCGGATCTTTCGAGCCCAAACGCGATCGCGAGCGAGCTTTCCAACCTGGCTGAGCTCGATTATCTATATGACCCGACACAGGCGGACCGGCATATTCCGGGGCACCGGTGGGGTACGGGCACCAGTGACGTGTATTGGAAGGCCGCAAGCAACATCGCAGAGAACACCAGCTTTGAGGTTGCAGACACCTCCGGCATGATCGCCTCCTGGCAGATCGAGGCACAGACGACACTCACCCGTGACTGGTTCTATCTGAGCACGACCGAGGTCGATGACTTCCCCGGAGAGAACAAGCTCGGCATCACCCTCGGTCTTTCCGGCCGTTCCCTGCGCATCGACCGATGACACTGACAGACCGTTAGCGGCATCGCCTGTAAGAGAGAGGAGAACCCGTATGAAGCGCCTCCCTTTCCACCAATATCCGGTTCTGTTCATCCTCATCTGCCTGCTGGTGGGAGCATCGCCGGTTCACGCCCTCGAACAGATGAGCAATGCCAGTTTCACGACCAGCGCGGCAGGCTGGGCTGCTTCGGAATCCGTGGGAGACATGGCAGATATTTACACCGGATTGTCTGGCGGTGCGGCACCAGCGCCCTTCAACTCGTCCGAAGGCATTGAATCAAGCCAGTCTTATCTCGGTTATTCCTATGAGAACAACACAGGACCAAGCGTAGACAGAACCCCGGCCTATGGCTACCTTCAGCAGAGCATTCTGTCTGGCGGCGTGCTCGCCTCCCCTGCAAATGTCGAAATCGGGATGTCGTATAAAGCTCGTGTGGCCAACTCGAACAATGCGGGAAGTATCACGGCGCCAAACGGGTATATCAACTGGGATATGACCCTGACGGGGGGTTTTTACAACAATAGCACAGGGTTCCAGGTCAACGCAGCCGTTATCGATCAGGTCTGGTCAAGAACGACGGCACCCGCAAACACCGACATGGCTGCCACCCCCTGGGCGGATGTCGCAACGTGGACGAGCACGCTCCCGGCAGGAGCCTCCTATTCCATGCGGCTACAATGGAAGTTTGCAACCGCTGCAACGGCAAACAAATTCATTCATATGGGCTGCTGGATCGACCGGGTCTCGGTAAACATCAGTCCATGCGGCCTCACGGCTTCTGAAACGACTGGCGGCCTTGCTCTTCTCAGCTGGCCAGCGAGTACGAACCCGGCCAACACACCGCCGCTGGCCATCGCCACGCACTGTTATCGCATCTATCGCAGCACAACTTCCGGAGGCCCCTGGTCTCTCAGGTCCAGTACCAGCTCGACAAGCTGGAGTGAAGATCCGGCGGAAGACGCTGTATATTACTGCATCACCGATGTCGACAGGACCGGGCGCGAATCGCCCAAATCCGTCCAGGCCGTTTTCAAACGGGCGAAAATCCAGATCACGAAAGTCGAAGTGAGCCAGACGACGGTCACCCGCGGCCAATCCGGTCTTCCCGTCAACGTCTATCTCTCGAATACCGGAGACTCTCCGGCAAGTTTCGATGGAGCCAGCCTGACCTTCAAGATTCCGGCCGTCGGCCATTACACCTGGTCTCTCACCTCACCCGCCGCCGGAACGGTCATTCCTGCCAACGGAAGTATCATCGTCCAGTTCAGTATCAATATCCTGTCCGATAGTATCTGCGATATCGACACGATCGATGCAACGGCCTCGGCCACAAGCCTGGTATCCGGCCGCCCATGCGGGGACATCGGTTCGGACATCAAGGCGAACTGGCTCATCCGCGCTCCGGCATCCCTGCGAGTCGTCAGTGTCGTCACGCCTGCCACGGTGTATCTCGGCCAGACCGAGGTTCCCGTCGATGTCACCGTCGAAAATGTCGGGGATTTGAATGCCGCCGGCCTCTGGGACTCTTCAACGCTCAAGTTTACCCACGGGTCCTATCTGAACATCGCCCCTCCCGCCGCTCTACCGGCCACGATCTACGCCGGCCTGGCCACAACCTGCCGGTATCTGCTGGAAGTCGATCCGACCTCGGCAACGGGACCGGCCACGATCGACGCCTGGATTTCATATCGGGACATCAATCTGCAGATACCAACCTCGAACAACGACGGTGCCCTCACCCCGGGAAACTGGACCATCGTTGCGGGTCTTGTCAACACCTACAAGGATGCAGCACGCCTCATCAAATCGAGTGAGTTCAATCAGGGGTATTACACCGTTTTCGCGCGCGCGGAAAATCTGACCCCGCTGAAGGAACATCGGCTTCGCCTGTATGACCCGAACGGCGTCCAGGTTGCCTACAGCGATCCGGCTGTCATGACGGATGAAAATGGTGATTTTGAAGGCGAGTTCGAGCTCACTCCGGCTTCCCCTGCGGGCATCTGGCGCATCGTGGGAACACGCGTGTTCGATTCGATCCCGCTCTGCGAAAACACCTTCACGGTTGGAGCGCCCGCTTCCGCGACGCTCTCGTTCCAACTGCCTTCCTTTGTGAGCCTGGGTTCGACCTTCATTGCCACCCTCACCTTCAGCAACGTCGGAAGCGCCACTCTTCTCGACGCCGAACCCGCCTCTCTCACCTGGGCTTCAGGCAACACCGGAACCGCCACGCTCGTCACGGGCCCGTCCCCCCTTCGTCAGGACATTTCAGGGGAATCATCCGTCACCTTCATCTACAGTTTGTTGGCAAACACAACCGGGAATTTCCAACTTCTCGTCTCCGGTTTCGGCTTCGACGCGAATGCCACCTCCACACCCCGCATTCAGGCAGCCACAACGACAAGCAACCTCTGCGTTATTCAGACTCCTGCAAATCTCAGCATCACAGGACTGAGCGAACCGTATGTCGATGTGGCTAAGAGTCAAGAGGATCTGGTCGTCACCGTGACGATAGCCAACACAGGACAGGCGGGAGCAAACATCGATGCCGCAACCCTCTCTCTCAGCCTCCCCAACCACAGCTACACCCTGGCCTCGCCGACATCCCTCCCGTTCCTTCTGCCAGGCGGAAAGTCGACATCATTCGTCTTTTATGTGGATGTTTCCCCCACGGCTGCGGTAGCAACTTACACCTTTTCGGCATCTCTCCACGCCACCGATGTGAACAATCCATCGTCGGAGCTGACGGCATCGGGGGGAAGCGGCGCCTGGCATGTCGCGAATGTCACCGGAGTGCTCTCGGCCAACTCCGGCTTGTCGCCAGAGCAGTATTTTTTCAGTGCAGGCCAGAGAGTCTACTGTCGGTTCACGACAGCAGCGGCCTTGGACTACGGGATCTGGGTGTATCGACCGAATGGAACGGAGCTGGATAACTCCGGAAAAATCACTTCCGCCATCGTCGATTATTATTTTGAAACCGCTGGGGAAGGCAACGGCACCTATCGCGTGGATTTCTGGGATGTGAAGAACACCGGTGCCAAAGAGATTTTTCTGGCTTCCCTCTATTTCACACTCCAGAGTCCGAGCCGCCTGTCCAGCACGCTGACCCTGTCGCCTCCAACCGTGGAAATCGGAGCAACCGTCACGGCAACGCTGTTCGTCCAGAACCCCGTTTCGGGAGGCTCCACCTTCTCGCCCACCACACCCACCAATCCCGTCGCATATTCCGGCAGCACGGGGGAGTTGAGTCTCGTCTCCGGGCCAACGCCCCCCTCTGCTGATATTTCGCCGGACTTTCCCGCGACCTTCACCTGGACATATCTTGCGATCGCCAGCACATCCGCCCCAGGCTGCACAATGGTCGCCTCTGCGACGGGAACGGATCTGAACACCTCAACGACCACCACGACATCCGACATCTCTAACACCATCACAATCGTCAGCCGGAATCTGGCACTTGCGTCAAGCACGATCGATTTCGGCTCGATGGACTGCAACTCGACGAAAACTATCGGGTATTCCCGGGTCGACAATACGGGAAATGCCGCCCTCACCAATGTTTCCTGGCAATCAGCCCATCTTCTTGGATCGAACTCTCAATATATCGACAGGAGTAATGTTTCATTCTCACCGATCAGCGGCTTCGGGATCGCCCTTTCCGGAAGCGCTGATGCGGCCTTCACCCTTTCCATCCCCTACAACAAGGCATCGGGGACCTACATCGCCACATTCAGTGTCTGGGACGACTACAGCCCGACCAACCTGGCCCGCGACGTGCGGGAACCCTTTGATGAGTTTTCGGTGCGCGTGACGGTCAATGAAACGAAGCTGGTGAAGGTCAACGAGGACCTCATCAACCTCGGGAACTGGCCCCCGACCTCGGCTGTCGCCACGAAGACCGTCACGGCCTTCAACGGCGGCAATGTGAACCTCACGGCCCTGAAGTTCATCCAGACGCCGGCACAGTTGGCGGCGGCAACGCTGACCAACCCGCTCATCTTCACGCCCCCGAATCCGGGAACCCTTGCGACCAACGGGATGCTCATCGCCAGCATCTCCACCTTCATCGACGTGGCGCAGCCCGCGGGAATTTATATTTCAACATATACATTATTGGAGGACACGATTCCGAACGGATCGATCGACGCGGGGGAAACCTACGACACCTTCCAGCTTCTGGTTCGCGTCGGAACATCGATCTTCACCGTTTCCCCAGACACCCTGAATCTCGGCAACGGGACGCCGACCTACACGATCACCGACAAATCGTTTTCCATCAGCAACACGGGCACGCTCGCGCTGACGCAGTTGAAGCTCTTTCCGGGCGACCTCGTCGGCCCGGGCGGGAAAACGATTCCGGCAGAAAACCTGTCGGCCACCTTCCAGTCCCCGGTCTCTCCCTCGACCACGGGCTACGCGACCATGAGCCTCTACGTTGCCGCAGGCGTCCCAACAGGCGTCTACACGGGCACTCAGATCGTTTTCGAGGACCTCGACGGGGATGGTACGTATCTCGGCGACCCGACCGAGGCGCTCGACGGCTTCATCGTCCAGGTGACGGTCAACCCCTACGGTGCCATCGATGTCATCAACGCCACGGTCAACATGGGCGGACGCATCCCCGGCGAATCGGGCAGCGTCAATTTTTCCTGCCGCAACATCGGCAGCATCGATCTGACCGGCCTTCTCTGGGAAAAAACGAACCTGCTTTCGGCAGCCGATTCGCTCGCCTCCACCGCCTACAGCTTCCTCGCACCGGCCGGCACGATTCCTGGCCAAACCTTCACCGCCACGCTTACCTTCACCATCCCCGACCCGAAAACGGATGGTGACTATTTCGGTCAGTATGGATGGCTGTTCAACGACAACCCCGTCAACGGCCGCGACGTCTCAGACCCTCAGGACAAGTTCACACTCTATCTCAAGATCGGCGCGAAGTCCGTCAATATCATCGAAGACACGACGCAGATCACTGGAGCGGCACCATATCAGACGAGTCCAGTCGTTTCCTACTCGATCAACAACACCGGCCTGCTCGTTCTCGCGCGACCGGTCGCCACGATCACAGCCAATCTCGTCAGTGGCGGCACCTCGATTCCCACATCGAGCGTCATTCTTTCCCCCATCGTGTTCAGCTACATGAACCCCGGCCAGAGCAAAACAGGGACATGGCAGGTGCAGATACCCGCCAACACACCTCCGGGAACCTACGTTGGCACCCTGAAAGTCTGGAATGATGAAAATGCGAATGGGCTGACGGACTCCTTCGAGGCGAGTGACACCATGACCATCAAACTCGGCGTCGACAGCAAAGCGGCTATCGCCGTCGTCCAGGATCCGCTCGATCTGTTTTTCGTCCCGGCCGGCCAGTCCAAAACCGGCACGTTCGAGATCAAGAACGTCGGCAATGTGGATCTGAGCGGGAAAACCATCCTGGCAAGTCCCAGCGTGCTCGCCCCGATCGCTCCGGGTCCCACCCCGATCCCGGCCCCCTCCTTCACGATCACGACTCCGGCCCTCTTTCCGGCAAACGGGTCCTCGTTCCTGGCAACCGTCTCGGTCAGCGTTCCCCTTGGCCAGGCCGGCATGCCCTACAGCGGATCCCAGAAGATTTTTGCCGATCTCAACGGCAACGGCCTGCTCGACGTGTTGACGGACGCCTACACCTCATTCCTTCTCAAGCTGACCGTCGGCGAAAAGAAGATCAGCGCCGACACCCCCCTCCTGTTTGGAAGCCAAGCCCCCGGGACCACCCCCTCTCTCCCCTTCAAAATTTACAACCTGACGGCCATCGGCATTTCCAGCGGCCGCTGGAGCCTCATTCCGATGCCCGGAGCCGGAGGGGGAACGTATCCGACTTCCGCGATCACCATGGCTCCCAACCCGTTCACGGTGAACCCGAGCTCCGACAAGGCCTGCACGATCACCCTGAATATCCCTACCATGCAGGCCGCCGACACCTATCTCGCCACGTTCACCGCCTTCGAGGACGAAAATGCCAACAGCATCCTGGATGGATTCGAAGCCTCCGCGACCTTCCAGGTCGGTGTCACCGTCACCGCGTATCCGCGTCTCCAGATCGTTCCGGCCCTGATCAATGCCGGCACCATCACAGCAGGAGAGACATCGCCCACGATCGATATTCCCGTCTATAATGCCGGAAACGCGACCTTCTCCTCCTTCGCCTGGACAACCTCGAACCTGGTGAGTGGCGGCAACACCATCCCGTCGGGGCTTTTCACCTTCACCGATGTCACTCCCGGCACCCTTTCACCCGGCCAGTATGGCACGGCGACCGTGGCCATCGGGCCGGTCGATGTGGCACAGCCGGCCGGCACGTACACCGGTTCCCAGCTGTTGTATGGACCAGCCTATTACCCCGGCTCCCCGGGGGCCAGCGATTCGGTGCTTCTGTCCCTGACGGTCAACGCCCTCGCCACCCCCGTCACCGGGCCCGATGTCGGCTCTGGGAGCACGTATCAGGAAGTCGCGACATCGACCTTCTCGGCGCCCACCCCAAACAACCGCTTCATCCTTTCGGCCTGGGTGTGTCCGGGCACCGGAACGGCCGCGATCGGCTTTTTCAGGGCGGATGAGAACGGCGCCAAGGCCGGGCACGACGGGGCGATGATCGGCAAGGATGGGGTGCTGAAGCCTTTCGGGAACCTTGTCGAAGCCGGCATCCTCGAGTCCAGGGTGGCACGCCATCCGCGGTTCCCCACCCCGCCGTATGACACGCCTTTCACCTGGCATCGCATCTATGTGACCTACGATTATACCTTCAGCGATACCATCGCGAGCACGACCTGGATCGTCCTGCAGAACCAGTCACCGACGAACGCCTCGTATTCGGTCTGGTTCGACGGGGTCCAGCTCGAAAAGCCCGTTCTGGAAGGCCAGACGCGGCCAACCGTGTTCGCCCCGAACAAGAAGATCGTCGCCCCAAGCCGTGATCTCAGTCTGGACGGCGAAGAATATCACTACGAATGGTAATATGAATTCCGACCAGCCAACCTTCTTCCAGCGCGTTCAATGCCGTCTGCTGG
>DATCTT010000123.1:0-2265 GCA_036567845.1 Candidatus Ozemibacteraceae bacterium | reverse complement strand
CACGGCGAGGTCCTTGGTGCGGCCGCTGGCGCGGATCAGCAGAAGATTGGCGAGGTTGACGGTGCCGATGACCAATAGGAGGAGCCCGCCGGCCTGAAGCAGGAGGATGGTGGGGCGGATCGAGCGTACGTGGTCGGCGTGGAGCCCGGCGACGGTGGTATGGAACCCGACGTCCTTGACGAGCTGGGCGACGGGATCGTCGATGAGCAGCCGGGCATTCAACGCATCGATCTGGACCTGCGCATCCTGGATTGTGGCCCCGGGGGCGAGGCGGGCGACCATCTCCCAGCTGTTGGAGTGCCGGTTGGAGGGTTCGCGTTGTTTTAGCTCGTGGGACGTGGGCCGGAAGAACTGGGCCCGACTCGACAGAAAACGGAACCCCGGCGGCAGCACGCCGACCACGGTGATGGCGAGTCCGTCGTTGAGGAAGGTGCGTCCGACGACATCGGGATCGGCGTCGAACCGGCTCCGCCAGAATTCGTCGGTGAGGATGGCGACCTGGTCGGTCTGGTAGGTGAGCTCGTCATCGGTGAAGGCTCGGCCCTTGGCGAGGGGCACGCCGAGGGTGGCGAAAAATTCGGGCGAGACGCGTGCGGCCTCCACCCGGTCTGGCGTGGTGCCGTCGCCGACGATGAAGCTGGCGCCCTGGAAATTGGATACCGAGGCGAGTGCGGGCAGGGCGTGGCGGCGTTCGAAATAGTCGGGGATGGAGGAGGAGGAACGCGCGGCCCCCGCTCCGGGGTAGGCGTTGTAGAGGATGACAAGGCGTTCGGCCTCTGGGAATGGCAGGGGCCGGACGAGGATGGCATCGACGACGGCGTAGATGGCGAGGTTTGCCCCGAGACACAGCGCGATCGTCGCTACGGCGGTGGCGGCGAAGCCCGGTGTCTTGGCGAGGGATCGGAGGGCACGGCGGAGGTTGAACATCGGGATGGATCTGGAAGGCTGCCGATTGTGTGTCGGGCGCTGCAGGACCGGAGAGCTGGGCGGTCCTGCGGCCCTGGGTCAGGGATTGGCCATCATACCGTCGGCCAGGCGCACGATGCGGCTGCCGAACTTGGCGTTCTCGTTGGAGTGGGTGACCTGGACGATGGTGACGCCGTCGTCGCGGTTGAGCTTTTGAAACAGCTCCATGATCTCGCGTCCCTGATCGGAGTGGAGGTTGCCGGTGGGCTCGTCGGCGAGGATGATCTTGGGTTTGGCGACGAGGGCGCGGGCGATGCCCACGAGCTGCTGCTGGCCGCCGGAGAGCTGGCTGGGGAAGAGGTCGCGTTTGCCGACGATCTGGAAGCGGTCGAGCATGTCACAGACGATGCTCTGGCGCTCCTTGCGCGGCACATCGCGGTAGGAGAGCGGCATCTCCAGATTCTCGGCGACGGTGAGGTCGTCGATCAGGTGGTAGGCCTGAAAGATGAAGCCGATGTTCTTTTTCTGGAGGTCGGCACGGGCGGATTTGCCGAGCTTGTGGACCGCAGCGCCGTCGAACTCGTACTCGCCTTCCCACTCGGAGTCGTGGAGCCCGAGGATGTGCAGGAGCGTGGATTTGCCGGAGCCGGAGGGCCCCATGATGGAGACGAACTCTCCCTCCTTGATTTCGAGGTTGATGTTGCGCAGGGCGAAGTACGGGCCGCTTTTGAGCGGATAGACGCGGGCGAGGTGGCGGAGGGTGATCATGGTTTATATGAAGTTGAGTGGTGGTCTGGAATGAGCGCGCTGCGTGTGATCACTCCTCGGAGTAGAACAGGTCGATGAGGCTGCTGGTCGAGCGTTCGCGGCGACTCTCCCAGTACTTGGCGAACTGTGCCTGCGTGAGGATGCCGATCGGGCCTTCGTAGATGCCGCCGTTGCCGTGGGTGTCGCATACGCGGACGGCGATGAGGTTGGTCTCTTTCAGCAGCGAGGCGGGGAAGTTGTAGGCCCGCTGGATCGAGTAGGTACGATCTTCGCCGTGCTGGACGGGGTCGTCGATGCGACCGCTGCGGCCGATGGAGACGCCGTTGAGAAAGACCTCGTCGTAGTCGTCGATCTTGCCGAGCACGAGGACCAGTGTCGCCTCGGCGTACGTTCGGTCGAGACGGAAGGTCTTGCGGTACCAGCCGTGGCCGTCGAGGTCGGGATGGCCGGCGTGCTCCCATGCCGAGGGCACCATGATCGGCTGGAACGCGGATTCGTCGCACGCGGGCTCCTTCCAGGCGGGATTGTCGCCGGGGGCGAACTTCCACTCGCCGTCGAGGGCGAGGCCGGCGGGCAGCGGGTGGCCGGTGT